>DATJIN010000073.1:0-10326 GCA_035493275.1 Sphingomonas sp. | reverse complement strand
CAAGCCGCTCGACCAGGCGGTTGCCGCCGCGGGCGTCAAGCTGCCGCCGGTCCAGGTGATGGGCGGGCGTCGCCTCGAAATCCTGCGCGATCAGGGCAAGGCGCCGCCGCCGCTCGCGCTGATGTTTGCGATGCAGAAGGGCCGCGCGAAATTGTTGCAGGCGCCGAACAATGGCGGCTGGCTGGTCGTAACGGTGGACAAGGTCGAGCCGGGCAACCTTGCCGAGGCACCGGGCTTGATCGGCACCGTCCAGCAGGCGCTGTCGGGCAGCGCGCGCGACGAATATGTCCAGCAGTTCATGACCGCGGTGAAGAGCCAGGTTGGCGTGAAGCGCGACGCGTCGAAGATCGTGGCGATCAAGCGGAGCCTTGCCGGCGGGGGGCAGTGAGCGACGAGGCGGCGCGCGCTGCGCTGAAGGACGGGCGCGGCGCGCTCGTCTGGCGTAGCGTCGTCGCGGACACCGAAACACCGGTTTCGGCGGCGCTCAAGCTGATCGAACCCGGACGCGGCGATTTCCTGCTGGAATCCGTCGAGGGGGGACGGTCGCGCGGGCGCTATAGCTTGTTGGGTTTGGGCCCCGATCTGCTGTTTCGCGCCGATGGGACGCGGGCCGAAATCAATCGCGATTGGGCGCATAACCGGGATGCGTTTCAGGATGCGGGCGAGCCGATCGCGGCCTTGCGCACCTTGGTCGCCCAATGCCGGCTGGACGTGCCGCCCGAATTGCCGCCCGCGCTGGCGGTGCTGGTCGGCTATTTCGCTTATGAAACCGTCGGCCTGATCGAACGCCTGCCGCGTCCGTCCGCCAATCCGATCGGCCTGCCCGACATGATCTTTGCGCGGCCGACGCTTATCCTGGTGTTCGACCGGTTGGCAGACCAATTGTTCTTCGTCGCACCGGTCTGGCCGGGCGGCGATGCGGATCGCGCGGTCGAACGGATTGAGGCGGCGATGGCGCGCTTAGCGGGCCCCGTTTCAGCGTCGCAACGCGGTATCGCACCTAGGACGGCGGCGATTCTCACGCCGACCATGCCTGACGGCCGCTATGCCGCGATGGTTGCGGCGGCCAAGGATTATATCGCGGCGGGCGACATCTTCCAGGTCGTCCTTGCCCAGCGTTTCACCACGCCGTTCGCGCAGCCGCCATTCGATCTCTACCGCGCGTTGCGCCGGATCAATCCGTCGCCGTTCCTCTACCACCTCGATCTGCCCGGCTTTGCGCTGATTGGTTCAAGCCCCGAAATCCTCGTCCGCGTGCGCGACGGCGAGGTGACCATCCGCCCGATCGCCGGCACGCGTCCGCGCGGCAAATCGGAGCGCGAGGATGCGGACAACCGCGCCGACTTGCTTGCCGACCCCAAGGAGCGCGCCGAACACCTCATGCTCCTCGACCTCGGCCGCAACGACGTCGGGCGCGTGACCGCGGGCGGCAGCGTGACCGTCACCGACAGCTATATGGTCGAATTCTACAGCCATGTGATGCACATCGTCTCCAACGTCACCGGCCAGTTGGCCGAGGGCAAGGACGCGCTCGACGCGCTGTTCGCGGGCTTCCCAGCGGGGACGGTCAGCGGCGCGCCGAAAGTGCGGGCGTGCGAGATCATCGCTGAACTCGAACCCGAAACGCGTGGGGCGTATGCCGGCGGCGTCGGCTATTTCAGCCCCGATGGAAACATGGACAGCTGCATCGTCCTCCGCACCGCGGTGGTGAAGGACGGGGTCATGCACGTGCAGGCAGGCGCGGGCATCGTCGCGGACAGCGATCCGGCTTATGAACAGCGCGAATGCGAAGCCAAGGCCGGCGCGCTGTTCGCGGCGGCGCGCGAGGCGCAGAGACTGGCCGGCGAGGCGGGGTTCGGACAATGAGGGGCACGATGAAGAGTTTTGCTATTACGCTGGCGCTCGCCGCCGTTCCCGCGGTTGCGCAACCCGTAACGCCGGTTGCGGCACCTTCCAAAGTGTGGCCGACCAGGGAAGGCGACGCGACGCTCAAGGGCTTTGCGTTCAAGACCGGCGAGCGGATGGATGTGCGGATGCACTACACCACGCTTGGCACGCCGCACCGCGACGCCAAGGGGCAGGTCGATAACGCGATCATGGTGCTCCACGGCACCGGCGGTACGGGCAAGCAGTTCCTCGCGCCCCAGTTCGCGGACGAACTCTATGGTCCCGGCCAGCCGCTCGACATCACGAAGTGGTACGTGATCCTGCCCGACAATCTGGGGCACGGCGGCTCGTCCAAGCCGTCCGACGGGATGCACATGAAATTCCCGGCCTATGACTATGACGACATGGTCGCGGCGCAGAAGCGGATGCTGACCGAGGGGTTGGGCGTAACCTCACTGCAACTGATCCTCGGCACCTCGATGGGCTGCATGCATGCGTTCGTCTGGGGCACGACCCAGCCAGGCTTCGCCAAGCGCCTCGCGCCGTTCGCCTGTCAGCCCGTCGCCATCGCCGGGCGCAACCGCATGTGGCGCAAAATGTCGATCGACGCGATCAAGGCCGACCCGGCGTGGCTTGGCGGGGAGTATAAGGAGCAGCCGGCGCAGGGCATGCGCACCGTCGCCGACCTGTCGGTGATCGCGGGCGGCAATCCGGTCGCCCTGCAGGCGCAATTCCCAACGCGCGAAGCTGCCGAAGCGGCGCTCGATGCCGCGTTCACTGCGCGCGGCAAGGGCGTCGACGCGAACAATTCGATTTATTGGTACGATGCCTCACGCAATTACGATCCGTCGGTAGCAGGCTTGTCCAAGATCACCGTGCCGGTGCTGTGGATCAATTCGGCGGACGACTTCATCAACCCGCCCGAACTCGGCATTGCCGAAAAGATGGTCGGGCAGATGCCGCGCGCGACCTTCCGCCTGATCCCCGCCAGCGCCGAAACCAGGGGGCATGGGACGCACACTTGGGGCAAGTTCTGGAAGGCCGATCTGGCGAAGCTCTTGGCAACCCCGTCACCATGATCCTGGTCATCGACAATTACGACAGCTTTACCTTCAATCTGGTCCATTATCTGCTGGAACTGGGCAGCGAGGTCGAGGTCGTGCGGAACGACGCAATCTCCGCCGGGCAGGCACTGTCGAGCGGCGCGGCAGGCTTCCTGATTTCGCCGGGGCCGAAGACGCCGAACGAGGCGGGTGTCAGTCTCGATCTCGTCGCCGGTTGCGCTGACGCGGGCAAGCCGCTGCTCGGCGTCTGCCTAGGCCATCAGGCGATCGGCCAGCATTTCGGCGGCAAGGTCGTCCGCGGCGGCCTGATGCACGGCAAGACTTCGCCCGTGACCCATGACGGCACCGGGCTGTTCGCCGGACTGCCATCGCCGTTCACCGCGACGCGCTATCACTCGCTGATCGTCGAAAACACGCCCGCCGAGTTGGTCGTCAACGCGACCGCGCCCGACGGCAGCGTCATGGGCCTGCGCCACGCGACGCTGCCGATCCACGGCGTCCAGTTCCATCCGGAAAGCATCGCGACCGAGCACGGCCATGCCATGCTCGCCAATTTCATGCGTCTTGCCGGCTTAACGCCCAAGGATCTGGCCCGTGCTGCCTGACGCGACCACGCCGCTGGATGCGGATACGGCGCGCACGGCGTTCGGCGCGTTGCTCGATGGTGCCGTGGCGGAGGCCGATGCTGCGCGCTTCCTGACCGACATGACCGAACGTGACGAAACGGCGGTGGAAATCGCCGCGGCGGCGCAGGCGCTCCGCGCGCGGGTCGTGCCGGTCAAGGCCCCCGAAGGTGCGATCGACGTGTGCGGCACGGGCGGCGACGGCAGCCACAGCCTCAACGTGTCCACCGCCGTCGCGATCGTCGTCGCGGCCTGTGATGTGCCGGTTGCCAAGCACGGCAATCGTGCGGCCTCCTCCAAGGCGGGGGCCGCGGACACGCTCGAAGCTCTGGGCCTCGACCTCGACCGCGCGAGTGAGACTGCGGAACGAACGCTCGCCGATCTCGGCATTGCCTTCATGTTCGCGCAGACACACAATCCTGCGCTTGCCAAACTAGCGCCCCTCCGCCGCAAGATCGGGCGCCGGACCATCTTCAATTTGATCGGCCCGCTGGCGAACCCGGCGGGCGTCCGGCGCCAGTTGATCGGTATTGCGCGGCCCGATTATCTGGCGGTGGTCGGCGAGGCGCTGACCCTGCTCGGCGCCGATGATGCCTTGCTGGTCGCGGGCGAAGAGCCGCTGGATGAATTGTCGGTGGCGGCGCGCAGTCATTGGTGGCGCTATGGCGGCGCCAGCGGCACGATGACCCCCGAGGAAGCGGGGCTGGGCCGTCATTCGCTCGAGGCGCTGCGGGGCCGGGATGCGGCGTATAATGCGGGCGCGCTGCGGTTGCTGCTGTCGGGCGAGCTGGGCGCTTATCGGGACGCCGTGTTGCTCAACGCGGCGGGCGCGCTGATCGTCGCCGGCCACGCACGCGACTGGCAGGACGGGGTCGAAGAGGCCGCCGAGGCGATCGACAAGGGGCTGGCGAAAGCGCTGCTCGATTGCTGGATCGCCTATTGAAGCTGCGCATCGCGGGGCGCGACGATCTGGTGGCGATGGAAGGGGTGATGCGCCTCGCCATCGAACAATTGCAGGGCGATTTCCTGTCGCCCGAGGCCGTCGTCGCGAGCCATCAAGTGATGGGCCTCGACCGTCAGCTGGTCGAGGACGGCACTTATTTCGTCGTCGAGGATGAATACGCGACGCTGGCCGGCTGCGGCGGATGGAGCCGTCGCGCGACAATGTATGGCGGCGACAAGGGCATCGTCGAACGCCAGCCGCGCCTGCTCGATCCGGCGACCGAGCCGGCACGCGTCCGGGCGATGTATACGCATCCCGACTTCGTACGGCGCGGGGTGGGCACACTGGTCCTCGACGCCGCCGAGCGCGCCGCCGCCATCGAAGGATTCAAGCGCGTCGAGCTGATGGCGACGCTCGCAGGCGAACCGCTCTACCGCAAGCGTGGCTATGTCGAAATCGAGCGCGTCACCGATCATGTCGACGGGGTCGACGTGCCGCTGATCCGCATGGGCAAGCCGGTGTTCGCGTGACCGATATCTTGCAACGCATTCTAGCGACCAAGCGCGACGAAGTTGTGGCGCGGCGTGCGCAGCGGTCGATCGCTGATCTCGACCAACTGGCCAAGGGGCAGACCGCGCCGCGCGGGTTTCGCGCCGCGCTCGACAATGCTCCCGGCTACGGCCTGATCGCCGAAATCAAGAAGGCCTCGCCCAGCAAAGGCTTGATCCGCGCCGATTTCGACCCGGCCGATCATGCTCGCGCCTATGCGGCAGGTGGCGCAGCGTGCCTCTCGGTGCTGACGGACGCCGACTATTTCCAGGGTCATGAAGATTACCTCGTCGCCGCGCGCGCCGCCTGTGATTTGCCGGTGATCCGCAAGGATTTCATGATCGATCCGTGGCAGGTCGCCGAAGCCAGGGCGATCGGTGCGGACGCGATCCTGATCATCGTCGCCGCGCTCGACGACGCGCAAATGTCCGAAATCGAGGCCGCGGCGATCGAACGCGGCATGGACGTGCTGGTCGAAGTGCATGGCGCCGATGAGCTGGACCGCGCGCTCCATCTCAAATCGCGGCTGATCGGGGTCAACAACCGCGATCTGCGCGATTTCTCGGTCAGCTTCGACCGTACTTACGAATTGATTGGCCGCGCCCCCACGGACTGCACATTCGTCGCCGAAAGCGGGCTCAGCACGCACGCCGATCTCGCGGCGATGGCGGCGCATGGCGTGCGCTGCTTCCTCGTCGGCGAAAGCCTGATGCGGCAGGCCGATGTCACCGCCGCGACGCGCGAACTTATGGGGACTTGACGGGAATTAAAAGCGAACATAACGTGTCAGGAACGTTCGCGACCAGGAGTCTGCCCCATGCTGACGCGCAAGCAGCACCAGCTCATCTGCTTCATCGAAGACAAGCTCGCCGAGACCGGCATTTCGCCGTCGTTCGAGGAAATGAAGGAAGCGCTGACGCTCAAGTCGAAGTCGGGTGTTCACCGGCTGATCTCGGCGCTGGAGGAACGCGGCTTCCTCAAGCGACTGCCCAACCGCGCCCGCGCGCTCGAAGTGGTCCGTTCGCCCGAACGCGGCCCGCAGGTCGCCAAGGCACGTGCCAAAGCAGCGGCACCCGCGCCCAAGGCGCCGGTTGCGGCCAACGAGAATGTGATCGACCTGCCGCTGCACGGGCGCATCGCCGCCGGTTTGCCGATCGAAGCGATCGAGGGGCAGAGCACTCTGCAAGTTCCCGCGGCATTACTCGGCCCGGGCGAGCATTATGCGCTTGAAGTGTCGGGCGATTCGATGGTCGAGGCCGGTATTCTCGACGGCGATTTCGCGCTGATCCGAAAGACCGAGGTTGGCCGCGAAGGCGATATCGTCGTCGCACTGGTCGATGACAGTGAAGCGACGCTCAAATATTTCCACGCGGAAGGGGGCGGGAATGTTCGTCTCGATCCCGCCAATGCCCGTTACGAGGCGCAGCGCTATCGCGCCGATCGCGTCCGCGTGCAGGGTCGTTTGGCCGGGCTGCTCCGCCGGTACTGATTTCGGAGGCGCGCACCCAGGGGTGCGCGTCGCCGGGCCTTTTCACCGCCGCGATCGACGGGCCGGCGAGCGTGATCGCCAATCCGCCGGTGCTCGAGAGGAACCGCGCATCGGCCTTCAGCCAGTGCGGATGGCACCAAGGAGGCAGTCGACGGTCGCTGACGACGATGTCGGCGCTGACGCACTCACGTTCGAATAGCGGGCGATCGACCAGATAGGGCGAACGGGTCGCCATGAGGTGCCAGACGCGGTGACCGTACTTGAGCGTCGCACGGCAGAGGTCGGCGCTGCAACTGGCGCCGTCGCTGCCATCAAGGTCGGACAGCTCGCTCAACGTCCCGCCGCGTTCGGCGAGGACTTGCCGGACATAGTCGCCCGCCCGGTCGCGCAGGATCGCATAACTGCCGTCGCCCTGCCGAACCGCCAGATGTTTGCCATCGCCGGTGACGATCAGGTCAGGTGGCGGCGCGGCGGCGGCGATCAGCGTGCCGATAGCGATTGGCAGCAGACCAGCGAGCCGCACGCGGGTACTCCACAGCACAAGCCACAGTCCGCCGGCGATGAACAGCGCGAACGCGCCGACCGGCATGTCTGCCAGCGCCGCCCTCGCACCCGGCCAGCCCGCGACCGCATGGGCGATCCACAACAGCAATTCGAGCGACTTGCCCGTCGCCCACCAGAATGGTCCGCCAAGGCCGAGCAGATCGAACAGCAGCGCCAGCGCTTCGAGAGGCATGGTGACGAAGGTCGTCAGCGGGATCGCGACGATATTGGCCAGCGCGCCAAACAGACCCTGTTTGTGGAAGTGGAACAGCGCGATTGGTGCGAGGGCGATCTCGACCGCCAAGCCGGTTAGCAAGAGCGCCCCGATCTCGCGCCCGAATTTTGCCCACCACGGCTCATCGCGCTTCGCGAACCACGACTTCACCTGTGGAAATTCGTGCAGCGCGACGATCGTGGCAATGGCGGCAAAACTGAGTTGAAAGCTGGGACCGACTAGGCTTTCCGGCCAGGCGAGCAGCACTACGAGCGCTCCGGCTGCCACAAGCCGTAGCGTGAAAGCTTCGCGCCCCAGCACGATGCCGACGCACACCAGCACGGCCGCGACGCAACTGCGAATGGTCGGCACCTCGGCGCCGGTGAGCAGCGTGTAGCCGATCCCCGCCGCCGCCCCCGCGCCTGCGGCAATCGCCACCAGCGGCCAGCGCAACGCCAGCCGCGGCCAAAGCGCGAGCAGCCGCAGGGTCAGGAAGAACGCCGCGCCGACCACCGCCGAAATGTGTAGCCCCGAAACCGACAGCAGATGCGTCAACCCGCTCGCGCGCATCGCCTCCTCGTCGGTCTCGGCAATGCCGCCCCGGTCCCCGCTGGCAAAGGCGGAGGCGATCCCGCCCGCGCTCCCCGCGATTTGCGAACGGATGTGCGCCGACAGGCGTTCGCGCAGCGACGGGCCGCCGCGTTCGGCCGGTGTCACGCTGATCGGGCCGAGCGCCTTGCCGACCCCGCCGAGTTGCTGGAACCAGGCGATCCGCCGGAAGTCGTAACCGCCCGGCACCGCTGCTTCTTGTGGCGGAACCAGCCGCGCACGCAGGTTCACCCTGTCACCCTCGTGAATCGCCGGCGGTGCCGGATCGAGCGCGACCGAAACGCGCACCCGATCAGGCATGCCTTCACCCAAATCGACCAGCGTCAGCCGCTCGATCTCCCGCGCCGGGAGCAGTTCGACGCGCTCAACCCGGCCGGATAGCTGCGCCACGATCGGCCGTGCGATTACCGGAGCGGCGACGTGTTCGGCGCGCCACCAGCTCAATCCGCAGCCCACGGCCGCCAGCGTGGCCGCCCAGAGCAAGACCTGCCGCAATCGCGTGCCGGTCGCGGCCACCGCCGCGAACATGGCGACGCCCGCGCACGCGCCCAGAAACGCCAGCCATTCCACCGGCGACAGGAGCACGAACCACGCTGCCACGCCCGCGCCGAGCGCCACCGGGGTCCACAGGAACAACTCGTCCCGTTCGGCCTCCAGCCAAGCCTCGACGCGCGCACCCCAGCGGCGCGGGTGCAGTTGAAGCCCGAGCGTTTGAAGCCCCTTGGCTGCCATGCTAGGGCGCCGCTCGATCATCGTGGCCATCCGCCACATTCATGGAGACTTGGCGCTTGAGCGCAACTGTTCCGGCAACCGGCAAGGTTGTCACCCGTTTCGCGCCGTCGCCGACCGGCTTTCTGCACATTGGCGGCGCGCGCACCGCGTTATTCAACTGGCTGTTCGCGCGCCACCACGGCGGCGAGTTCCTGCTGCGCATCGAGGATACCGACCGCGCGCGCTCGACCGACGCGGCGATCGCGGCGATTCTGGATGGCATGCGCTGGCTCGCGCTCGATTGGGACGGGCCGGAAATCTACCAGTTCGCGCGGGCGGAGCGCCATGCCGAAGTGGCCAATCAGTTGCTCGCGGCGGGGCATGCCTATCGCTGCTATGCCACGCCCGAGGAACTTGAGGCGATGCGCGCCGAGCAGCGCGCCAACAAGCAGCCGTTGCGGTACGATGGACGCTGGCGCGACCGCACCGATACGCCCGACCTGCCCTATGTCATCCGGCTCAAGGCGCCGCGCGGCGGCGAGACGACCATCGCCGATTTGGTCCAGGGTAACGTAACCGTGGCCAACGACGAACTCGACGACATGGTCCTGCTCCGCTCCGATGGCACACCCACCTACATGCTCTCGGTCGTTGTCGACGATCACGACATGGGCGTGACGCATGTCATCCGTGGCGACGACCATCTCAACAACGCGTTCCGGCAGCTCGCGCTGATCCATGCGATGGGCTGGCCCGAGCCGATTTATGCCCACGTGCCGCTGATCCATGGTCAGGACGGCGCGAAGCTCAGTAAGCGCCACGGCGCGCTCGGCGTGGAGGCGTATCGCGACGAAATGGGCATCCTGCCCGAAGCGCTGTCGAATTATCTTCTCCGCCTCGGCTGGGGGCATGGCGACGACGAATTCATCAGCCGCGAACAGGCGACCGAATGGTTCGATATCAAGGACGTCGGTCGCTCGCCCTCGCGCTTCGACATCAAGAAGCTCGAAAATATGAACGGGCATTATTTGCGCGAGGCGGATGACGCGCGCCTGGCCGGCCTTGTCGCGGCGCAGAGCGGCGGCGATGTTGCCCGGCTGACCGCGGCGATGCCGTTCCTGAAGGTGCGCGCGAAGTCGGTCAACGAACTCGCCGACGGTTCGTCCTTCCTCTTTGCGAGTCGTCCGCTGGCGCTCGAGGAAAAGGCCGCTGGCCTCCTGGACGATGCGGGCCGCGCGCTGGTGGCGCAGGTGCGCGAAGCCCTTGCCGGCGTTGCCGAATGGACGGTCGAAACGCTCGAGCCGCTGGTCAAGCAGATCGCTGAAACCGCAGGGCTTGGCCTCGGCAAAGTGGCGCAGCCGCTGCGTGCCGCGCTGACGGGACGGACTACTTCGCCGGGCATCTTCGACGTACTCGTGCTGCTCGGTCGAGAGGAGTCGCTGGGGCGGCTTGACGATAGCGTAAACGGGCGCAATGCGATTGCTGCACTGCCGCAAGGAGACATTCATGGCTGACACCGCAAAGCTCGCTCTGGACGGCAAGGAACAGGATTATGCGGTGATGCACGGGTCAGTCGGACCCGATGTCGTCGACATCCGCAAATTCTACGCGAATACGGGTGCGTTCACTTACGATCCCGGTTTCACCTCGACCGCGTCGGCGCAATCGGCGATCACCTATATCGACGGCGACGA
>DATJIN010000072.1:0-26662 GCA_035493275.1 Sphingomonas sp. | reverse complement strand
GATAGCGATCATTGCATAGGCCATACCGAGATAACCAAATATCGGTTTTTTGCTGAATGTCGAGACAACGTGACTGATGATGCCGAAGGCGGGCAAAATCATGATGTAGACTTCGGGGTGACCGAAGAACCAGAAGAGGTGCTGGTACAGGATCGGATCGCCGCCTCCGCTCGCATCGTAGAAGGTCGTGCCGAAGTTACGATCGGTCAGCAGCATGGTGATCGCCGCGGCGAGCACCGGCAGCGCGAGCAGCAGCAGGAAGGCCGTGACCAGCACCGACCACACGAACAGCGGCATCTTGTGCAGGGTCATGGCCGGTGCGCGCATGTTGAAGATCGTGGTGATGAAGTTGATCGCCCCGAGGATCGACGAGGCGCCCGCGAGGTGGAGCGAGAGGATCGCCATGTCGACCGACGGGCCGACCGAGCCCGAAGTCGAGAGCGGGGCATAGACCGTCCAGCCAGTGCCTGCGCCGAGGCCACTGCCGCCCGAGAAGAACGACGAGCCGAGCAGCAGGATAAACGCCGGCACGAGCAGCCAGAAGCTGATATTGTTCATGCGCGGGAAGGCCATGTCCGGCGCGCCGATCATGATCGGGACGAACCAGTTGCCAAAACCGCCGATCATCGCCGGCATGACCATGAAGAAGACCATGATCAGGCCGTGCGCGGTGATCAGGACGTTCCACAGGTGATAGGCCTCGTCCATCGTCGCGGCCTTGCCGCCAACCAGGCCGTTGTGGATGTTCGCCCAATATTCGAGCCACTGGATGCCGGGCGTCGCGAGTTCGACGCGCATCATGCCCGAAATCGCCCCGCCGATGATCCCCGCGACGATCGCGAAGATCAGGTACAGCGTGCCAATGTCCTTGTGATTGGTCGACATGAACCAGCGGGCAAAAAAGCCCGGTTTGTGATCCGCGTCGTGATGATGCGCGGTCCCGTGAAAGTCGTGCGGGGTGGCGGCGATATCGGTCATGGTCTTGGTCTCAGCGGTTCGCAGTGGCGGCGTTGGCGGGGGCGGTGCCCGTGGCCTTGGCCGGCGTGGTAGCATTGTCGGGTGCGGTAGCGTTCAGCGCGCTGTCGGACGCGTTTCCCGCGGCGGGCGCCTGCAGCGCCTGTCCGCCGCCACCGGCTTCGGCGTTGGCGGCCTTGGCAGCGGTCGCGGCACTGCCGTTCGACACAGTGCCGCCCTTCGACAGCACCCATTTGTCGAAATCGGCCTTGCTGACGACCGACACTTCGATCGGCATGAAGCCATGGCGCGCGCCGCACAGTTCGGAACACTGGCCGTAATAGGTGCCGATGCGATCGACCTTGAAGGTCGTCTCGTTCACCCGGCCGGGGACGGCGTCCATCTTGGTCCAGAAAGCGGGGACCGCCCAGCTGTGGATCACGTCGTTGCCCGTCGTCAGCAGGCGGATCGTCGTGTTGACGGGGATGACGATGGCGTTGTCGGTGCCCAGCAGGCGCGGCTTGCCCGCGGCCTTGGCCTTGTCGTCGGGCAGCATGTTCGACACGACTTCGAAGCCGCCATTGTCGGGATATTCGTACGACCAATACCATTGGTTGCCGATCGCCTTCAGCGTCAGCGCGTCCTTGCCAGCCGGCTTGTACTGCGCGGCGAGCAGCGAGATCGAGGGGATGGCGATGGCGACGAGGATCAGCACGGGGACGAGCGTCCAAGCCACTTCCAACCAGGTGTGGTGAGTCGTTGTCGACGGCACCGGGTTCGCACGGCGGCTGTAGCGGAGCATCGTCCAGATCAGGAGGATCAGCACGAACACCGAAATGACGGTGATCACGGGGATCAGCAGGTCGTCGTGCATCCACAGGGCGCGTTTGCCGTTTTCGGTGACCTGCGGCTGGATACCGATGGCGCCCGCCGTCGGCTGGCCGATATGGTCGACCGGTTTCGGCAGCATGGGACCTTCGGGTTTGGCAACACTGGCGGCGGCGGCAGGCGCGGCCGGAGCGGCCTGTTGTTCAGCGACAACCGGAGTCGCAGCGGGCGCTGCGGGCGCCTGGGCCGCGACGGGCGCGGCCAGGCCCATTCCGAGGGCGATCATCAGCGGTGCAAACAATTTCATTGCGACGACAGGTCCTTGAATCGCGCGTGGTTCGAACGCGGCGTCCATGGCCTATAGGCAGGCCTGGCGCGGCTGTGAAGGGTGTTGGCGCGGTCGTTTCGGGGCGTTACGGGGTGACTATGACCGATGAAGAGGTGCTGGCGGAGTTTCGGGCAGCGGAGGCGCTGCTCGATGGGCATTTCATCCTGTCGTCCGGGCTGCATTCGCCCAATTACCTGCAATGCGCGCGGGTTTTGGCCGATCCGCGACGTGCCGCGCGGCTGGCCGAGGCGCTGGCGGCGAAGATTACGGCCGCGATCGATATTGTCGTCTCCCCCGCGATGGGCGGCATCATCATCGGGCATGAAATGGGCCGCGCGCTGGGCGTCGAGGCGGTGTTCCTCGAGCGGCCGACGGGGACATTCGAATTGCGCCGCGGCTTCCGCCTGAAACCCGGGCAGCGCGTTCTGATGGTCGAGGATGTCGTCACCACGGGCCTGTCGAGCCGCGAGGCGATCGAGGCGGTGACGCGGGAGGGCGGCGTGACGGTGGCGGCGTGTGCTTTGGTCGACCGCAGTAATGGCCAGGCCGATCTGGGGGTGCCGTTTACCCCGCTGATCCGGCTCAATGTACCGACCTATGAGGCGGACAAGCTGCCAGCCGATCTGGCAGCGATGCCCGCGGTGAAGCCAGGGAGCCGGAAGTGAAGTTCGCGCCGCTGGCGCTAGTGCTGGCGCTGAGCGCCGTCCCGGCGGCAGCGGAGTCGGTCGACGAGGTCGCGCTGCGCTACCGGCTGGCGGGAGAAGTACTGATCGGCAAGGGCGACAAGATCGTCCTCGATAAGGCTTATGGCACGATCGATCCGGCTGGCGGCAAGCCGCATAGACCAGGCGAACGGTGGCGGCTGGCATCGATTACCAAGCAGGTGACGGCGGCGCTCGTTGTAGGGGCAGCCGGTCCTGCGCTTGACCGGTTGGACAGGCCCGTTGCCATCAACGCCGCCGATCGTGGGGGTTTTGGCGACCTCACCGTTCGGCAATTGCTGACACATCATAGTGGGTTGCCCAATCCGGACCGAACCTCAGCAGGCCCGGACGGGGTGCCGTCGTTTTACAAGGGGTCTCAGCCAGACCTGGCCATTTGCCTAGGTGGCCCGGCGCAGCCGGGCGCTGCGTTCAGCTACAACAATTGTGACTATATCCCCTTCGGATTGAGCAAGCCCGGCCTCACGTGGCCCGCAGGCATGGCGATGGCGAAGCCAGGTGAACGCGGCGTGCCGGGCTTCGTCGCAGGTAAGCCGGAACCCACGTTTAATCTTTCGAGTTTCGGTGCTGCCGGGGGTTTGTTGGGCACGGCGCGTTCGGTCTTCGGCTTCGATCGATCGCTCATGACCGGCAAGTTGCTGAAACCTGCCGCGCTCGCCGAACTATGGAAGCCCGAAGGGAACGGCAGCTATCAGGCGCTCGGCCAATGGGTGTTTCCGGGGCAACTCAAGGGCTGCGCTAAAGCCAAACGCATTGTCCAGCGCGATGGCGAAATTTGGGGCGTGCAGGCGCGCAACTTCATTTTTCCTGATGACGATCTGGTCGTAATCGTGTTCACAAACCGCTCTGCTGACGATTTCGCGTTCGGTGAAGTGTGGGAAGGTAAGGGCTTCACGTACGATCTACTTTCGGCGGCCGCATGTCCCTCCGCCTAGGCGTCAACATCGATCATGTTGCGACCGTGCGGAACGCGCGCGGGGGCGAGCATCCCGACCCGGTGCGCGCGGCGCGGATCGCGGCGGAAGCCGGGGCGGACGGAATTACGGCCCATCTGCGTGAGGATCGCCGCCACATCCGCGACGAGGACATCGCGCGGCTGATGGGCGAGGTCGACCTGCCGCTCAATTTGGAAATGGCGGCGACGGAGGAGATGCTGGCCATCGCGCTCAGGCACCTTCCGCATGCCGCCTGCATCGTGCCGGAGAAGCGCGAGGAACGGACCACCGAGGGCGGGCTCGATGCTTATGGCCAACACAACAACCTGACCCCGCTGGTGGCGAAATTGCGCGACGCGGGCATTCGCGTGTCGCTGTTCATCGAGCCGGCGCCCGAACAGGTCGAGGCGGCGATCCGCCTCGGCGCACCCGTTGTCGAGTTCCACACCGGCCGTTACGCGCACCGGGCCGGTGAGCCGCAGGCGGAAGAACTGCGTCGCATCGCCGACATGAGCGCCCTGGCGGCGAAAAACGGTATCGAGCCGCATGCCGGGCACGGGCTGACATTCGACAATGTCGCCCCCGTTGCGGCGATCCCGCAGGTCGCCGAACTCAACATCGGCCACTTCCTGATCGGTGAGGCGATTTTCGGCGGGTTGGCCGCGAGCGTGCGCGAGATGAAGGCGCGCATGGCGGCGGCGCGGTGACCCAAGGGTGATCGTCGGTCTCGGATCCGACCTCTGTAATATCGAGCGGATCCAGAATTCGCTTGATCGCTTTGGCGAGCGTTTTGAGAACCGCGTGTTTACCGACATCGAGCGCGCCAAGGCGGCCAAGCGCCCGTTCACCCGCGCGGGCACCTACGCCAAGCGCTTCGCCGCCAAGGAGGCTTTTTCCAAGGCGGTCGGCACAGGCTTTAACCGCGGGGTGTTCATGAAGGACATCGGCGTGGTCAACGCACGCTCGGGCGCACCAACTTTGGCGCTGGCGGGCGGGGCCAAGGCCGCGCTCGACGCGCTCATCCCCGAAGGCTATGAGCCGCGAATTCATTTGACGCTTACCGACGATCACCCCTGGGCGCAGGCCTTTGTGATCATCGAGGCACTGCCGAAAGCCACCGCGTGACCAGCGAGACGATTGCCGAAACCCCTGCCGAGGACCCGGTGACCAAGAAAGTGAAGAAACAGACCGATTGGAAGGCCGAGGCCAAGGGCATTTTCTGGCTCGTCCTCGCGGTGTTGGGCTTTCACAGCTTCATCGCCAAGCCGTTCTACATCCCGTCGGAATCGATGCTGCCGGGCCTGCGTGTCGGCGACCGGCTGGTGGTCACCAAATTCCCCTATGGCTGGTCGTATGCCTCGCTGACCTTCCACCCGATCGGCTTCATCCCCGGGCGGTTGTTCGGCCATCTGCCCGAGCGCGGCGACGTCGCGATCATCACCCCGCCGAACAGCCGTGAGGATTATATCAAACGCGTCATCGGCCTGCCCGGGGATCGCATCGCGGTGCAGGGCGGTGTGCTGATCCTCAACGGTCAGCCCGTGAAGCGCGCCGCGCCGGTGGTGAAACGCTTCCCGGTCGACGCCAACGATCCGTGCGATCCGCGCTTCTACCCCGGCGCGCTGGTGCGTGACGGGCAGGGCAAGGATTGGTGCCAGCTGACGATCGTTCGCGAAACGCTGCCCAACGGCAAGAGCTATGACACGATCGACGTCGGAACGTCGCCGGGCGACGATTATGTCGAGACGATGGTGCCGGCCGGCCATGTGTTCATGATGGGCGACAACCGCGACAACTCGTCGGACAGCCGCTTCCCAGCTGGCGAGCCGTATCGAGGCCTTGGCGGGCCGGTGCCCTGGGAAAATCTGGGCGGACGCGCCGAATTCATCACCTTTTCGATGGATGGAACGTCGTCCTGGTGGAACCCGATCAGCTGGCTGACCGGGCTGCGCAGCGGTCGCGCGGGGACCAGTCTGCATCCCTCGAAGAACGGCTGATGGCCCAGGCGCCGCGACAACGAGCTGCGCCAAGGCCCAGAGAAGCGCCGGGCCCCAACGAATTGCGCGACCCGGTGGTGCGCGCCGAATTGAAGCGCGCGAGCGTGTGGATCGGACTGATCGTCGCGGTCATTGCAGCCTATTTCCTGTCTCAGCCATCGCTGCTGGTGTTCGGCGGAGTGGTGCTGGCGACGATGCTCGACGGCGGCGTGCGGCTGCTGGGGCGCGTGCTGCCGATTGGACGTAGCTGGCGGCTGGCGATCGTCGTCATCGGTGTCGTCGCCTTCCTCATCTGGACGGTGATGTACGCTGGCAACCAGTTGGCATCGCAGGCCGACGGCTTGCGCGTGATTGTTACCGCGCAAGTGGAGCGTCTGCTTGCGCTGGCGCACGCCAACGGGCTGCTGGGCGAGGACAGCGCCAATGAAATCGGCAAGCAAGTGTTCGGCTCGCTGGGCAAGGTCACCTCGTTCGTCGGTTCGACTCTGGGCGCGGTGACATCGGGCGTGATGATGCTGGTCCTCGGCGTCTTCCTCGCGATCGAGCCGAAGAGCTACGAGCGCGGTTTTGCGTGGATGTTTCCGATGCATCACCGCGCAAGCATTTACGCAACGCTGGAGCAGATGGGCTATTCACTGCGCCGGCTGATGCTCGGGCGGTTGATCGGCATGGCGGTGGAAGGCGTCGGCACCGGGCTGCTGCTCTGGGCCGGCGGCGTGCCGATGGCGGCGCTGCTCGGGCTGATCACCGGCCTGCTCGCGTTCCTGCCCAATATCGGATCGCTCGTGTCGGGCATGCTGATCATCCTCGTCGGCCTGAGTGCGGGCGGCAATCTGTGGCTCTACGCGTTTGCCGTCTATCTCGGCGTGCAGCTGCTCGACGGCTGGCTGGTGGTGCCGACGGTGGCGAAGAAGTCGGTCGATCTCGCGCCGGCGCTGGTGCTGGCGGCGCAGCTGTTGTTCGGCGCGGCGTTCGGATTTCTCGGGCTGCTGTTTGCCGACCCGCTGCTCGCGATGCTCAAGGTCGGGCTTGAGGCGCGTTCGGGGATCGATCACAAGGCCGAGCCGAAAAGCGCCGAACTCTAGCGAGCCCGGCGCGGCTACGGTTTATGGCTGCGGCTGACCGCCCGGCTGTGCGGACGGGTCCTGCGGCTGGCCGGTGGCCGCGCCGCTTTGAAGCTGTTGCTGCAATTGCTGCTGCATCATCTGCTGCTGGACTTCGGCCTGGCTGCGAATGTCGAGCAGCTCGACGTCGAAGATCAGTTCCGAATTGGCCGGGATCGGACCCGTCTGGCGATCACCATAGCCGAGCTGCGGCGGGATCCACAGGCGGTATTTGCCGCCCTTCTGCATCTGCTTCAGGCCTTCGCTGAAGCCGGGGACGACCTGGTTGACCGGAAAGGGCGCGCGCTCCTGCTGGTCGAACACCGTACCGTCCTTCAGGCTGCCCTTGTATTTGACGAGCACGAAGTCGGTGTCCGCCGGGTGCGCGCCGGTGCCGGCCTTCAGCACCGAATAGCGCAGCCCGGTCGGCAAGGTGACGGTCTTCGGCGTGCCGGCCCAGGCAACTGCGCCGGCGCCCAGCACCGCGGCGGCAACGCCCAGCCACAACCACGTCACTGCGCCCTTTTTGATCGGGCGCAGCGGAACCGCGGTCACATCACTCACTTACTTGACGCCGTCGCGCTCGGCGCGCTTGCGCTCCATCTTGCGGGCGCGGCGCACCGCGGCGGCGCGTTCGCGCGCACGCTTTTCCGACGGCTTTTCATAGTGCCGGCGCAACTTCATTTCGCGATAAACGCCTTCCCGCTGAAGCTTCTTCTTCAGCGCCCGAAGCGCTTGATCGACATTGTTGTCGCGCACCATGATTTGCATAAAAAGGCCGTCTAACTCCGCATATGATTGAAGGCGGAGCGTGCGACACGTCCCGCGAAGGGGCGGCCCTTAGCCGCAGATTCTGTAAATTACAAGTTTCCGCTCAGGCCGCGCCCGAGAGCGCCCGGTCGCGCAGTCCGCGCCAGACCTTCAGGGCCTGTACCGTTTCGGGCACATCGTGAACGCGGATCAATTGCGCCCCTTGCTCCGCCGCTTTGAGTGCAACGGTCAGACTGCCTGGCAAACGTGCGCTCGCGGGCACTTCGTCCGCCAGCGCACCGATGAAGCGCTTGCGGCTGGCGCCAATGAGCAGCGGGCAGCCGAGACCATGGAAAATCGCCGCGCCGTTAAGGAGGGACAGGTTTTCGCCAAGCCCCTTGCCGAACCCGATGCCGGGATCGACGATCAGGCGGCTTTTGGCGACACCTTCAGCCTCAAGCGCGGCAATGCGCGCGGCCAGCCAGTCATAAACCTCGGTCAGGACGTTGGCGTAAGTGCCGCCCGCGTGCAGTGTCTTCGCCGCGTCGGGCGAGTGCATGATGACGATCGGTTCGGCGCGGTCACGCAGCAGGTCGATCGCCTTGCGGTCGAAGCTGAGGGCTGAGACGTCGTTGACGATCGCCGCGCCCGCAGCGAGCGCCGCGTCCATCACGCTGGCCTTTCGCGTGTCGATCGAAACCGTGGTGCCGCCTTGCGCCAGCGCCGCGACGACCGATTGCGTGCGCGTGATCTCGTCGCCTTCCCACACCGCATCGGCATTGGGGCGCGTGGATTCACCACCGACATCGACCAGCGCCGCGCCCGCGCCGACCATGGCGCGGCCGTGGCGGATCGCGCCGGGTTCGTCGGAATAGGCGCCGCCGTCCGAAAAGCTGTCGGGCGTGACGTTGAGGATACCCATCACCTGCGGCTGGTCGAGGCGGATGGTCCGCGCGCCGAGCGAGAGGGCAGGGCGCGGCGCGGTGAGATTGGCAATGGTCACTGCCTCGCCCTCGTCGCGTAGTTCTGCGGCGATAGCATCGGCAGCGATCAGGCGGCGCGATGCCCCCTCGATCACCTCATAGGCCGAAAAGAACTGCAGTCCGCCGGCCAGCCGCGCGACTTCGACGTCGAGACCGATCGGCGTATCGACAAAGGCGGTCGGGCGGAAATGGCGCGGCATCAGGGCTCGGTGGCGAGAATGTAGTCCTGCCGCAAGGCGTCGATCGGCTTGATCGCGCCGTCACGCTCGAAATGCCAGAAGGTCCAGCCGTTGCACGACGGCAGGCCCTGCAGCGTCGCGCCGAGCTTGTGGATTGAGCCGGTGGTGCCATCCGCGGTCAGTGACCCGTCCGCGCCGACCGTCGCCGACCAGCGGCGCTTGGTGTCGAAGACCGTGCTGCCTGGGGGCAACATGCCGGTTTCGACCAGCGTGCCGAACGCGACCTTGGGCTGCGCCTTCGGGCTTTGCATCGTGCGCAGGCCCGATTCATCGAGCGGCAGCGCGGCGGCGATGCGTTCCTCCGCGACTTCGACATAGCCGGGGTCGCGCTCTATGCCGATAAAGTGGCGGCCAAGGCGCTTGGCCACCGCGCCGGTGGTGCCGGTGCCGAAAAAGGGATCGAGAACGACATCGCCCGGGTTGGTCGCGGCGAGGAGCACGCGGTAAAGCAACGCCTCAGGCTTCTGCGTCGGATGCGCCTTGCTGCCGCCCTTCTTGATCCGCTCCGCGCCGCCGCAGATCGGCAGCGACCAGTCACTGCGCATCTGCAGTTCGTCGTTGAGCGTCTTCATCGCGCGATAATTGAACGTGTAGCGCGATTCATCCGAACGCGACGCCCAAATCAGTGTTTCATGCGCATTGGTGAAGCGCGTGCCGCGGAAATTTGGCATCGGGTTGGCCTTGCGCCAGACGATGTCGTTGAGGATCCAATAGCCCAGATCCTGCAGCTTCGCGCCGACCCTGAAGATGTTATGATAAGAGCCGATGACCCACAATGTGCCGTTGGGCTTGAGGATGCGGCGGGCCTCGATCAGCCATTGCGCGGTGAATGCGTCATAGGCGGCGAGGCTGGCGAACTTGTCCCATTCGTCATCGACCGCGTCGACCTTGCCGCCCTCGGGCCGGAACAGGTCGCCGCCGAGCTGAAGATTGTACGGCGGATCGGCAAAGATCATATCGACGCTGGCGTCGGGCAGCCGCGCCATCGCCGCGATGCAATCGTCACGAATGATCGTGTCGAGCGGCAGTTCGACCGCTTTGGGTTTCGCGCGGACGCGCTCCAAGACCCCCATATTTCGCCCCTTCGTCCCTGTTTGTTGGGCACAGGGTGAGTCCGCCGGAGTCCGCGGTCAACGCGGATGCTGCGCCGATTTTAACCTTTTGTTAACCATAAGCGACACGCGAAGAGCCCGACACAAGATGTTGAGTCCCGGCGGAATCAGGGACTCAACCGGTGGCGTGTTGCGCGAAAGACTCATCGACACGGAAACCGCTGCGCTGGACCGGCGCAAAACTTTGGCGGTGCAGCGGGGTGGGGCCATATTCGCGCAACGCCGCGAAATGTGCCGGGCAGCCATAGCCCTTGTTCGACGCCCAGCCATATTGGGGGTGCGCTTCGTGATGCGCGAGCATGATGGTGTCGCGCGTGTGCTTGGCGACGATCGAGGCAGCGGCGATTGACAGGCACAAGGTGTCGCCGCCGACCAGAGCGGTGGCCGACCGGTCCCAGCGCGGCAGGCGATTGCCATCGACCAGCACGTGCGCGGGCGCTTCGCTCAGCGCCTCGACGGCCAGCGTCATCGCCTTCATCCGCGCCCAATAAATGTTGATGCGGTCGATCTCGTCGGATTCGACAATGCCGATGCCGACGATCGCGCAACGCATCAGCCGCCCGTGCAGCCGCGCGCGTTCGTTGGCCGACAGCTTCTTGGAATCGTCGATCCCGCGGGGCACGCCCTTGGCTGGCAGGATGACTGCCGCGGCGACGACGGGCCCGGCGAGCGGGCCGCAGCCTGCCTCATCCACACCGGCCACCGGCGTTACGCCCAGCGCGCGGGCATATTTGAGGCTGGGCCGGGTTACACGCGCCATGGCGGGAAGCGGCGATTTTCGCCCGCACGGTAGAGACAGATCATGTTGCCCGCCGGATCGCGCAGCCGGGCTTCGCGCCACAGCCAGGGCTGGTCGATCGGCGGGTGTTCAAAGTGGACGCCGTCGCGGGAAAGCGCGAGGACCAGCTCGTCGAGCGCTTCGACTTCGAAATAGAGCGTGGTCGCGCCGACCGCGCCGTCCTCGCGGTGAATCGACAAGGTGACCCCGCCGGGTGCCTCGAAACGGGCATAGCCGTTCGACGGACTGTCGACGATCTGGGTCAGGCCGAGGCGCAGGTAAAAATCGACGCTGGCGTCATAATCGCGGCACGGCAGTGTGACCTGATTGAGGCGCATCGGCTCACCGGTGTCGAGGCGGACATCCTGATGCCCCATCGGACCCGCGCCCTGGCCGAGTCCTGGGGCCGAACGCAGCGCGTGACGCACGAAATCGCGCGCGCGGTCGACCGCCTGCGGCAGTGTCGCACCCCGTGCGAGATACACCGCAATGGCGCTGGCCAGCGTGCAGCCGGTCCCATGGCTGTGCCGCGTATCGATACGGCTGCCCTGCCACGTGGTGATATTGTCGGTTTCGACCAGGACGTCGGCGATCGGGTCTTCCTCGCCATGGCCGCCCTTGATCAGGACAGCGCAACCGCGCGCCGCGACCAGGGCCAGTGCCGCACCGATTTCGTCCTCACCTGACGCCATTTCGGCGAGTTCGGGGAGGTTGGGCGTGGCGATCGTGGCCAGCCGCAGCAGGCGGTCGAACGCCTCGATCGTCGCATCGTCGGCGAGTTCGGCGCCGCTCGTCGCGACCATGACGGGATCGAACACGATCGGCAGCTTCACGTCCGCGAGCCGGTCGGCGACGGCATGCGCCACTTCGACCGAGCCGAGCATGCCGATCTTGATCGCGTCGGCGCCGATATCGTTCAGGCAGGCATCGATCTGCGCGACGACGAAGTCCGGTGAGACGGGCTGGATGGCATCGACGCCCACAGTATTCTGCGCGGTCAGGGCGGTGATCGCGGTCATCGCGTGGCCGCCGAGCATCGTGACGGTCTTGACGTCGGCCTGAATCCCCGCGCCGCCGCCCGAGTCCGAACCGGCAATGATGAGGATGCGCGGGGTCATGCTTTGCACTTACGCACCGCAGAAGGTGGATATTTAGTGAGCAGGTGTGCCGCGCGGGTCGGGCGGCGCTCGAGCGTGCCGCCGCAATTGGGGCATTCGGTCAGGTCATGACCCGTGCACCAGGTGCATTCGAACGAGCAAATCAGCGCTTCGCCATCGGGCGGCAGATCGCGTCCACAGCGTTCGCAATCAGGCCGCATTTCAAGCATCGCCCGGCCATAGCGGCGGCGATGCGGCGGTGGAAGTCAGACGAGGCGAGCTTGCTGCCGGCGGACGCGATAGACGCGGAAAGCACCGCCAGCGACGCCAAAGCCGGCGAGCACCTGGAGCCATGTCTCGGGTTCGGGGACACCCGATGTTGGAGGGGCGGGGGGAACCACGCCGCCACCGCCGCCACCCGGCGGAATGATAACGCCGCCGCCACCGGTACCGCCTCCACCGAGGGTGCCGCCGGGACCTGGCAAGAACGCGCCAGGCGCATAGAAACCGGGATTATAGGCCGCGCCGGTGTTTTCGGGTCCGGACGCTGCGGTCGGCACCAGTCCAGGCTGCTCGGGCAATACCGCCGCCGGCAGGGCGGCTGCGACGCGCGGCAACGTGGCGAATGGCGCAACGGGCGTGCACGGCGGCAGCGCGACATTCGACAAAGCGGCGGGCCTACGCTGCGGGCGCTCGGCGAGGCGCGGTGCGGTTGCCTTGTGAACGGCACGGCGCACCTGCGGCACCTTGGTGGCTACCACACCGGCGGTGACCACCGGACAGACGCACAAGGCTAGGGTCTTCGCGGCCTGGGAGGCTACGAGCTGCTTCAGCATATTTTGCGATCCCGAAGGGCTGTGGCGAGCCGCCGTCCCTGTTGTTTGTTTCTATGCGGTTACATCGTCCGCGCGGCTGTTAAGTTCCATTTTGGGGCGGCACAATTAGACCGAAGACCTATTGATTTTGTTCCATTGTGGCACAGATCGCCCCAACCAAGCCTTCAATTTGTGCTTGATCGTCGCCTTCGGCCATGACGCGGATGAGCGGTTCGGTCCCTGAAGCGCGAATGAGCAGGCGGCCTCTTCCGGTCAATCGGGCCTCGGCATCGCTGATGGCCGCTTGCACGTCGGGCCGATCGAGCGGCTTGCTACCGCGTTCGTAGCGCACGTTTTTGAGCAACTGCGGAACCGGGTCGAACAGGTGCAGCGTTTCGCTGGCCGGTTTCTGTGCCTCGACCAGCGCGGCAAGGATTTGCAGTGCCGCGACCAGTCCGTCGCCGGTCGTGCCGTAATCGCCGAGAATGATGTGGCCGGATTGCTCGCCGCCCAGATTGAAGCCGCCGCCGCGCATCCGTTCGAGGACGTAGCGGTCGCCGACACCGGTGCGTTCGAGCGTGAGGTTCTGCCCTTGCAAATACCGCTCGAGGCCGAGGTTGGACATGACGGTCGCGACCAGGCCGCCGCCTTTAAGCCGCCCGTCGCGCGCCCAATTGCCGGCGATCAGCGCCATCAACTGGTCCCCATCGATGATGCGGCCAGTCTCATCGACGACGATCAGCCGATCGGCATCACCATCGAGCGCGATGCCGATCTGCGCGCCTGAAGCGACGACGGTTTCCTGAAGTACCTGCGGCGCGGTCGAGCCGCATTTGTCGTTGATGTTACGGCCGTTGGGTTCGACACCGATGCAGACGAGTTCCGCGCCGAGTTCGGACAGCGCCGTCGGGGCGATCTTGTAGGCGGCGCCATTGGCGCAATCGAGCGCGATCTTGAGGCCGTCGAGGCGGAGATGCTGCGGAAAGGTCGCCTTGGCGTGGTGGATGTAGCGGCCGTTGGCGTCTTCCACCCGGTGCGCGCGGCCGATGTCTTTCGATGCGGCAAGGCGGGGCGGGGATTCGATCAGCGCCTCGATCTCGGCTTCCGCCTCGTCACTCAGCTTGTACCCGTCAGGGCCGAACAATTTGATGCCATTGTCCTGATAGGGATTGTGGCTGGCGGAAATCATCACGCCCAAATCGGCGCGCATGGAGGCGGTGAGCATCGCGACGCCGGGCGTCGGCATCGGTCCGAATTGTTCGACGTCCATGCCGACCGAGGTAAACCCCGCGACCAGCGCGTTTTCGACCATATAGCCCGACAGGCGGGTATCCTTGCCGATCACGACCCGATGGCGGTGCGCGCCGCGCAGGAAATAAGCGCCCGCCGCCTGACCGACCTTCATCGCGATTTCGGGCGTCATCGGGCTGGTATTGGTGCGCCCGCGGATACCGTCGGTGCCGAAATAATTGCGCGCTTTCAAAATATTCTCCTCGTCATTCCCGCTTTCGCAGAAACGCCGAGGTCTCTAGCAAGACCCTTATGTCCAACGCCACCCGCATCCTCATCGCGCTCATTCTCGGGCTCGTCCTCGGCCTCGGAGCAAGTTCGCTGGCGCCAGGGCTGGCCGATGGGGCCGCCAGCATTGCCGATCCGGTCGGGACGCTGTGGCTCAACGGGCTGCGCATGACGATTGTCCCGCTGGTCGTCGCGCTGCTCATCACCGGCATCGCCCAGACCGCCGAGGCTGCACGCGCTGGCGCGGTGGCCGGGCGGGCGCTGGTGTGGATCACCTGCGTGATGTGCGCGAGTGCAGTGATGGGCGCGATCCTGATGCCAACCTTCCTCGCCCTCGTGCCGATGCCCGTTGCGGCGGCCGATGCGCTGAAGGGCGCGCTGACGACTACGGGGCAGGTGACGCCGCCGCCGGCCTTTGCCGAATTCGTCAAATCGATCATCCCGACCAACGTCGTCGCCTCCGCGGCGAGCGATGCGATCCTGCCACTCCTCATCTTCGCGCTCGTCTTCGCCTTCGCCATCACGCGCCTGCCGCCCGAGCCGCGCAGCCTGCTCACGCGCTTTTTCGCTGCGGTGGCGGACGCGATGGTCATCGTCATCGACTGGGTGCTGCGGCTCGCCCCGATCGGCGTCTTCGCGCTGGCGTTCGTCGTCGGTGCGCGCAGCGGGTTCGCGGCATTGGGCGCACTGTTCCACTACGTCGCGACGGTGGCGAGCGTCGGCATCGTGATCAGCTTGATCGCTTATCTTGTCGCGGTCTTTGCCGCCCGGTGGAAACTCACCGATTACGCCCGCCAGATCGCGCCGGTGCAGGCGCTGGCGGTATCGACGCAGAGTTCGCTCGCCTGCCTGCCGATCATGCTGAACCGGTCGCAGGCGCTGGGCGTGCAGACCGCGACCGCCGAAATTACCTTGCCGATGGCTGTCGCGCTGATGCGGGCGACGGGGCCGGCAATGAACCTCGCGGTCGCGCTGTACGTCGCCAACTGGTTCGGCGCGCACTTGACGCCCGCGACTTATGCGGTGGCGATCTTCGGCGCAGTGCTGACCTCTATGGGCGCGGTCTCGCTGCCGGGGCAGGTGAGTTTTGTGACCTCGATCGCTCCGCTTTGCCTCATCCTCGGCGTGCCCGTGGAGCCGCTCGCGCTGCTGATCGCGGTCGAGACCTTGCCTGACATCTTCCGGACATTGGGCAATGCGATGTGGGATGTGGCGGTGACCGGCGCGGTCGCGCGCCAGACGAATACGATGGGAGACGCAGATGCAATATCGTGAGCTCGGCCACGGCCTAAAGGTTTCCGCCATCGGCATCGGCTGCATGCCGATGATCGAGGCGGGCGGAAACATCACCTACGGCGCGCCTGCCGATGTGGGCGAAGCGACCGCGACGATCCACCGTGCGATCGATCTTGGCGCGACATTCTTCGACACCGCGCAGATCTATGGGCCGTTCGCCAATGAAGAACTGGTCGGCCGCGCGATCAAGGGCAAGCGCGACGGGTTGGTCATCGCCACCAAATTCGGTTTCCGGTTTGACGGCAACCAAATCACCGGCGTGGACGGTTCGCCGGAGAATGCGCGGGCTTCGGTGGAAGGGTCGCTGAAGCGGCTCGGCGTCGATGTCATCGACCTGTTCTACCAGCACCGCGTCGATCCCAACGTGCCGATCGAGGAGACGGTTGGTGGAATGGTGGCGTTAGTGAGGGAAGGAAAGGTCCGTCACATCGCCCTAAGCGAGGCGGGGCCGGAGACGCTGCGCCGTGCCGCCAAGGCGGGGCCCATTACCGCGTTGCAGAGCGAATACTCCTTGTGGGAACGTGGTGTCGAAGACGAGATTTTGGACATTTGCCGCGAAAACGGCATCGGTTTCGTGCCTTATTCGCCACTTGGACGCGGTTTTCTGGCTGGTGGGATCACCAGCTTGGACGATTTGCCCGCCGATGACTGGCGCCGCAACGATCCGCGCTATTCCGACGAAAACCTGCCCAAGAATTTGAAGGTGGTCGAAGCCATCGGCGCGGTTGCGGACAAGCATGGCGCGTCCAAGGCGCAGGTCGCGCTGGCGTGGCTGCTGGCACAGGGCGACAACGTGGTGCCGATCCCCGGCGTGAAGCGGCGCCAGACGATGGAGGATTCGCTCGGCGCGGCAGACGTCGTGCTGACCAAAGACGATCTGGCGGCGCTCGACGCGGCCAGCCCGCGCGGCGCGACGGCAGGCGACCGCTATAACGCGCGCGGCATGGCGATGGTGAGACGTTAGAATTCAGGCGGTAAGCCAGATCCACGGCGCGACCGGCGGCGCCCCGGCGACGGGGTGCAGCCAGGTCGCGGCGAGCCACAGGACGATGCCGCCCAAGGTTGCGATCAGCCCGGGCCAGGCCCAGCCGCGGCCATAGGGCACAAAGCTGGTGCGTGAGGTCCAATCGGGCCAGCGGACGGGCTGCAAGGCTGCTTTCTTGCGGTCCTGCATCGCTGCGCCGACCAGCGCGAGGAATGCGATGCCGAAGGTGAGCGCGAGGGTCGCTGGGTTGGGTGCGACGAGCGCGTGCGCCAGGCTCCACAGCGCGAACGCCCACATCATCGGGTGGCGGGTGATGCCGAACACGCCCTTGGCCTGAGGGGCGGGGCCATCGGCTTCGGGGTGCGGGAAGGCGGGATTGCCGAAGAAACTGCCGACGAGCAGGATCGCCGCGATCAGCATGATCACGCCCGAGGTCACCCACAGAGCGGGTGACGGCCCCCAAAGGGGTTCGCCTGCGGGCGCTGCGCGAAACGCGAACACGACCCAGACGAGCGTCGCGGCCGACACCAGCGAATAAAGCGGCAGGAAGCCCTTCTCGCCAAGCGCGGCGACCAGCGGCCTTCGCAACGGGTGCGACATGGCGAAATGGCTGCCGACAAAGGCGATGAGCGCGAGCAGCAAATTCGTCATGCCGGTTCTCCCCTAGCGGTCGTAAGCCTTGGGCAGCGCGCCTTCCTGTGGCGTCAGGTAGCGCTTGAGCAGCCGCGTCTGGCGCGTTTCGAGCGACTGTTCGACGCCGTCGATCCAGACATGTTCGGCGAGGCTCGACAGCTCAAGCGGATCGCCCGACCAGATCACGACATCGCGCGCGCCGGTTTTGAGCGTGCCGACATCGGCCATCCCCGCGATCCGCGCGGGAACGCTGGTGATCGAGGCGAACGCCTGGCCCCAATTGAGCCCCGTCGCACCCGGCACGCGGGTCAGCGCCACGAGATTGCCCGCACGCTGCATCGAGAGCTGCGCCTGGCGCGCATCGTCGTCGTCGATCATGCCGAGCGCGACCTGAACCCCGGCCGCGCGCAGGCGCCCGACATTTGATTGCGTCGCCGCCAGTTGCTCGAACGAGGCCGGCAGGTCGTTGGTCGGGCTGGCGATCACCGGCACGTTCGCCGCGGCGATATCGCGCGCCACCATCCAGCCTTCGCTGACCCCGACCAGCACCAGCTTGAGCGCCGGAAAGTCTCTCCGCAGCGCGAGCATCTGGAGGATGTCTGGCCCGCTTTCGACATGGACATAGAGCGGCTGACGTCCTTCGATCACCGGCACCAAAGCGGCGGCGTCGCTGCGGTTGAGCAGCGCGTCCTTCGAATTGCCGTCATAGCTCGCCGGATTGCGGGCATAGGCCCGCGCTTCGGCGAGCGCGTTGCGGAACCAGGCCTGGGCCGCGGGACGGCTGCCCCCCGCCCGCCGCGCGCCGCTTTCGCCGAATTCGACGAACTGGAACGCCCGCGCCTTGTCGACGATGTCGTTCTTCACTGCGGTGTCGATCACCGCACCCTGACCGGCGAAAATCCCGCTGCTGCTTTCGGGCGCGACGATTGCCCGTGTCACGCCGGCCGCGCGGCTGACGGCGATCGCCGGCACCCGCGGATTGATCGCCGTCGAGACATCGAGGCTCACCGAGAAGGGCGAATTGCGCGCCGAGGTGTCGTTGGTCTCGTCAACCGCATCGACTTCGACCAATCCGAGCCGTGTGAAGCCGGCGACGATGCCGGGCGAGACCCATTTGCCGGTGCCATCGATAACGCGCGCACCCGCGGGAACGGCGACACTGCCGACGGCCGTTACGCGACCGTTGGTGATGATGACATTGCCCTGCGACGGCGCGACCTCTTCGCCGGTGGCAATGGTCGCGCCGGTGATGGCAACGGTTTCGGCAGGAACTGGCGCGGCGAAGAACACCGCGGTGGCGAGCAGGACGCGCTTCATTTCGTGTCTCCTTCGCCGGCCTGGCCCAATTCAAAATCGCTCACCGGGCGCAGGCGCGGATTGTGCGCGTCGTACATCGTCGCACCGTCGATCCATACGCGCTCGGGGCGGGTGTAGACACTCAACGGATTGCCGTTCCACAAGACCACATCGGCCATCTTGCCGGGCTTCAGGCTGCCGGTCTTGTCAGCGATGCCGAGCGCCTTGGCCGGGTTGATTGCCATCCACGTCCAGGCGACCTCGTCCGGAATCTGGATGCCCGCGCGGCGGCCATGGGCCAGCGCCTTGGCGGTTTCCTGATTGAGCCGCTGGATGCCGTTGGCATCGTCCGAATGGGTGATGGCGCAGGCGCCGGCGGCGTGCATCAACGGCAGGTTCTCGTCGACCGCGTCATAGGACTCCATCTTGAAGCCCCACCAATCGGCCCACATCGCCGCGCAGATGCCGTTGGCCTTGAGCAGATCGGCGATCTTGTAAGCCTCCACCGCGTGGTGGAACGCACCGATGTGATAGCCGAACTCCTTCGACAGATCGATCATGTTGGCCATTTCGTCGGCGCGGTAGCAGTGGTTCTGGACGAGGATCTTGCCGTCGAGCACACCCGCGAGCGTGTCCATCTGCAAGTCACGCGCGGTGCCGATCGGGTCTTTCTCTCTCTTGCGCTTATATTCGACCGCCTTGGCCCAGGTCTGCCGGTCCAGCGCGATATTGCCCATGCGCGTCTGCGGCATCTGGCCTTTCGAGCCGTAAACCCGCTTGGGGTTTTCGCCGCACGCCATTTTCAGGCCGTAAGGCGCGCCGGGGAACTTCATGCCCTGTTGCGTACGGGCATAGACGTTCTTGACCACCACCGAGCGGCCGCCGAACAGATTGGCCGAGCCGGGCAGGATCTGCAGCGTCGTCACACCGCCATTGGCGAGCGCACGGCTGAATCCCGGATCCTGCGGCCAGACGCTGTGTTCGGCCCAGACTTCGGGACGGACGGGGCTGGTGGCTTCATTGCCATCGCTCAGCGCGTCGACCTGGGGCGAGGGGTAGTCGCCGAGATGCGAGTGGATATCGATGACGCCCGGGGTGACCCATTTGCCGGTGCCGTCGACTTCTTCTGCACCCGCGGGCGCCGCGAGGTCAGCGCCGCCAATGGCGACGATCTTGCCGTCCGCCATGACCACTGAGCCATGCTCGATCCGGCCGCCTTCGCCGTCATAGATCGTCGCATTGCGCACGACCGTGGGACGCGACGGATAGGGCTTGTAGGTCGACGGGAACGGATCGGGGTTCCAGTCGAACGGCTTGGCGGGCGCGTTGGACGACGCCGTCTTCGGTTTTTCCGCCGTTGTGCATCCCGCCAATGCGATGGCGGGGATGAGAGTCCAGGCGAGACGCATTACTTCACTCCGTGCATGAGGCGCTTGAGCGGCCAGGCGAGCAGCAACAGGACGATGCCGATCGCGAGCGAGAACAGCCCGATCTTTTCGAATACGCCGACATAGGTGTCGAGGCTGACCTTCAGGTTGGTCACCTGACCGCCGACCGTCTCCACGCTGGCGAACTGAGCCACGACACCCGCGACATATTGCGCCACCGCGATCGACAGGAACCACACGCCCATCATCAGCCCGACGATGCGCGCGATCGACAGCTTGGTGATCATGCTGAGGCCCACCGGCGAAATGCACAGCTCGGCGATCGAGTGGATCAGGTACAGCCCGGCCAGCCACCACAGGGTGACCTTATAGTCCGGCCCGGCGAACTGCGTGCCCCAGACGAGGAACAGGAAGCCCGCGCCCACGCCCATCAGCGCGATCGCGAACTTGACCGGGATGGTCGGTTCGATCCCACGCCGCGCCATGCCGTTCCACATCATCGAGAAGAACGGCGCCAGCGCCACGATGAAGAAGGCGTTGAAGAACTGGGTCTGGCCCGCGGTAATGCTGAACAGGCCGAAAACGCTCATGTCCGTATTGCGGTCGGCGAACAGCGTCAGCGAAGAGCCTGCTTGCTCGAACAGGGTCCAGAACACGGTGTTGAAGGTGATCAGCACCATCGCCGCCAGCATCATCTGGAATTCCTGGCGGGAGCCCTTGACGAACGACCAGATCAGGATGCCCGGCACGCTGACCAGGAAGGTGCCGAACATGATCTTGCCCATAATCGGCAGGGTGGAGATGTAGCCGACGATGCCGCTGCCGGCCTCCGGCTTCACATAGTTCATCAGGTTCGTGAACAGGAACCAGACCACCGGGATGCACAGCAGCGCACCGGCATAGATGATCATGTCACGGTTGGCCGGCGCGCCCGCGGGTCGATCGCCGTATCCGTCCAGCTTGCCGCCATCGAACTGGAACAGCAGCCACGACACCATCATGCCGGCGGCGGCGAGGCCGAAGCCCGCCCACCAGCCGAGCCCGCCCCAGCTGCCCATGCCCACTGCGAGCAGCGGGCAGAGGATCTGCGAAAACAGCGAGCCGAGGTTGATGCCCATGTAGAAGATCGTGAAGCCCGCATCGCGCCGGCGGTCGCCCTGCGCATATAGCGAGCCGACGATGGTCGAGATATTCGGCTTGAAGAAGCCGTTGCCGATAACGACCAGCGCCAGCCCGATAATCAGCAGGAAGACGCTGAACGGGTTACGCTCGCCGTCGGGCTTGAACCCGCCCTCGGCGATCTTGCGCGCTTCCGATCCATCGGCGCGGACCAGCGAGACGGTCTTGTCGTCATTGCCCTTGATCAGCAGCGGACCCGAGGGATCGTTGACGAACTGCTTGCGCGCTTCGCCCTTGCCCTCGACGGTGATCTCGGTGCGGACGCCGTCGATCGTCGCAAACGGCTTCGCGGGCTGCCCGCCGAAGCACAGCGTCAGATAGCCGAGGCTCATGAGGATCGCGCCGAATTTGACCGATCGCTTGGCGCCGAGGAAGCGGTCCGCCATCAGGCCACCGATCAGCGGCGTGAGATAAACCAGCGCGGTGAACCCGCCGTACAGTCCGGTCGTCGTCGTGTCGGAAAACAGGAAATGCTGCGCGAGGTACAGCGTCAGCAGCGCGCGCATGCCGTAATAGCCGAAGCGTTCCATCGCTTCGGTGGTGAACAGCCGCGCGAGTTGCCGCGGGTGCCCGAACCAGGTTTCCTGTGCTGCCGGATTGATGTGGCTGACGTCCGGTTCGACCGGCGAGTCCGCGGTTGGCGTTTCCATGCCCTGTATTCACTCCCATTGAGCAGCGCCTCTGGCGGGCGCGCTTGCGATGGCGGGGAGAGTTAGCGGGGAATGGCGGGAAGGGAAGGGGTTATCGTGCGCCAGGCATCAGCGGCTGGCCCCCTGCGCGCTGGCTGGCGACCTCGGCCGCGGCCACTTCGATCCGGCGCACACGCTCTTTGAAGCTGGGGTGCGTTCCGTCCGAAATGAGGATGCCCGCGCGCTTGCCGAGCCGTGCCCAGAATGGCGCGAGCGCGTTGGCATCATAACCCGCGCGCGCGACCAGCCAGACGGACAGCCGATCCGCCTCGAACTCGACCTGCCGCAGCCGGGCGCCGTTCTTGCCCAGTCCGGCAAACAGCCCGGTCGAGACGCCCTGCTCGTCCATCTGCGCGCGGTGCCCGAGGAAGTTGTGCGCCAGTTCATGGGCGATGACCGCCGCCAATTCGTCATCATTGGCGGCAAAATCGTAGAGCTTGCCGCCGATCTGCACGACTTGCCCGTCGGCGCCGGCGTTCAGACCCTTTTGCGGCAGCAGCTGCACTTCGGACGCACAGCCCTGATCGGGGGTCAATGCGACGCGGCGACCGTCCGCAAGCGTCAGCGTCGGGTTCCCCTTCGTCATCGCTCCCGCCAGCTGCGCCTCGACCTTGCTGACGGTGTCGAACGTTGCGCGACCGCTGCTCGCCAGCGGCGTCATGGCGCCGTCGATCGCCTTGATCGCATCGCCGACTTTCAGGCCCGCCTTGTCCGCGGCGCTGCCCGGAACCACGGCGCTGAGCGTCGGATAATCGCTAAGGCCGGTGCCCGCGCGGTCCGCCGGGCCATATTGGTCGCGCATCTGCAGCGACAGGCCGGGCAGCGGCGCATGCTTTCGACAGACCGCGACATTCGCCGTCTGCAGCCGCCATGCGACCTGCGCCACGCGCGCATCGGCGATCGCCAGCGGGTCCGGGGCGGCGGCAGGCGTTGCCATTGCGAGGGCGAACAAAATCGGCAGCATCGCCAAGCCCATAGCGCGTGCTGCGTTGCGCAACAGGGGGCGCGTGCCTAGCTGCGCATCATGCTCAACGATTTGTCGTCGCCGCTCAGCCTTCTTGCCACCCGTCGTTCGGGCAAGCCGCGCGACATGATCGCGCCGGGACCGGATGCAGCGCAGCTCGACACGATCCTGACCATCGCAGCGCGAACGCCCGACCACAAGAAACTGGTGCCCTGGCGGTTCGTCGTGATCGACAATCGTGACAAATTCGCCGACCTGATCGCCGAAGCGTTTCGCGCTGAGCGGGCCGCGGCGGACGGTGTCGACCTCGGCAAGATGACCGCATTCGCGCACGACGCCCCGACGCTGATCGCCGTGACGTCCGCGCCCGATCCACTTAGCCGTGTACCCCTATGGGAACAGGAACTGTCGGCGGGCGCCGCGAGCATGAACCTGCTGCACGCGGCGCATGCGCTTGGCTTCGTCGCCGCCTGGGTCACCGGCTGGGCGGCATTTTCGCCCGCGGTCGCCGCCGGGATCGGCGAGCCGGGCGAGCGGATCGCCGGGTTCGTATTCATCGGCACCCCTTCCGCGCCGCTCGAAGACCGCCCGCGTCCCGCGCTCGCGCAGGTCGTGCGACGTTGGGGGTGACAAGTCCGCCGTGTTGCTGTATTAGGGTTGCATGACAGTTTCCGACTCCGGTGAGCCCGTCTATCTGCGCCTGCGCAATCTGCTCGCCGCGTCGATTCTCGAAGGCGAGTTTGCGGAAGGCGATCAGCTGCCGTCGGTGCGCGCCTTTGCCGCCGAACATGGCGCCAATCCGCTGACCGTCGCCAAGGCGTACCAGTCGCTGCAGGATGACGGCTATGTCAGCGTGCGCCGCGGGGTCGGCATGTTCGTCGCCGATGGTGCGCTCGACCGGCTGCGTGGCGATCAGCGCGAACAGTTCCTGAAAGAAACCTGGCCGCGCGTCCGCGCGCAGATGGTTCGCCTGGGCATTCGCCCGGAAACGCTGCTTGCGCGCGAAACGGTGTAGTCGCGCGTTCAGGTGAATTGCGCTAAACGGCGCTGAATCATGGTATTTCGCAAGCTTTTCTCGCGCCCCGAGCCGCGCTGTTTTGCGCTTTTCGGTCAGCGGCGCATCTATGCGATCGGCGATATTCACGGCCGGCTCGACCTGTTCGAGGATCTGCTCGCACGGATCGATGCCGATGATTCCGCACGCGGTGGAGCCGAGACGCATCTCATCCTGCTCGGTGATCTCGTCGATCGCGGTCCGGACTCGGCGGGCGTGGTCGAGCGCGCGATGCAGCTTTGCGCCACGGGCAAATGCCGCGTGCTGATGGGCAATCACGAGGAAGTGCTGATCAAGACGTGGGAAGGCGACCGCCGCACCGCCGGCTTGTTCGCGCGGATCGGCGGACGCGAGACGTTGCTCAGCTACGGCGTCAGCGAGGAGACCTACGAAGCGGCGGATTTGCAGGAGTTGGTCGCTCTGACGCAGCGGCACGTGCCCGAAGCCCATATCCGCTTCATGCAAGGTTTCGAGGAGACGATCGCCGAGGGCGAATATCTGTTCGTCCACGCCGGCATCCGACCCGGCGTACCGCATGACGAACAGTCGCGCGCTGACACCCGCTGGATCCGCCGCGAGTTCCTTGAGGACGAGCGCGACCATGGCGCGATGGTCGTCCACGGCCACTCGATCACCGAACACGTCGTCGAACGCCACAACCGCATCGGCATCGATACCGGCGCCTTCGCCACGGGGAAACTCACCGCGCTCGGCCTTGAAGGGGCGGAGCGGTGGTTTTTGTCGACTTAGCGGGGTTTACGCGGCCGTAACCGTGACGGCATAGGGCAACGCTCGGGATCAAGGGGGAATTCGTGTCCGCAGCTAAGCCGCGCATCTGTGTTGTCGGATTGGGCTATGTCGGCCTGCCGCTGGCGGTCGCGCTCGCGACATCGTTCGAGACCGTCGGGCTCGACATCGATCAGAGCCGTATCGACGAGTTGCGCAACGGCAGCGACCGCACCGGCGAAATCGACGCGCCGCGGCTCAAGGCGTCCGCGCTAAAGCTCACCGCCGATCCCGCCGAGTGTAAAGGCTATGACGCCTATATCGTCACGGTGCCGACGCCAGTCGATCGCCTGCGCCGCCCCGACCTCGGGCCGGTCATGTCGGCAACGCGCACCGTCGCCGGGCTGGTAGCGAAGGGTTCGAAAGCGCTGATCGTCTATGAATCGACGGTCTATCCGGGCGTCACCGAAGATTTGTGCGGGCCCGAACTCGAACGCGTCGGCGATCTCCAGCGGGGTACGGATTTCGTCCTCGGCTATTCGCCTGAGCGCATCAATCCGGGCGACCGCGAGCATACGGTCGACCGCATCACCAAGGTGATCAGCGGCGAGGATGCCGAGACGCTCGACCGCGTCGATGCGATCTACTCGGCGGTGACGACCGGCGGCACCTTCCGCGCGGCATCGATCAAGGCGGCGGAAGCGGCCAAGGTGATCGAAAACGCCCAGCGCGACATCAACATCGCCTTCGTCAACGAAATCACCCAGATTTTCGCGGGGCTCGACCTGTCGGTGTGGGACGTGCTGGCCGCCGCGCGGACCAAGTGGAATTTCCTCGATTTCAAGCCGGGGCTGGTCGGCGGCCACTGTATCGGCGTCGATCCCTATTACCTCGCGCATGTCGCAACGGAGCATGACATCGAGCCGCGCGTCATCCTGTCCGGCCGCGCGATCAATGACGGCATGGGCGCGTGGGTCGCCGAGACGCTACACGACAAGCGCGGCGGCAAGGCCGGGACCGCGCTGGTGATGGGGCTGACCTTCAAGGAAAATGTCCCCGACATCCGCAATTCGAAAGTGATCGACGTGGTCAATCGCCTCAAGCGGCTGGGCCATCACGTCACGCTCCACGATCCGCTGGCCGACCCGGCCGAATTCCAGCACGAATATGGCGCGTCGATTCAGGCCGACGCTATGTCGGGACGCTATGATCTCGTCGTCTGCGCGGTCGGGCACGAGCACTATGCCGCGATGGATGCCGAGGCGATTTCGAAGCTGACCAATGTCGGCGGACTGGTCGCCGACCTCAAGAACATCTGGGCCGACCGGCCACTGGCGAACCGCTGGAGCCTGTGAGCCAGCGCATCCTGGTTATCTTCGGCACGCGACCTGAGGCGATCAAACTGATCCCCGTGGTGCGCGCGTTGCAGGCGCGTGCAGATGTGGTGGTGCAGACGCTGGCGACGGGGCAGCATGACGTCCTGCTCGACCAGGTGCTGGCTCTGCATGCGCTGAAGCCTGATCTCGCACTGGACCTGATCCGTCGCGACGACTCGCTCGACGCGCTGCACGCCTCGCTGCTGCTGTCGATCGGCGATGCGATCGAACTCGTTCGCCCCGACATGATCGTGGTGCAAGGCGACACCGCGACCGCGCATGCCGGCGCGCTGGCCGCTGTCCATCGCCAGATTCCGGTCGCGCATGTCGAAGCGGGTCTGCGCAGCGGCAACACAGCGCATCCCTGGCCTGAAGAACATTATCGCCGCGCGATCGCCGATTATGCGACGCTGCACTTCGCGCCGACCCCCGACGCCGCTGCCAAGCTGCACCGCGAAGCCATCGATCCGGCGAGCGTGTTGATGACCGGCAACACGATTGTCGACGCCCTGGCTGCGGTGCGGGCGCGCGTGGCGCTCGACCCGTCGCTCGCCGCAGCGGCGCAGCCAATTCTTGCCGCAGCCGATGGCCGGCCACTGATCCTCGCGACCGCGCACCGGCGCGAAAATGCCGGGGCGATGCACGCGATTGCCACCGCGCTGAAAAAGCTCGCGCGCGACAGTGGCGCGCTGGTGGTGATGGTGCGCCATCCCAACGCTGCCGCCTCGGATGATATTGCGCGACTTCTCGGCGTCGCCAATCTGGTGGTCACCGATCCGCTCGACCACGCCGCCTTCGTCACGCTGCTCGATCGCGCCGCGATCGTGTTGACCGACAGCGGCGGGGTGCAGGAAGAGGCGGTTGCGCTGGGCCGGCCGATGCTCGTGCTGCGGAAAGCGACTGAGCGTCCCGAAGGA
>DATJIN010000071.1:0-21955 GCA_035493275.1 Sphingomonas sp. | reverse complement strand
GCGCCGCGCGCTCGAGGAGATGGTCGTCGATGGCGTGAAGACGACAATCCCGCTGCACCGCGCGCTGCTGCGTGACCCCGACGTGATGAACGGGGATTATTCGATCAAATGGCTCGAAGAATGGTTGGCCAAGCAGGACGCCTGAGCGCCTGATGGGGCGCGTCACCGGGGGAGAGGGGTTGCCTGCGCATTTGCGCGGGGCGGTCATCGCGCTCGGCAATTTCGACGGGTTTCATTTGGGACACCAGGCGGTGGTTGGTCGCGCGGTCGAGTTGGCGCGGCAGCGAGGGCGTCCGGCGATCGTCGCGACCTTCGATCCGCATCCGGTGCGCCATTTCGTGCCCGATGCACCGCCGTTCCGCCTGACCACGCTCGACCAGCGCGAGCGGCTGTTCGCCGAAGTGGGCGCCGATGCGATGCTGGTGTTCGAATTCGGCGCGCGGCTGGCGGGCGTCACGGCCGAGGATTTCGTGCGCGTTTGGTTGGCGGGTGCGTCAGGCGTGGTCACTGGCGAGGACTTCACCTTTGGCAAGGGGCGCGGCGGCAATGTCCGCGTGCTAACCGAATTAGGCGCGCAGCAGGGTATGACCGTCGATGCGGTCGCGCCGGTGACGCTCGACGGTGAAGTGGTGTCCTCATCGCGCATTCGCGAAGCGTTGAAGGCGGGCGATTGCGCGCCAGCGACGCGGCTGCTGACGCGACCCTTCGCAATCGAAGGCGTGGTCCAGCATGGCGACGCGCTGGGGCGGACGATCGGCTATCCCACGGCGAACCTGCCGCTCGAGAAATATCTGCGCCCGCGTTACGGGGTCTATGCCGTGCGGGTTAGGCTGGCTGACGGGCGTGTGATCGACGCGGCGGCGAATCTCGGCATTCGCCCGCAATTCGATCCGCCCAAGGAATTGCTCGAGGCATATCTCTTCGACTTCGACGAAGACCTTTACGGCCAGGTGATCGAGGTCTCGCTGATCCAGCATTTGCGCGACGAGGCGAAGTTCGACGGCATCGACGCGCTGATCGATCAGATGCGCCGCGATTGCGATGAAGCGCGCCGCATCCTAAGCGCCCCGCGACATGACTGACTATCGCTCCACCGTCTTCCTGCCCAAGACCGATTTCCCGATGAAGGCGGGGCTGCCTCAGAAGGAGCCAGGCATTCTCGCCAAATGGCAGGCCGACGATCTGTACAAGCAGCTGCGCAAGAGCCGCGCGGGCCGCGAAAAATTCATCCTGCACGATGGCCCGCCCTACGCGAACGGCGACATGCACATCGGCCACGCACTCAACCACATCCTCAAGGACATGGTCGTGCGGACGCAGACGCTGCTCGGCAAGGACGCCCCGTACGTGCCGGGCTGGGACTGCCACGGCCTGCCGATCGAATGGAAGGTCGAGGAGCAGTATCGCAAGAAGAAGCTCGACAAGGACCAGGTGCCGGCGCCCGAATTTCGCGCCGAATGCCGCGCCTATGCCCAGCATTGGGTCGACACGCAGCGCGAGCAGCTCAAGCGCCTCGGCATCAACGGCGATTGGGACAAGCCCTACCTGACGATGGATTTTGATGCAGAGGCGACGATCGTCGCCGAGCTTATGAAATTCGCGGAGTCGGGCCAGCTTTATCGCGGTGCCAAACCGGTGATGTGGAGCCCGGTCGAAAAAACCGCGCTGGCCGAAGCCGAGGTCGAGTATGAGGACATTGTCTCGACACAAATCGACGTGGCGTTCGAGATTGTGGAGTCGCCGATCCCCGAACTGGTCGGCGTGCATGCGGTCATCTGGACGACAACGCCGTGGACGATTCCGGTCAATCAGGCTTTGGCTTACGGACCGAATGTCGAATATATGTTGTGCCGATCGGGCAACGACGAAGCGAGGCGCTATCTTGTCGCGGTCGATTTGCTCGATGCGACCGGCAAGAGGCTGGGCGACGAATTGCTCAGTCTGCGCGTAATCAAGGGATCGGACCTGGCGCACAGCATCGCGCGGCATCCGATGCACCATCTCGGCGGGTTCTTCGCAAGGCCGCGGCCGTTTCTGGCGGGCGATTTCGTCACCACCGAACAGGGTACCGGCCTCGTCCACATGGCGCCCGATCATGGTGAGGACGATTTCGAGCTGTGCAAGGCCAACGAGATCGAGCCGGTGTTCGCGGTCGAAGGCGACGGGAAATACCGCGCCGACTGGCTGTGGCTCGGCGGGCAAGGTTCGGTCATCAATCCCAAGTTCAACGCGCCCGATGGCCCGATCTGTGAGGATTTGCGGGCGGCCGGCGCGCTGCTCGCCGCGAGTGCTGATTACCAGCACAGCTACCCGCATTCATGGCGATCGAAGGCCAAGCTGATTTTCCGCGCGACGCCGCAATGGTTCATCCCGGTCGATCAGCCCGACGGGGACGAGGACGACGACCGTACGCTGCGCCAGAAGGCGATGGCGGCGATCGCCGCGACGCGCTTCGTCCCAGAAAAGGGCCGCAACCGCATTGGCGCGATGGTCGAGGGACGTCCCGACTGGGTGATCAGCCGCCAGCGCGCTTGGGGCGTGCCGATCACGCTGTTCGTTAACAAGCTGACCGGGCAGTATCTCGTCGACGAGCACGTTAACGCGCGCATCGTCGCGGCGGTGCGCGAAAAGGGCGTCGACGCGTGGAGCGCGGAGGCGACGCCCGCTTTGCTCGGCGGCGGGCACGATCCCGATGCGTTCGAGATGGTCACCGACATTCTCGACGTGTGGTTCGATTCCGGCTGCACTCACGCCTTCGTCCTCGAAAGCGGCAAATGGCCTGAACTGCGCTGGCCGGCGGACCTGTACCTCGAAGGTTCCGACCAGCATCGCGGCTGGTTCCAGTCGTCGCTGCTCGAAAGCTGCGGCACGCGCGGGCGCGCACCCTATGACGCGGTGCTGACGCACGGCTTCACGATGGCGTCCGACGGCAAGAAGATGTCAAAATCGCTCGGCAACACCGTCGATCCGCTGAAGGTGATGGAGCAATATGGCGCGGACATCATCCGGCTGTGGGCGCTGTCGGTCGATTTCACCGAGGATCACCGCATCGGCGATGAAATCCTCAAAGGCGTCGCCGACCAGTATCGCAAGCTGCGGAATACCTTCCGCTATCTGCTCGGCGCGCTCGACGGATTTAGCGAGGTCGAGCGCGTCGATGCCGTCGCGATGCCCGAGCTGGAACGGTACATCCTACACCGCGTCCACACGCTCGACGGCGTGCTGAAGCGCGCGATCGCGGATTTCGACTTCAACACCTACACCCGCGCGCTGGCCGATTTCGCCAATGACGATCTGTCGGCGTTCTTCTTCGATATTCGCAAGGACAACCTCTATTGCGATGCCGCGGATTCTCCGGCGCGGATGGCCTACCGCACGACGCTCGACGCGCTGTTCCACGCACTGGTTCGCTGGGCGGCGCCGATCCTGGTGTTCACCGCCGAGGAAGTATGGACGACGCGCTATCCGGGCGCGACCAGCGTCCATTTGCTCGACTGGCCGGTGATCGGCAATTGGCACGATGCCGCGCTCGGCGAGCGCTGGGACCGGCTGCGCGCGGTGCGCGGGGTGGTGCTGGGCGAGATCGAACCGCTGCGGCGCGAGAAGGTTATCGGTTCCGGGCTCGAGGCTGATGTCACTGTCATTGCCTATGACCTGGCGGACAAGGTGCTGCTGGCCGGTGCGAACCTGAGCGAACTGGCGATCGTGGCGAAGGCGGAGATTTGCGCGGGCGATCCGGCGCTCGCCAGCGACGATGCCAGTTCGACCGCCGACATCCGCGTCGAGGCGAGGAAAACCGAGTACGAAAAGTGTGAACGCTGCTGGCGGCACTTGCCCGAAGTCGAACCCGAGGGGCTGTGCGACCGCTGTGCATCGGTGGTGGCGTGACCGAGGTTCGCAATCGCGGCCTGATCTTCGCCGCCATCGTCTTTGTCGCCGACCAATTGCTCAAATGGACAATGGTCGGTCCGCTGGCGTTGCCCGAGCGCGGCCAGATCGAAATCCTGCCGGTGTTCAATTTCACGTGGGTACAGAATTTCGGCGTGTCGCTGGGCATGCTAACCGCGGACACGCATATCGGCCGCTGGCTGCTCGTCGCGCTGACCGTGGCGATCGCCGCGGGGGTGCTGGTGTGGCTGTGGCGCGAGCGGAACCGCGGCGAGGCGCTGGCGCTCGGCGCGATCCTTGGCGGCGCGCTCGGCAACATCCTTGATCGCATCCGGCTCGGCTATGTCGTCGATTTCGCCGATCTGCACTTTGGCGAGTGGCGCCCTTTTCTGGTGTTCAACCTCGCCGATGCGGCTATAACCCTGGGGGTACTCGTCCTGCTGGCACGAGCATTCTTCGGGGGCACGAAGAAGGAAGTGATTGATGCGTAAATTGCTGGTCGCCTCGGCGATGGTTCTCGTCCTCGCCGGGTGCGGCGGCCGTCGCGGCTTGGGTCGCGCCGGGCCGGACGAATTCGCCGTAGCGCGCAATGCGCCATTGGTCGTGCCGCCCGATTTCGCGCTGGTGCCGCCGAAGCCGGGTCAGGCCCGCGTGCAGGAAGGCGATTCGTCGCGTCAGGCGCTCGATGCGATGTTCGGCGGGTCGACGCCGCGCAGCGAGACCGAGACGGCGGCGCTGGAAGCCGCGGGCAATGATCGCGCGCAGGCGGGCATCCGTTCGGCGGTCGGTGATCCCGGCACGGCGGTGGTCGACAAAGGCGCGGTGACGCGCGATATCGTCGCGGCGCCCGAAGGCGACGGGCAGGACGCGCGTGCGACGATCCCGGCCGCGGCGGCGCCGAATGCCGTTCCGGCCGCCGATGTTTCCGGGCTTGGCCAAGGCAAGAAAAAGCGCAAGAAGTAACGAGTGCGAAACAGGGTGGATTCGCGCCCGCCTAACTCAACGGGCGCGATAGGGCCTGGCGTGGCTAACCCCCAGCACGCCAGGCCCGCAGCGTTCGCTAGAAGCTGACGCCGATGCTCGCGACCACGCCGCCCTTGCCGATATCCTTGCCCGTTAGACTGACCGCATAATATTTGGGCAGATTGGTATCGACGTAATTGACGCCGACGGTCAGCGCCTTCCACGTATAGCTGACGCCGACACCCCAATCGGTGTATTTGCGGCCCGCGCTAAGGAAGCTCTTGGTCCAGTAATGGCCAAGATGCCCCGACAGGCCGAAGCCCGCGGCCGAGCCCGTCAGGTCGAGCGCGGTATACAGCGAATCGTCCTTGGTGTTCACGAAGGCGAGCGCCTTTTGCTTGGGCGCGTAATTGGCGGTGACCTTCCCCGTCACCGGGCCAAGCGTGTGCGACACCGCGAGATAAGGCTCGATAAAATCCGAATTGTAGCCCGGGATGATCTTCTCGGCCCCGGGATAGTAGTAATAAAGCGCACCGACATCGACGGTGGTGCCGCCAAATGTCTTTTTATAGCCGGCGATCAGATCGAGCTCCTGGTCCCCGCCAGCAGCGACATAATCGTCGATCGAGCTGCCCCAGACCGACACGTAGACCCCCGATTCATGCGTCACGGTGATCGAGCCCTGGAGCGCGAAGTCGCGGTCGGTCTGGGATAGGCCGCGGAACCGGTAGTCCGTGACAAGTGTGGCGGTGCCGTTGACGGTGAATGCGGGTGGCGGTTCGGCAGGGGCGTCCTGCGCCAGCGCCGGCGTGGCGATCGTAAGAGCGAGAGCGCTGCCGCAGCAGCTGAGGAACGTGCGCATGGAAACCTCCATAAATTGCGTCGCGTTCCGCCTGCGTCCGGCTTCACACCCTCTTGGCGGGGCGCGATTGCCGGTCAGTGGTTAAGCTGACTCGCTTTTGTGCGCTGCACAAGAAAAAAGTTTCACAGGCGTGCCAAACCCTGTTCGAGGTCGGCAATTAAGTCACACTCGGCTTCGAGCCCGATGTTGAGGCGTATGACCGTTCCGCCGGTCCATGGGGTTGCGCTGCGGCATCGCGCGGGATCACTCGGCAGCGCCAGGCTTTCGTAGCCGCCCCAGCTGTAGCCGATGCCGAACAGTTTGAGCGCATCGACCAGCGCGTTGGCCGCGTGCCCTTTGAGCGTGAAGCCGAACAGCCCGCCAGCAAGTCCAAAATCGCGCGCGAAAAATTCGTGGCCCGGGCAATCGGGCAGCGCGGGATGAAGCACGCGCGCGACCTTCGGATGGCCCGCCAGCCTGCGCGCGATGGCGAGGGCGGTCTCGCCCTGCTGCTTCATCCGTACCGCCAGCGTCCTCAATCCGCGCGCGGCGAGATAGGCGTCATCGGGCGACACGCAATTGCCGAGGATCTGCGACGTGTCGCGCAAACGCAGCCAATGCGGCTCGAGAGCCGAGACGCTGCCCATCATGACGTCCGAGTGCCCGGCGATGTATTTGGTGACGGCGCAGATCGTCAGATCGACGCCCATGCTCGACGTGGGGTAGTAAAGCGGTGTCGCCCAGGTATTGTCGATCAGCGTGGTGATGCCGCGCGCCTTGGCAACCGCGACGATGGCGGGAACGTCCTGCACTTCGAAGGTCAGGCTGCCGGGCGATTCCATGAAAATGGCGCGGGTGTTTGGTTGGATCAGCGTCTCGATTCCCGCACCGATCAGCGGATCGTAATAGGTGGTCGTGACCCCGCGTTCGGCGAGATAGACGTCGCAGAGCCGCCGCGTCGGATCGTAAGCCGTATCGACTATCAAGATATGGTCGCCGGGTTTGACAACGCTCAGCAGAGCATAAGCCACCGCTGCCGCGCCCGAGGGATAGAGCATCGTCGCATGCGCCGCCGGATCGAGCGCAGTGATCGCCTCGGCCAGGCTCCACTGCGTCGGCGTGCCGCGGCGGCCGTAGAACCATTCGCCGTCGACGTTCGATTTGACCCCCGTCTTCAGCGCGGCGGTGTCTTCGTAAAGAATCGTCGAGGCGCGCCAAACGGGCGGATTGACCGCCGCGCCGGTCCAGTCCGCGCGCCGGCCAGCCGTGACGGCGACGGTCTCCGGACGATCCGTGGACTTAGGCAGCGGCCCCGATCTCCTTCGGCGTGCTGGCGTCTGCGCCCCATTCAGACCAGCTGCCGTCGTACAGCGCGGTCTTGTCGTTGCCGAGCAGATGCGCGGCGAAGACGAGCGTCGCGGCCGTGAGCCCCGAGCCGCAGGTCGCGGCGATCGGCTGGGCCGGGTTAACGCCTGCCGCCCCGAACGCTGCCTGCAGCGCATGGCCGGTCTTGTAGGTGCCGTCAGCGTTGAAGATATTCGACATCGGCAGGTTGCGGCTGCCCGGGATGTGCCCCGGATTGACGCCGAGGCGCGGCTCCGCTTCGCGGCCTTCGTAACGCGCCGTCCCGCGCGCATCGACGATCTGTTCGGTCTTGCCGCCGACCAGCGCCTTCATCTGGTCCTTGGTGCGGACATGCGCTTCGTCCTTCCACACCGTGAAGTGGCGATGCCGCAGCGTCGGCTTGCCGCTTTCGGTTTCGCGACCCTCGGCCTGCCATTTGGCAAAACCACCATCGAGGATCGCGATCGAGTGCGCGCCGAACAGGCGCAGCATCCACCAGGCGCGGGCCGCCGAATGATAAGGCGAATTGTCGTAGATCACGATGCGGCTGCCATCGCCCAGGCCGAGCGACTGCATCCGGCTGGCAAAGCGTTCGGCGGAGGGCAGCATTAGCGGCAAGTCGCTCTTGTCGTCCGACACGTCGTCGAGGTTCATGAACACCGCGCCGGGAATGTGGGCGGCCTCATATTCCTTCGCCGGATCGCGGCCGTCGCTGGCGAGCACATAAGTGGCGTCGACCACCCGCAGATCGGGCGCACCCAATTCCCCGGCAAGCCATTCGGTCGAAACCAACGAATCCATGCACGCGTCTCCTTGTTTATCGGGCGACCCTAGTAACCATCGGGCGCGGCGTCGAGTTGCGCGAGAAAATCCGCCGCCTGCGCGCGGATTTCCTGCTGGCTCTCGTCCGAGAAACGGTCCCAGCTGCGGTACGGCCCGAACAATCGCCCGTTCTCGCCCAGCTTGTCACGGTGACGCGCGAGGAAATCCCAATAGAGGCTGTTGAACGGGCAGGCGTCCGGCCCGGTGCGCTGTTTCACGTCATAGCGGCAGGCGGCGCAATAATCGGACATCTTGTTGATGTAGGCGCCGGACGAGACGTACGGCTTGGTGCCGACGATCCCTCCATCGGCGAATTGGCTCATGCCGACGGTATTGGGTGCTTCGACCCATTCGTAGGCGTCGAGATAGACTTCGAGGTACCAGGTGTGGACCGCGAACGGATCGGCGCCGATCAGCAGCGCGAAATTGCCCGTGACCATCAGCCGCTGGATGTGATGCGCGTGCGCCGTTTCCAGTGTCTGGCCGATGACCTGTTTGAGGCAGTTCAGATCGGTGTCGCCGGTCCAGTAAAAGGCGGGCAGTTTCCGCGTATGACGCAAATAATTCGAGCGCGGATAGTCCGGTCCCTCGTACCAATAGACACCGCGCATGAACTCGCGCCAGCCAATGATCTGGCGGATATAACCCTCGACAGAGTTGAGCGGCGCACGCCCGGCGCGATATTCGGCTTCGGCCCGGCGGCACAGGTCGAGCGGATCGAGCAGTCCGGAATTGATGTAGGGCGACAGGATCGAGTGCCACAAATGGCGCTCGCCGGTAACCATCGCGTCCTCGTAATCGCCGAACTGCGGGAGCGCGTGAGCGAAGAAGATGTCGGCCTGGCGCTCGGCGTCCTCGCGGGTCACGGCATAGTCGAACCCGTCGAGGCTGCCGGTCGTGCCTTGGAATCGCGCGGTGACGAGGTCGATGACCGCCTCCGTCACCGCGTCGGGCGCGAAACTCAGCGGGCGCGGCATCAGCAGGTCGGCCTTGGCGGGCTTGCGGTTCTCCTTGTCGAAATTCCAGCGTCCGCCCGCCGGCTTGCTGCCATCCATCAGCAGCCCGGTCTTGCGCCGCATATCGCGGTAGAAGAATTCTATGGTCAGCGCCTTGCGGCCGTCGTCCGCCCAGGCGTCGAATTCGGCATGGCTAGCGATGAAGCGATCGTCGCCGCGGATTTCGACGGGCAGGCCGAACAGCGTTTCCCAACTATCGAGCATCGCCTGCACGCGCCATTCGCCGGCTTCGGTCACGACGATCCGATCGGGCGTATGGCGTTCGACCGCGCGGGCGATTTCACCGGTGAACGAACCGGTGTTGGCCGGGTCGTCGAGCCGCACGTAATCGACGGTCCACCCCGCTTTGCGCAACGCCGCGGCGTGGTGACGCATGGCCGAGAGGATGTAGACCAGCTTTTGCTTGTGATGGCGGACGTAGGTCGTCTCGTCCGCCACCTCCATCATCAGCACGATCGTGTCGCGGGGGTCAGCACCGCGCAACGACGAGATGCCATGCGACAATTGATCGCCGAGGATGGGGATGAGTGCCGTCACCCCCGCAAAACTCATCGCCGGCGGATAAAGCTGCGGATGTCGGCGGACAGCTTCGACAGGTCCGCGTCGCGCACGTACATCATGTGCCCCGCGCCGTAATAGTGGAATTCGACACGGTCTGCGGGAATGCCCTGGCGGCTGAGGCTATGCTCGGCGCCGAAGAACGGCGTGGCGAAATCGTAATAGCCCGCCGCCACGAACACCCGTTCGCCCGAATTTTCGCGCAAGCTGCGCCCGATATACGGCGCAACATTCCAGTAGAACGCACTGTCCCCCGCGCGGCCGCCGCCGAGCTTCCAGTCCCAATCACCGACGCCGCCGATGGTCACGTACTGCCGCTCAGTCTTGTAGCCGAGATCACCGCGGACGTAGCTGTTGATCGCTGCGGTGTAGCCACCGTCGATCGCGTAGAAGCTGGGGTCGTTGTCGGGCTCTTCGCCAGCATTGTCGTAATCGATGCCGAGATAGCGCGCATCGAGCCGTCCGACGGTCTGACGCCGGTCACGCAGAAGCTCCTTGTAGAACCGACCCGGTGTCACACGCAGATCAGCACTATCCAGATAGGTTTCTGAAAGGCCCGTCAGGCGCGACAGTTCTTTACGCACCGATGCGCGTTCATCCTGCCCCAGCCGCGTGCCCTTCATCAGCGCGGCGAGATAGGCGCCGCTGGCGAAATCGCGCGCCTGCTGCGCCCATTGTTCGGGCGGCACACCCGCGCCCGCCTTGCCGTGGAATTGCGCCGTCATCGCCATGGTCGGCATGTTGACGAGATACTGCATCTCGTTGCCCTGGACTTCGGCCTGTGCGCCGAAATCGAGGATCGTCGAGATGAGGATGATGCCGTCGAGCGCGACGTCGTTATAACCGCCATCGAGTTCGTTCGCGACGGTGGCCGAGCGCGTCGTGCCATAGCTTTCGCCGCCGAGATATTTGGGCGCGTTCCAGCGGCCGTTCTGCGACAGCCAGATACGGATGAATTCGGCGACCGATTGGGCGTCGGCCTTGACGCCCCAATAGGCTTTCGCCTCGGTCTTCCCCAGTGCGTGGCTGAAGCCCGTGCCGACGGGATCAATGAAAACGATGTCGGTGACGTCGAGCAGCGAATTGGGATTATCCAAGATCGGATAAGGCGGCGCGCCGTCATCGCGCGCATCGCTGGGGATCGCCACCCGCTTGGGCCCGAACGCGCCCATATGCAGCCAGACCGAACCCGAGCCCGGGCCGCCGTTGAACAGAAAGGTCACCGGGCGGTTGGGGTCGCGCGCGCCGTCCTTGACGTAGCTGGTCGAATAGATCGCCGCCTTGGGCGTGCCATCCTCGGCCTTGAGATATGTTTCGCCCGCGGTCGCGGTGTAGGCGACCTTGACCCCGCCGAACACGCCGCTGTGGTGAGTGATCGACACGTTGGGCGGCGGAATATCGCCTTTGAATTCGGCCTTCGTATCGCCCTTTTCGCTCCCTTTGTCCTGCGCGAGTGCGGGCGCGGTGATCATCGCGGTGGCGGCAAGCAGCATGGCGAAACGGCGCATCAAAATCCCTCCCGGTTTTGCGCCGAGGGGTAGCGTGTTGCCGTCCCGCGTCAACGGCGCGATAGGAGCATGATGGGAGAGTTTCGCCGGATCGACGATCGCATCTCGGTCGCGCCGCAAATCAGCATCGCTGATGTCGCCGCCGCCCGTGCGGCGGGCTTCGTCGCCATCGTCAACAACCGGCCCGATGGCGAAGCGCCGGACGAGCCGCAGGGTGCGGAAATTGCCGCCGCCGCGGCGGATGCAGGCCTCGCCTATCACGCTATTCCCGTCGCCGGCGGCTTCTCGGCGGAACAGGCGGCGGCGTTGCGGGATTTCATCGGGGGCGCGGACGGGCCGGTGCTGGCCTATTGCCGCTCGGGCACGCGCTCCTGTTTCCTGTGGGCGCTCTCCGAAGCATTGGCGGGCGACGACGTGGACGGGATCGCCGCCAAAGCGGAGGCCGCAGGCTATGACGTGAGGCCGCTGCTCCAGCAGGTGCGCGGGTGAACTGGCCGCTCGCCGCCGGTTCGATCGTGGCGGTGTTCGCGGTGGCCGGAATTTGCCGGTGGCTCGGGCTGGGCGGCGCCGAGTTTACCGACGAGCGCGCAGCGATGGACGAGGCGGAGGCGCAGGTCGGCGGGTTCATTGCCGCCTCGGCACGGATCATTGACGGCGGCGCCGAAGTCACCGGCACCGACGGGCGGATCGTCCACATCCGCCGCCTCGGCGCGCGCTGGGTAATCGCCGCATGAAGCTGCCCAACCCCGTCGATTACGCCGTTCCCGGTTTCGTTCTACTAATCCTCATCGAAATGATGATCGCGCGGGCGAAGGACAAAAGGCGTTACTGCCCGCGCGACACACTCAATTCGATGCTGATGGGGTTCGGTTCCACCATCGCCGGGGCGTTGAGTAGTGGACTGATTTATGGCCTCGCGGTCACGCTATACGAATACCGGTTGGCAACGATCCCCTATGCCTGGTGGGCATGGATCGCCTGCTTCGTGCTCGACGATTTCGCCTATTACGTGTTCCACCGCAGCGCGCACCGCGTCCGCTGGTTCTGGGCGAGCCATGTCAATCACCACAGTTCGCAGCACTACAATCTATCGACCGCGCTGCGGCAGACCTGGACCGGCTTCATCGCCGGCAGCTTCCTGTTCCGCATGCCGCTCGTGCTGATCGGCTTTCCGCCGCCGATGCTGTTCTTCGTCGGCGCGCTGAACCTGATCTACCAATTCTGGATTCACACCGAAGCGATCGGTCAGTGCCCGCGCTGGTTCGAGGCGGTGATGAATACCCCGTCGCACCATCGTGTCCATCATGCGACCAATCCGCGCTACCTCGACCGCAATTATGCCGGGGTCTTCATCGTCTGGGATAAATTATTTGGCACCTTCGTGGCCGAGGATGGCCACGACCGAATCCGCTACGGCATCGTCAAGCAATTGCCGCATCACGGGCTGTTGTGGGGCGTCTTTCACGAATGGATCGGCATCATGCGCGACTTGTGGTCGGCCCCGTGGCGCGCCAAGCTCAATTACGCCATTCGTGAGCCCGGCTGGAGCCACGATGGATCGCGCGAAACGTCGGCAATGATCCGACGGCGGTGGGAGGAGAGAGAAGTTTGGCGAGCGGAGAGCAGGAATTCGACATCGTCATCGTCGGCGCCGGTTCCGGAGGCAGCGCCGCCGCCGGGCGCCTGAGCGAAGGCGGCAAGTACAGCGTCTGCCTGATCGAGCCGGGCGGCCACAACAATTACCTGCAGATCCTCGCCCCTGCGATGCTCGGGCAGATCCCCAAGAAATCGAATTACATGTACGAAACGGTGCCGCAGCCGGGCTTAAACGGGCGGCGCGGTTACCAGCCGCGCGGCAAGGGGTTGGGCGGCTCGTCGGCGATCAACGCGATGGTCTACATCCGCGGCAACAAATGGGATTACGACAATTGGGCGGCTTTGGGCTGCGACGGCTGGAGCTACGAAGACGTCCTCCCCTATTTCAAGCGCGCCGAGAATAACGAGCGCGGCGCGGATCAATTCCACGGCAGCGGCGGGCCGCTGAACGTCGTCGACCAGAAATGGCCCAATCCGGGCAGCCTCGAATGGGTCGAAGCCGCCGCGTCGCTGCAACTGCCGCGCAACGCCGATTTCAACGGGGAGAAGCAGGAAGGCGTCGGGCTTTATCAGGCCACGCAGAAGGGCGGCGAGCGCTGGTCGGCGTCGCGCGCTTATGTCGAGCCCGCGATCAGAGAAGGGCGGCTACACGTCCGCACCGGCGCGCGTGTCGAGCGGATCACCTTCGACGGCAAGCGCGCCACCGGGGTGGTCGTGAAACAGGGCTGGCGCGGCGAGGAGACGATCAAGGCCCGCCGCGCGGTGATCCTCGCGGCGGGCGCGTTCAACACGCCGCAGTTGCTGATGGTCTCGGGCATCGGCCCCGCCGCGCACCTCAAGCAGCACGGTATCAACGTGTTGCTCGACAAGCCTGCGGTCGGCAGCGACCTTCAGGACCATATCGATTACGTTGCGGGATACGAAACCGGCGGCGACACATTCCACGGCATGAGCCTCAAAGGACAATGGCGCGGGTTCATGGCGTTGCTCGAATGGCGCAAGCACAAGAGCGGCTGGCTGACCTCGCCCCTCGCCGAAGCTGGCGGCTTTGCCAAAACGCGGCCCGATGTCGCGATCCCCGATGTCCAGTTCCACTTCGTGCCGGCAGTGCTCGAGGATCACGGGCGGACCAAGGTACGCGTTCACGGTTTTTCATGCCATGTCTGTGTGCTCCGCCCCGAAAGCCGTGGCACTGTCCGGCTGCAAAGCGCCCGAATGGCGGACGTGCCGCTGATCGACCCGCAATTTCTGGCGGACGACCGCGATGTGGAAACGCTCCTCGCCGGCGTGAAGTTGACCCGCCGCATTTGCGAAGCGCCGCCGCTGAGCGGTCACAACGGTACCGAACGGCACACGCGCGGCGTTGAGGACGATGCCACGCTGATCAAGACCATCCGCAATCGCGCCGACACCGTCTACCACCCCGTCGGCACCGCGCGCATGGGATCGGACGCGGACTCGGTTGTCGACCCGCAGCTTCGCGTGCGGGGCGTCGAAGGCCTGTACATCGCCGACGCCAGCATCATGCCCCGCCTGATCAGCGGCAATACCAACGCCCCCAGCCAGATGATCGGCGAACGCGCGGCAGATTTCGTGACAGCGGATTTGGCGAGTTAGCTGGCGCGCCATGCGCCGCCGCAATTCACTCGCGCGAAAGGGTTTGGCCGCTTAAGACGGTGACGATGCGTTTTGCCCTCGCGCTCGTCGCGCTCCTCTCCTCGACCGTCCTCGCCGCCCAGCAGGCCGTGCCGGTCGCGCCGCCGGTCGTCACTCAGCCCGCGCCGCTGCCCTGGCTGTATCGCGGCTCGGACATCCCGCCCGATCCCGCCTGGGTCTTTGGCGAGCTGCCCAATGGCTTGCGCTATGCGGTGCGCAAAGCCGGGGTGCCGCCCAAGCAGATCTCGATCCGCGTGGCGGTCGACGCGGGGTCGCTGATGGAGGCGCCGTGGGAGCGCGGCTATGCCCATTTCAACGAGCATCTCGCCTTTCGCGGCTCGGCTTATATCGCCGATGGCGAGGCCAAGCGCGTGTGGCAGCGACTGGGCGCGACCTTCGGGTCGGACACCAACGCAACGACTAGTCCGACCCAGACGATCTACAAGATCGACCTGCCTTCGGCAACGCCCGAGGCGGTCAATGAGAGCCTGCACATGCTGTCCGGCATGATTGCCGCGCCCGAGATCAAGCCGGGAGCGGTCGACACCGAGAAACGGACGATCATCGCCGAACTGCGCGAAAATCAGGGACCGGGCCAGCGGATCAGTGAGGGTGTCCGTGCCACGCTGTACGCCGGGCAGCGTTTGGGCGACGCGTCGAACGCACAGGAACAGGCGTCGGTCGGCGCCGCGACGGCGCACACGCTGCGGGTGTTCCACGATCGTTGGTACCGCCCGGCGAACACGCTCGTCGTGCTGGTCGGGGACATGGACACCGACGCGCTCGAGGCGCTGGTCAAACGCAATTTCGCGAGCTGGCGACCGCGCGTGCAGCCGGCGGGGATCGTCGACTTCGGCGTTCCGCGGGCTGATGCCGCGCGGGCGCGCGTCGTGGTCGAACCGGGCGTGGCGTCGAGCGTCATCCTGGGCGTGATGCGGCCATGGCAGGTCAAGGCGGACACCGTCGCATATAATCGCGATAAGCAGGCGCTCGAGCTCGCCGCGCGGCTGATCAGCCGCCGCCTCGAGGCGCGCGCGCGCGCCGGCGCCAGCTATCTGCAGGCGACAGTCGATTATTCGGATGTGCTACGCTCGGCCAATAGTACGCTCATCCAGATCACCCCGGTCGGCAAGGACTGGCGCCGTGCGGTGCGCGATGTCCGGGCGGTCATCACCGATGCCCTGACGCGTCCGCCGAGCGCGGCCGAGATCGCGCGCGAGATCGAGGATTACAGATCGAACCTGGACGCGGCGGTGGAAACCGAAACCGGGCAGGACGACCGCGAGATCGCGGACACCCTGGTCGAAGCGGTCAACATCCGCGAAACCGTGGCCAGCGCGGCGGTGGCGCGCGACGTGTTCCTTGGTCAGAGCGAGGGACTGACCCCGGCGCGGCTGCTCAAGGCAACGCGCCGCATCTTTGCCGGCACGCCGTTGCGCGCGGTGCTGACACTGCCCCAGGCCGAACCGGGTGCCGCGTCGCATTTGTTGACCGCTATAACCGAACCGGTTCGTGCGGTGCACATCGATACCGCCAAACCGGTGTCAATGGATGCACTGCCCAAGCTCGGCGCGCCGGCGACGGTTACCGGGCGGACCACGCTTGCGCCTCTGCCGTTCGAGCGCGTGACGCTGTCGAATGGGACCACCCTGGTGATTTTCCCCAACGATGCGGAGAAGAGCAAGGTCTATGTCTCGGCGCGTTGGGGCGGCGGCCGCTCGGCATTCCCGGCGGACCAACCCAATCCGAGCTGGGCGGCGGATTACGCACTGGTTGCCGGCGGGATCGGCGATCTCGGGCTCGAGGCGCTCGACCGGCTGACCAACGGCCGGCGGCTCGGGCTCGATTTCGATCTGAGCGATGATGCGTTCGTCTTCAAATCGACGACCAGCCCGGCCGATCTGCACGATCAGCTGCGCCTGATCGCCGACAAGCTGCAATACCCCCGCTTCGATGCCGCACCGGTCCTGCGCGCGAAGGCGGCGACTCTGGCCAATTATGACGCGGCAGACACCACCGCGATGGGCGTGCTGCAACGCGTGATGCCCGGCTGGCTGCGCGGCGGCGATCCCCGCTGGGCCACGCCGGGCAAGGCGCAAGTCGCCGCCCTCACGCCGGAGCAATTCGAAGCGTTCTGGAAACCGCTGCTCGCGGCGGGGCCGGTCGAACTGTCGATCTATGGCGACACGACCACGGACGCGGCCATCGCCGCTGCGCTCGACACCGTGGGCGCGCTGCCTGCGCGCGCACCCGTCGTTGTCGCCCAGCCTGCGCCGCACGGACCGACGCCCGGATCGACTCTCGAACTGACGCACAAGGGGCCAAAGGACCAGGCGGCGACGGTGCTCGCCTGGCCGACGGGCGCAGGCCGGGCCGACCTGTTCGAAAGCCGCAAGCTCGACGTGCTGGCGCAGGTCTATAGTGACCGGATGTTCGACGCACTGCGCGAGGCGGACGGGGAAAGCTATTCCCCCAACGTGTCGAGCAACTGGCCGACTGGACTGGCTTCGGGCGGCAGCTTCGTGGTCGTGTCGCAAATCCGCCCGGCAAGCATCCCGGTGTTCTTCCAGGTCGCCGAAAAGATCGCGCACGATCTGGCGACGACGCCGGTGACCGATGACGAGTTGGCGCGCGCGCTCGGACCCATGAAGCAGCTTTACAGCCGCGCGGCGACGGGCAACCAGTTCTGGCTGGGGCAGCTGTCGGGCGTCAGCGGGGATGGCACGCGGGTCAACAACGTGCTGTCGATTACTGGTGACTTGAACCGCATCACCGCCGCCGATTTGCAGGCGAGCGCCGCAAAATGGCTGGTCGACGGCCAGGCCGCGCGGATGATCGTGCGACCGGCGAAGTAGCACTCCGCTAGAGCACGTACTTCGACAGATCGACGTCGCGCGTGATGCTCGCCAGCTGCGCGTCGACATAGGCCGCATCGACCACCAGCGTCTCCCCGCCGCGTTCCTCGGCGTGGAAGCTGACGTCCTCGAGCAGCTTTTCCATCATCGTCGACAAGCGCCGTGCGCCGATATTTTCGACACTGGCATTCACTTCGGCGGCCATGCGCGCGACGGCGGCGATGCCGTCATCGGTGAAGCTGACCTTGACGCCCTCGGTACCGAGCAGGGCGACATATTGGTCGGCGAGGCTGGCGCGGGTGTCGGTCAGGATCCGCACGAAATCGGCCTCGGTCAGCGCCTTCAGCTCCACGCGGATCGGCAGGCGGCCCTGCAGCTCGGGGAGCAGATCCGAAGGCTTCGCGACATGGAAGGCACCCGACGCGATGAACAGGATATGGTCGGTCTTCAACGGCCCATATTTGGTGGCGACGGTCGTGCCCTCGATCAGCGGCAACAGGTCGCGCTGCACGCCCTCGCGGCTGACCGAGCCGCCGCGCACGTCCGAAACGGCGATCTTGTCGATCTCGTCGAGGAAGACGATGCCATTGGCCTCCGCATCGGCCAGCGCGACGCGGCTGACTTCATCCTGGTCGAGGCGCTTGTCGGCCTCTTCCTCCATCAGCTTGTCCCATGCCGCGGGCACGGTGAGCTTGCGGCGCTTGGTCTGCTGCCCGCCGATCTTGCCCAGCATTTCACCGAGGTTGATCATCCCGACCTGGCCCCCGCCCGGAATTTCGAACGGCATTTGCGGCGCGGCCTCGAGCTCGATCTCGATCTCGGTTTCGTTGAGATGGCCGTCGGTGAAACGCTGGCGGAAGGCGGCGCGGGTCGCCTCCGAGGCGCCCTTGCCGGTCAGCGCGTCGAGCAGGCGACCCATCGCCGCGTCCTCGGCCTTGTCCTTCACGGCGAGGCGGCGGCGTTCCTTTTCGAGGCGGATCGCTTCCTCGACCAGGTCGCGCGCAATCTGTTCGACGTCGCGGCCGACATAGCCGACCTCGGTGAACTTCGTCGCCTCGACTTTGACGAACGGCGCGTCAGCCAGCTTGGCCAGACGCCGCGAGATCTCGGTTTTGCCGCAGCCCGTCGGCCCGATCATCAGGATGTTCTTGGGGCTGACCTCGTCGCGCAGATCGGCGGGCAGCTGTTGCCGCCGCCAGCGATTGCGCAGCGCAACGGCAACCGCGCGCTTGGCGTCGTCCTGCCCGACAATATGGGCGTCGAGCGCAGCGACAATGGTTTTGGGGGTCAGATTTTCGTTCATGGATTTCCGGTTCGATTCACAGGATTCACAAGTGCCAAATGGCGCGCATCAGGCGATGTCGATGGTCTCGACGGTGACGCGGTCGTTGGTGAAGACGCAGACTTCGGCGGCGATCGCCATCGCCTTGCGCGCAAGAGTCTCGGCGTCGGGTTCATAGTCCGCCAGCGCCCGTGCCGCGGCCAGCGCATAATTGCCGCCCGAGCCAATTGCGGCGATGCCGCCCTCGGGTTCGAGCACGTCGCCATTTCCGGTGAGGACCAGGAGCACGTCCTTGTCCGCGACGATCATCAGCGCTTCGAGATTCCGGAGGTATTTGTCGGTGCGCCAATCCTTGGCGAGTTCGACCGCCGCGCGGAGCAATTGCCCGTGATGCGCCTCAAGCTTCTTTTCGAGGCGTTCGAACAACGTGAAGGCGTCCGCCGTCGCACCGGCGAACCCGGCGATGACATTGCCTTCGCCCAGCCGCCGCACTTTGCGGGCATTCGGCTTCATTACCGTATTGCCCATCGAAACCTGGCCGTCACCCGCGATGACGACCTTATCGCCCTTGCGGACGCCGAGAATGGTGGTGCCGTGCCACCCGATCTTGTCACTCATGTGGCGAATATGGGAAGCGCCGCGCAAAAGTTACAAGGGGCAGCCTCAGCCCTTGCCCGCGAACATGAAGGCGGCCGCGCCGATCAGGCAGGCGAAAGCGCCAGCGTGACGCCAGGTCAGCGGTTCGTGCAGCGCGACGGCGGCAAAGCCGGCGAACACGATCAGCGTGATGATTTCCTGCGCGATCTTGAGCTGCCCGCCGGTCCAGCCGTGAAAATAGCCGATGCGATTGGCGGGGATGACGAAGCAATATTCGATGAAGGCGATACCCCAGCTGGCGAGGATCACCCCCCATAAGGGCGCGGTCGGAAATTTGAGGTGGCCGTACCAGGCAAGCGTCATGAAGACGTTCGAGCAGATCAGCAGCAGGATGGGGAGCAGCGTCACAGCCCTTATCCGACCCAGGCGGCAACCTCGCTCGCGACCTGGTTCGCCGCCTTGTCGAGCGCCGCGGCGCTGCCCAGCGCGTCGATCGCGCCAACGGGCACGCGCGCCTCGAACCGGCGGCTGGCGGACGGCTCGACCCCACGCGTCAGGATCGCGTCATACGTCACCACCGCCTGGCTGGTCGTCGCATCGATGCCAAAGGCCAGCAGGCTGCCGCCCAGCCGCTGGCCCGGATCGACCGTCGTCTGACGCGCATCGAGCACCAGCCGCCCGCCCTTGGCACGCAACGCCTCGGTCAGCAGCGACTGGAATTGGCGCGCGGGCGGCTCGACCCAGCGCGCGTCCTTCACATAAGCAAAGGCATTTGGCCCCTGATAGACCGGCACGCGCGGCCCCGCGATCACCGCCGCGGCGGCGGGCGTGATCACCGTGATGCTACGTGCGGGATCGATCGGCGTCCCGTTGTTTGGCTGAACCACCGGCGGGGTCAGCGCCAGCAACTGCTTGGGCGGCTTGCCGCCGAACGAACACCCAGCGAGCGCCAGTGCGGGGAGTGCGGCGAGCAGGAACTTCATCACTTCTTCCCCTTATAGTCGGGCATCTTGGGCTGGCCGAGCAACCCGGCCGCACCCTCGTTATCGAGCCGGTTGGCGACGTTCGACAGGCTCTCCGTCAACGCCCGCAAATCGCGAGTCGCCTGGCCAATTTCAGGCAGCGTGTTCTTCGAGAAATTCTGCACGCCGGGGCGCGCGTCCTTGAGCGTGTCGTCGAGCGTCTGCATCGACCGGTCGGCCGACTGCACCGTCTTGCGCAGATCGGCGAGCAGCGGGTTGAGCTGGCCGTTGGTCGAATCCGCGAGGTTGCCGATCTTCTGGACCGCGTCGCCCGCCTGCCGGATGGCGATGCGCGTATCGGCGATGGTCGCGGCGATCTCCGGCCCGCGATCGGCGAGCGCGTCGGTCAATCGGTTGGTATTGTCGAGAATATCCGAAATGGATTCCCGGTTGCGCGGACTGAGCAGCTTATTCAGCCGGTCGGTCAGCTCGGTCACATTCTGCAGCAGTTTCGGCGCCGAGTTCAGCAACGCGCCGAACCCGCCGGCGCGCGGCGGGATGACCGGCACGCCGCCCGGGCCGATCGCGGTGATCGGCGGCGCGCCCTTGACCGCTCCGTCGAGGATGATCGTCGACGGCCCGGTAAAGCTGCCCTGAATTGTCGCGGTGGTGCCCTGCAGCACCGGCGTTTCGTTCTTCACCTCGATCCGCACGCGGACGAATTGCGGATCGTTCTTCCACAACTCGATCTCGGTGATCTGCCCCGACGGAACGCCCGAAAAGCTGACTGCGCCACCCTTGGCAAGGCCATCGACCGACTGGGTGAAAAAGATGTCATAGGGCTTGGTGTCGCCCTTGGTATTGCCCGCCAGCCAGACGATGAACACCGCCAGCGCGGCGAGCAGCCCCAGGACCACCGCCCCCACCAGCACATTGTTCGAGCGCGTCTCCATCAGGCGTCCTCTTTCAGCCCAGCGTGGTTGCGGCCTTGGGCAGCCGTCGCCGCGCGGCCGCGCGGTCCATTGAAATACTCCTGAATCCACTCATGGTTCGTTTTCAGGAGTTCGGGAATGGTCCCCACCGCAATGACCTTCTTATCCGCCAGCACCGCGACGCGGTCGCAGATCGCGTAAAGGGTGTCGAGATCGTGCGTGATGAGGAACACGGTCAGGCCCAGCGCCTTTTTTAGCTCGAGCGTCAGTTCGTCGAACCCCGCCGCGCCGATCGGGTCGAGCCCCGCGGTCGGTTCGTCGAGGAACAGCAATTCGGGATCGAGCGCGAGCGCACGCGACAAGGCAGCGCGTTTGACCATGCCGCCGGATAGTTCTGACGGGTATTTCGGCCCGGCATCGGCAGGCAGTCCGGCCAGACCGATCTTGTAGGCGGCCAGGCTGTCGAGAAACGGCTTGTCGAGTTGCGGATAGAATTCGCGCAGCGGCACTTGCACATTCTCGGCAACGGTCAGCGTCGAGAACAGGGCGCCACCCTGAAACATGATGCCCCAGCGCTTGCGGATCGCCAGCGTTTCCTCGTCGGTCATCCCGACCATCGGCTGGCCGAGCACCTCGACCTCGCCCGCCACCGGGACCTGCAGCCCGATGATCGAGCGCATCAGTACCGATTTGCCGGTGCCCGACCCGCCGACCACGCCGAGGATTTCGCCCTTGCGGACATCGAGGTCGAGATCGTCGTGGATCACCGTATCACCGAAGCAGTTCTTCAGGCCGCGCACCTTGATCGCGATGTCCTGGTCGCTTGGCGCCTGGATCGCAGGTTCGGTCATCACGCCCACCCCACGGCGGTGAAGAACACCGCGAAGAATGCGTCGAGCACGATCACCAGGAAGATCGCCTGCACCACGGCGGCGGTGGTGCGCAGACCGACCTGTTCGGCATTTCCTTCGACCTGCATGCCCTGAAAACAGCCGCTAAAGGCGATGATCGCGCCGAATACCGGCGCTTTGGTCAGCCCGACCCACAGATCGGTCATCGGCGTCACTTCGTTGAGGCGCTGCAAAAACGTGATCGGCGGGATGCCCAGCCCGACCCAGCAGAACAGGCCGCCGCC
>DATJIN010000070.1:0-5940 GCA_035493275.1 Sphingomonas sp. | reverse complement strand
GGTCGAGCGCTTCTTCAGCAAGCTCAAGCACTTCCGCCGCATCGCCACCCGTTACGACAAGCTCGCTGAGAACTTCCTCGCGATGGCCCAACTCGCCTCCACGCGCCTGTGGCTCCGCTTTTATGAGTCTACGACCTAGTTTAACGCCGGGCGACGCGATGGCCTCGTTGCTGCGAAGCGCAACCGCAGCGGCGACTGCTGCGCCAACGGTTAAGTCGCTGTGAATACGTCCGATCTTTTCCTCGAAGATGACCATATCGGGCGCTTTGTACTCATCGGTCACGGTCAGCAACCGACCGTCGATGCTGCCAGGAGCAGCAACGGTCATTGCGATACGTACCGCAGCGTCGCCCTTCTCGCTCACCCAGGGGTGATCCGGAACAGCAAAAGCTAAGCTGATCGCGTCAAGCGCTTCGAGGTGCCTAGCAATCACTCGACGGCTAAAGGATTGGGTTATCGAATTAGTGGTAACGAAGCCGAAGCGGCGCGACTGGCGCTTGCGTACCGCTAATGCAGCCATATCCCACCAGTGCATGACAAAATCGGCGGATTCGGGCATCTTGCTGTTGCGGAACAGCGCTCCGAAATAGCCGTCGCCCAAGCGTGCGCGCACGTCTTTGCCGCCGATGAATGGCGGATTCCCGATAATGAAATCCGCTCTGGGCCACTTCGCAGCCTTCGGATTGAAGTAGCGATACACCTCCACCCGAGCCGTTTCGTCGGGCACGTCCTTCCCCGTCACCGGGTGCTTCTTCATCGTCTCGCCATCCCAGCGCGTCACTGGCCGGCCATATTGGTCGCGTTCGAGTTCCTGACGATCCCAGGTGATCAGCGCGTCGCGGTTCTCGATCGTCTTCACGTCGCGCAACACCGGCTCGGGCGGCATCCGCTCTTCGCCGTTCACGCGGAAATGCCATTGCAGATAGCCGATCCATAGCACGAGTTGTGCGATCGCAGCGGCGCGCGGGTTGATCTCTATCCCGAGGAAATTCTCAGGGGTGATGGTGTGACCGCTCATTTCCGCCAGATATTGGTCGTCGCCCAATTCCTGCAGGAGTTCGAGGACCTCGCCCTCCAATTCCTTCATCCGCGCCATCGCGACATAGAGGAAATTGCCGGTGCCGCAGGCAGGGTCGAGCACCCTGGTCCGCGCCAGCTTGCCGTGGAACGTCTCGACGATCTTGCGCGCCCGTTCCTTGTCGCCGGCCTCCGCCGCTTCGGTTGCGGCGGTGCGCGCACCGAGCCAGTCGTCACGCAATGGCTCCATGATCGTCGGTCCGACCAGCCGTTCGACATAGGCGCGCGGCGTATAATGGGCGCCCAGCTTGGCGCGCTCCTTCACGTTCAGCGCGCGCTCGAGCAACGTGCCGAAGATGGCGGGCTCGACCTGTCGCCAGTCGGACGCGGCAGCGGCGATCAGGACGTCGATCTCGTTCGGCTGGAGCGGGATCGCGACCGTCTCCTTGAACAGATAGCCGTTGAACTTGCGTACCGTCTCGCCGGCCTCGCCCAATCCGAAGGCGATCCCGCCGGCGTCCATCGCTTGCCAGAGCTGGGTGAGCTGCGCCGGCAAAAGGTCGGGCCGGTCGCGCGTCTTCTTGAGCAGTGCGCTGAAGCTCTTCTTCGGGATCAGCCCGGTATCCTCGGCGAACATCGTGAAGAGCAGCCGCATCAGGAATGCGGCAACGCGATCCGCATTCTGTTCGCGTGCCTCTATATCCCTGGCGAGCGTCGCGAGCAGCGCGGCGATGTCGCGGGTTACTCGTGCCGCCTCCGCGCTGGGGTCGAGGGTTAGCGGCGCGTTCCAGATCGCGGCCAGCCGCTTGCGCACGTCGTCGTCGCGCAAATCGTCAAGCGTGATGCGGAAGCGCCGGCGGTCGGGAAAGGGCGCATAGCCGCGCCCGTCGCGCGAGAAATTGGCGTAGACGTCGATGCAATAGCCGATGTCGCTGACCAGCAGGAACGGCGGCCAGCCATGTCCGTTGGGGAGTGCCTTGGCATAGCCCTCTGCCTGGCCGGCGGCGCGCTGCATCGCGCCGGTCCATTGCCCGGTGCCGCGCTTGGCCATGCCGCGCTTGAAGCGCTCGGCCGCCGTCTGGCCGAAAAAGTCGCGGAGCGTTTCGCCCGCGCCGCCTTCCACCGCCGCGATATCGGCGGCGCTGCCCTGCTTGGCTTCCAGAATGTAGCTGTCGCGCTTGTAGCAGTCGATCCAGCCGTTCGACGTCGAACCGTCGATCTCCGTCTTGATGACGTGACGCTCGAACACATAGTCGTTCCTGGCCGTGTCCGACCGGGTCGGGTCGGGCGGATCGACGCCAAGCAAGCGGCAAAGATCGGTGACGAAGAGCTGCGTGTTGGCGCGCTCGTTCCCGCCCGATGGCTGCCATTTGGCGATGAAATCGTCGACGGTCACCGTTGCTCCCCGCTGCATACCGTGCACGGCATGCCGGTTGTGTTCAAGCGGGATTGATTGCGATTCCGGTCCTTTAGGCCAGACGCGCGTCGCAATCTTCCTAGCCATCCGACATCGCTGCTGCCACCGTAACAACTGTCAACCATAGCCGGGACCCGACCGATGCGCCGTATCCTTGCCGCCACCACGCTTGCCCTTGCTCCGCTTGCCTTCGCCGTCCCCCTTCCCGCCGATGCCAGCGGCGATTTCGGCTGTTCGCCCTCCTGGCGGCTGAACCACGCCAACCTGACCGGCTGCGACGACATGGCGATGCTCGGGCCGGGCAACGACACGCGGACCAACCTCACCATGCTGCTGTTCGATCGCCGCGGGTCGCTGCCCAGGCCGGGCGAGGGCGCGCCGCCGCAACCGCTCGGCGCCTTGTTCGATTGGCGCACCTTGTCGGGCTGGCTGGCGGCTCGCCCCGACAATGGCGACAGCGACTATTCCTCGGGCGAAGGGTCGCGCTGCCGGTCCAACGGCAGCGGCGCGGAGGCGTTCGAGGCGGCGGTCAACGTGGCCAGATTGCCGGGCGGCGAGGGCGCGGCGCTGATCGCCGCCCGCAAGTCCCTCAATCCCGATTGTGCCAAGCCCGGCGCGAGCGTCAGCGCGGCGCTCGACGGGCAAGTGAAGTCGCCTGCGGGCAAGGCTTTCGCCACCTATCTGGCCGGCGCGCAGGCCTTTTACGACGGCGATTTCGATGCGGCGGGGACGCGCTTCGCCAGCCTGGGCGGCGCGCGTGACGGCTGGCTGCGCGAGACCGCGCGCTACATGGCGGCGCGGGTCGAGGTGAACCGCATCCAGGTCGGCCTGTTCGACGAATATGGCAATCCCAAGGACTTCAAGACGGTCGACCAGAAGGTGGTCGCCGCGGCCGATGCGGGGTTGCGCGCCTATCTGAAGGACTATCCCAACGGGCTCTATGCGGGGTCGGCGCGCGGCCTGTTGCGGCGCGTCTATTGGTTCGGCAGCAAGCGAGATCTGCTCGCCCAGCAATATGTCGCGCTATTCGCGCAGCCGGCGGCAGCGCGTGGGCTCAACGACGTCGATCTCGCCGAGGAGATGGACACCAAGTTGCTGCCCGATCTGACGATCGGCGATACGCGCGATACGACCCTGCTCGCGGTGCTCGACCTCAAGCGGATGCGGATGGCGGACGACGAGGTCAGCGCCGGCTGCTGCACCGATCCGATCACGCTGGCCGAGATCAACGGCCAGCGCGCGGCCTTCGCCGGCAATCAGGCGCTGTTCGACTATCTGGTCGCCGCGCACCAATATTATATCGGCAGGAAACCGGCCGAGGTGCTCAAGCTGATCCCCGACGCCGCGCGCCAATCGAGCTTCAACGAAGTGCAGTTCAGCCGCCAGATGTTGCGCGGCATGGCGCTGGAGGCGGTCGGCGATCGCAATGCGCGCGGCTTCTGGCTGGAGATGCTGCCTGGCGCGAAGCTCGACGCGCAGCATTCCGCGCTCGAACTCGCGCTTGCCTGGCATGACGAGCGGACCGGCGGGCTGGCGCGGGTGTTCGCGCCCGACTCACCGGTCGACGACGCGATGCTGCGCGGCATCCTGTTGACGAACGTCGCCGATGCCGGGCTGCTGCGCAAACAGGCGACCGGGGCGAAGGCGGCGCGCGAACGCCAACTGGCGCTGTTCACCCTGCTCTACAAGGAATTGAGCCGCGGCGCGTATCGCGATTTCGGCACCGACCTCGCGCTGGTGCCGGCGGGTGCCGCCAGCGACACCAATTTCTACGATTTGCTGGGGTCGGAAGCCTTGCCGCTCGGGCTGTTCCTCAAGCCGACCCAGCCGACCGATATCGATTGCCCGACGCTGAGGCGCACCGCCGCCGATCTCGCGGCCGCGCCCGGCAGCCCGCATGCGCGGCTTTGCCTGGCCGACTTCTTTCGCGCCAATGGGTTCGACCAGTTCGTGCTCGACAGCCAACCGCCCAAGCAGGATCTCGGCGGGACGAAGACGCTGTTCGCCGGGCCGGTCTATTCGCGGCTGGAGGTCTACAAGTCGATCGCCGCCGACGCCAAGGCGCCGGCGGACGACAAGGCCTATGCCCTGTTCCGGGCGGTCAATTGCTACGCGCCGTCGGGTAACAATTCGTGCGGCGGAACCGATGTCGACAAGGCGGTGCGCAAGGCGTGGTTCGCCCGGCTGAAGAGCGATTACCCCAAGTCGCGTTGGGCGCGCGAGCTGCGTTATTATTGGTAGGCGGTGATCCGCGCCGTCCTCGCCGTTGCGGCATTGGGGATCACCCTGCTGCCGGTGCCGATCGCGCGCGACCGACGGGTCGTGCCGGTTTACGACGCGGTGTGGCTGTGGGCAGGGGTGAAGGCGCAGCCGGCGCTCGGGGCGGCGAGGCGCCTGTACCTGCTCCAGGGGCAGGTCGAGGCAACCGATCCGGTCCGCTATGTGGCGCAGCGCGCGGCGACTCCGCACCTCGGCAATCGCGACGTCTGGATGGTGGTGCGGGTCGAGACGCTCGCCTGGTCGCCCGCCATCTATGACCAGCTGCTCGCGGCGCTGGAACGCTGGCGCGCGGGGGGAAATCGCGTCGTCGGCGTGCAAATCGATTTCGACGCGCGGACACGGCATCTGGAGGAATATGCCGCGTTCCTTCGCGGATTACACGCGCGCCTGCCGCGCGACTGCCGGCTGGGGATCACCGGCCTGCTCGACTGGAGCGCAAACGGCGACCCAAAGGGGCTCGATGCGTTGGCCGGCGTGGTCGATGAGGCGGTGCTGCAAATCTATCAGGGGCGACACGTCATTCCCGGGTATCGGGCATATCTGGCGAAGCTCGACCGACTCAAGCTGCCGTTTCGGATCGGCCTGCTGCAGGGAGGCGAGTGGCAGCCGACGCCGGGGTTGGAGGCTAATCCGTATTTTCGAGGCTATGTGACCTTCCTGGTCAATCCGGATTAGCTCCCCTCCCGTTTATGGGAGGGGTCGGGGGAGGGCTTGTCGCGACAGGCGGTGAAGAAACATGCCCTCCCCTAACCCCTCCCGTAAACGGGAGGGGAACCATCCTACGACGCCGGGCAAACCCGCCTGCCGGACGCTCTTTGCAGCAAGCTCGCCCGATCGCCCCTCAGATCCGCGCCACTCCGCGCTTGCGGCTCCGGCCCGTCCGCCAGCCCCTTCCACAACGCGGCATTGAACCGCGGCGTGTCGAGCCGGTCCTCGCCGGTGAAATCCTGCCCCTGCATCGCCGCCGCCCACCAGCCGGCATCGCGCGGGGGGCAGGCATTCGCGGCCGTCTTCGCGGCGACGAAGCGGTCGGCCGGGATCGGCAGCTTGGTCCCGCGCAGCACGTCGGCCGCCTTCGCGCGGAACGTCCAGTCCTTCTGGTTCAGGTCGAACACATCCGCCATCGGAGCCGCGAGCGCGTCGTTGAGCCCGAGCGGCGGCAGGCCCAGCACCGCCTCGATCGTCCTCAACATGCTGACGGTCGTGTAGCGCGTGGTGACCAGGGC
>DATJIN010000069.1:0-14364 GCA_035493275.1 Sphingomonas sp. | reverse complement strand
GGAAACGCGCGACGCGGCTGCCGGAGGTGATCGTCAACGGGACGGCGGCAAGGTGCTGCGACCGGTCCTTCGCGCAGGCGGGCGCGGCGGGGACGAGGAGCAGGAGGGCGAGGGTAGCGAGGAAGCGGGGCATATCGGCTCGGTTAGCGCAGCGAAGCTGAACGCGGAAGTACATGAAGTAGAGCCTATGGTGCATCGATTTCGGGATTTTCGGGCCGTGATGGATGGGCCACGACGTTGCTGCGCGCGATGCCGTAGGCGCGGCCAAAGGCTTCGAATTCGAGTTCGCGCAGGCCCTGGCGAGCGTCGGCATGGCCGCGTCGGGCTTGCCCTGCCACTCGACGCGGTCGCGCCAACGGCCATACACTTCGGGCATATTGCTGCGAAGCAGGAACTGGGTGAGGCGTTCGTCATAATAGACGCGTTCACCGACCTGCTCACCCTTGTAGAAGATGGGGCGGCTGACGCCGTTTAACGCGCGGGAAAAGGCTGCTTCGGCCAGCCGGTCCATCGCGTGCGCGATGGCGGCGCGCCACGCGCGGCGAAACTGGACCGCATCGGGTCGCGCCCGGAGCTTGTACGCAGCACCTTCGGACATGCCGACGCGCTTGCACGCTTCGGCCACGCAGCCGCATTCGGCGAGCGCCTCGACGAATTCGACCTGCCGTTCGGGCAGCCAGCCATCGGCGCGTTCGCGCAGGGCGACGGGTTCGAAACCAAGATCGGGTTGCGGTTCAGCCTTGCGGCGGGCGGTGCGGCGCGGCCGCGCGAATCGGTTTGTGCTCATGGTTGGCACAGTGTGAACGAAAAGGGAACGTGTAGGACAGAAGTTTTTAGTGTCGAACGTCCCGCAGTGAATTGGGTCCATGTGACCATCGGTGCGGACAAGGCTCGTCAGGCGCAGTAACGGTCAACTGAAGCACGAAAAGCGAACGCTCACCAAGCTCGCCGCAGAAGGAGCGTTACTCTTATGTCGTTCAAATCGTTGCCATTGCACAATCCTCGCAGTGAGATCATCGTAATACTGACAAGTGTTGTCGAAAACCTATGACGGTCGCTGAGGGGGTTGCAGGCAAATGAATTCAGTTAGGGGGCTTCTCGCGTTCGGGGCAGCGATTGCGCTTGCATCATGCGGGGGTGGCTCCGGGGGGTCGACATCCGCGGCACCAACGCCAACTGCGACACCCCTGCCAACTCCGACACCCACGCCGACCGCAACAGCGCGGGTATATGCGACTTCTCTGGCGACGGGGGTGATCGAATTCACTACTGGCGACATCGACACATTCGGCCTGTATCTGACGCTTGGGTTTACCGCTCGCGACGGTCGCTATTATCCCGGCCACGCGAATGCGATTGCTGGCTTTAAAGCGCTCGGCGGAGCCACGGGGGCCGACCCTTCCGGCGATTATGCTCTCCGTTTCAAGCGAACGCAGGTCATCGATCACGAAACCGGCCTCCAGATTTTCATGAACGCGCCCGCTGATGTGCGGATGGTCACTCCGATCACGGCGATTCTCGTCGCGCCGGGCAGCACGGCGGCCAAACTAAAAACTCAGTTGGGGATTACGGGCAGCTTGTTCGGAATGGTCACAGATCCCGACTTGGCCACCTATGACGCCATCGCCGAATCCGCCTCGGGTGATGCGGCGCGTGCCGCCGACGCTGCACGGATGCACGCGGCAAACCTTCGCGTCCTCGCCATTATTAGTGCGTTGAAATCAATACCTGCCGGTTCCGGTTACAAGGAGCCCGGAATTGACCTGACCTTTGGGGAGCAAACAGATGCGATGGCCGCAAAATGCCTTGCTTCGGCTCCGACACAATTTATCTTCCAGAATGACCGCATGGCATCGCTCATACAATGCTATCTCAATGCACTGATTGCGCTTCAACCATCGCCTCCCCCCTATTTGCAGCTGTCGGCGCTCAAGATCCAGGCGGTTGCCCATCTGATCAATGGTTACGCCGCAGCGATGCCTGTGCGCCTGGAAACATCGACCGAAAAAGCGCGATGGCTGTTGGGCATCAATGGCTATCTTCGCGCCATGGTTGGACGAATCGTCGCAGACCCCACTGACGCGACCGCGCAAGCTGTTCTTGCTGTTACCGCGACCAGCCCGACTATTCTTTCCGAAACAAGCCGGTACACCGAATTCTACCGTTATAACGACACCGGTCTCTACATGACGTCGCCGGACTTTCTCGTCTTGACCGATACGGCGACGATCACCGTCGATGCTGTGAGTCTTACGGGAAATGACGCGGTGCTTGCGAATGGCAACGTCAACACCCGCGGATTCGACCGTGCGGATGGCACAATCCAGTCGGTGGCCGTGCCTGCGGCCAACGCGTCTCAAATTACCGTGGTCAAGAGTCCGGCAGGCAACTACACCGTTACTGCGCTCAACGGGTTCAAAGGGGTCAGCTATTTCGACTATGACTCGAAAGCCGTGAACAACGAAACACGAACGACGCGTGTCTATGTGCGCGTTATGTAATGCGACGAAAATACCACCGCTTACATTTCCTCTTTCATTCGCGTTAGCGCGCTCGTGTAGCTGTTAGCGAACGGCGAGTTTTGGCAGCCACGTTCGGAGGCCAGTCTGACCGAGAATGCGTCGTTAGCTGCCGTCCCGTCGGAGAAGGTGCCTGTCGTCACCTGCCCTCCCGGCGCCTCAAACGTCGCCAAGTTGTTGCCGTCGGGACCGCGCCGATGCTTCGCGCCTCGCGCGGTTGACCGGGGCCCGTGTTGCCGGCACATTTCTGGCACGGGCCGGTGCGGACGCCCGTTTAGACGGCGTGCCGTCCAAGGTCCGCTCCACTCGCTGCGTCCGCGGCTTGGGAGCGAATGATGGATGTTGAGACCGAAGCGTGCCGCCCCCCCGCGATCGCGTTGCCCGCGCTGTTCCTGAAATTTCTGCGGTTCGGTTGCCTCGCCTTTGGCGGGCCCGTCGCGCAGATCGCGATGATCCGGCAGGCGCTGGTCGAGGACGAGCGCTGGATCAGCAAGCCGCGCTTCAATCGCCTGCTCGCGGTGCTGCAGGTCTTGCCCGGCCCTGAAGCGCACGAATTGTGCGTGCATCTCGGCATCGTCGCGCGGGGGCGTTTGGGGGGATTGCTGGCGGGGTTGGGGTTCATGCTCCCCGGGTTCGTGCTGATGCTGGCGGCCGGGTGGTTTTACGTCGGGTGGATTGCCGGACGGCAGGCGTGGAGCGGTCCTTTGCTGGCGCTGCAGATCGCCGTGCTGGCGATCATCCTGCGGGCCGTGGTGCGGATCGGCCAACACGTGCTGGAGGATCGCTGGCTGTGGGCCATCGCCATCGCGAGCTGTGCCGCCACGCTGGCGGGCATCGCGTTCTGGATCCCCCTGCTCGCTGGCGGGCTGGTCTATGCGCTGAGGGCGCGACGCGTTGCCGTCCTTTTGGTGCTGTTGTTGTCGATGGGACTTGCCTGGCTGCTTGTGGGCCATGCGGGTCTGATGCCCGTGGCCGCAAAGGCAGGCACGATTACGATCCTGGCGTTGTTCGTGGCCGGCCTGAAGGGCGGATTGCTGACCTTTGGCGGCGCCTATACCGCCATTCCTTATGTGCGGGCGGACACCGTGGGTCGCGGCTGGATCAACGACGCCACGTTTTTGGATGGCGTTGCCATCGCCGGCGTGTTGCCCGCGCCGCTCGTCATCTTCGCAACGTTCGCCGGACACCTGATCGGCGGCCTCGGCGGGGCATTGGCCATCACGGTGGGTATGTTCCTGCCGGCCTTTGCATTTTCGATGGTCCTCTACGAACGGCTGGAAGCCATTATCGAAGATCCCGCGCTGCACGACGTGCTGACGGGCGTCGCTGCGGCGGTCGTCGGCATCATCGCCGCGACGTTTCTGCAACTGGGCGGCGCGGCCGCCGCGCGCGTGCTGGCGCCGATCCCGGCCGGGCTGCTGTTCGCCGCGGCGCTGGCGGGGGCCTGGCGGCTGAAAGGCGCATGGGTGACGCCAGTGATCCTCGCCGCTGCGGCGTTGGCCGGCGCCGCCATCCATCTGTGACGATTAGGCGTTTCGGCCGAACGGGCGTATAGAGTTCCGGCTGAACGTCGCCAGGCGACGGATATCGGGCGCTTGTCGTCCTTCTTGTCCCGCTACTTTGCTTCACGATGCGGGGATGCGCCACACGGGCGTATGCCCTTCAGAACTTGGGACAAGGAAACCCAGTCATGATCACCGGAACCGTAAAATTCTTCAATGCCGACAAGGGCTATGGCTTCATCGCGCCGGAAGGCGGCGGGGACGATGCGTTCGTCCACATCACCGCCGTCGAGCGCGCCGGCATGCGCACGCTCGATAAGGACCAGCGCGTTTCTTACGAGCTGGAACAGGACCGTCGCGGCAAGATGTCGGCAGTCAACCTGCAGTCGGCCTGAGCCGGCGCGCCGGGCGGCATTACGCCGCCCGGCATCCTTTTTCACGGAGCGCCTGCATGACCGCATCGACCACCTATTTCGCCTATGCCGAACAGGCGCGCCGCGAAGCGGCCGTGAGCCCGCTGCCCAATGTGCGCGAGCGGCTCGAACGATCGGCAGCGGCGTGGCAGGACATGGCCTCGCGCGCCGAACGTACCGAAGTCGCGCGCGACAAGCGCGAAGCCGCGCAAGGCACGATTGCGAGACTCGCGACCCCGACGGGCTGACCGTCTTCGTCCCACCGCCAGGCTTCCGGCACGGCGGGCCGGTCAGGCGCGGAAGCGCCGACACGATACGGAGGGCCATGGCTCGATGAGTGTAACCGGCATCCTGCTGCGGCAGGTGGACACCATGATCGATCAGGCGATCACCAGCAACGAGCGGCCCATGCTGCTGCAGGTGCCATCCGGTCAGCGCATGGCGCTGGACCAGGCGATCGGCGCCCTGCCGCACCCTGAACTCCGCGTCGATGCGCCGGGCGACCGGCAATTCCGCTACCGGCACTGCTGGGTCGTCGAAGCGGCGCCGGATCAGCCCGCCATTCTGCTCGTCTGCGAAAGCGGCAAGGCCTTTTCGTAACGGCGCGGGCGGGCTTTACCGCCCCGGCGTGGCGAAGGTCGCGAGCTTGTTGCCATCCGGATCGCGGACGTACGCGCCATAGATTTCACCGACCGGGCCCTGGCGCGGCCCCGGCGGGCCTTCGCAAGTGCCGCCATTGGCGAGTGCTTCGCGGTGGAACGCGTCGACCGCGTCGCGCGACGGAGCGCCGAAGCTGATCATGCCGCCATTGGCGTGGCTTTGTTCGCCTTCACGCGGTTTGCCGACAGCGAAGACGCTGCCCTTCATGAAATCGCCGTAGAAATGGCGGTCGGCGCCGGCTTCGGCTTTGCTCGGGGCGATACCCAGCGCGCCCAAAACCTTGTCATAGAAGCTGCGGCTGCGTTCCGGATCCTTCGACCCGACCATGACGTGGGTGAACATCGCGACTCTCTCCAGGGGCGTGTTTCAGTTGCGAAATGCTACGCGTTTGGTTCGATGCGTGCAAGGAGGGCGTCGACCTGAACCTGACCACCTGCGGCGGCGTTCAATTCCGCGACGACGCCGTCGAAAGGTGCGGTGAGGGCGTGCTCCATCTTCATCGCTTCGAGGGTGAGGAGCTTCTGGCCCTTGGTCACCGTGTCGCCAGTGGCGACATCGACCGAGGTGACACGGCCGGGCATCGGGGCGAGGATGGTGCCCGCGCCGCCGCCGCTGTCACCGCCGCTGAAGCGTGGTTCGGTGAAGAGGAGCGGGCGCCCGTCGCGGAAGGTCAGCATGCCGTCGGCGACAGGTTGGACCATTCCCTCCGCGCCGTCGAAGCTCATCAAGTCGACCGCGCGGCGTTCGTCACCATGCTGGATGACGATGGCGCCGCGTTCGGGGGCGTTGAGGCGGAAGCCGAGCGCCTTGCGCCACGGATCGGCCGCCCGGTCGTCACGGTGGAAATAGTGCGGCGCGAACATCTGCACGCCCGCGACTTTCCAGTCGCTGTCCTGCGGTTGCGGCGCGGCGACGAGGGCGTCGCCCTGATCGGCGATGAAGCCGGTGGTGACGTCCCCGGCGCGGAATTCCGGCGCGCGGAGGCAGCCGATGAGGAACGCCGCGTTGGTTTTGACCGGCCAGATGCGGACGTCCTCGAGCGCGTCTTCCAGCGCATCCATCGCCGCGTCGCGATCATCGCCCGACGCGACGATCTTGGCGATCATCGGATCGTAGAACGGCGAGATCGCATCGCCCTGTTCGACGCCGGTTTCGATGCGCGCCGCGTGATCGGGGAAGTCGGCGAGTTCGAGTGTGCCGGTGGACGGGAGGAAGCCGGTCGTCGGGTCTTCGGCGTAGAGGCGGGCTTCGAGCGCCCAGCCGGTGATGCTGAGCTCGTCCTGCCTGAGCGGGATCGGTTCACCCGACGCGACGCGGAGCTGCCATTCAACCAGATCGACGCCGGTGATTTCCTCGGTTACCGGGTGTTCGACCTGCAGCCGCGTGTTCATCTCCATGAACCAGATGCGGTCGGCGCGGAGGCCTTCACTCGCGTCAGCGATGAATTCGATGGTGCCCGCGCCGACATAATCCACCGCTTTCGCGGCGCGGACGGCTGCGGCGCAGAGCTCTGCGCGCGTCGCTTCGTCCATGCCGGGGGCGGGGGCTTCCTCGATAACCTTCTGGTGGCGGCGCTGCAGGCTGCAATCGCGTTCGAACAGATGGACGACGTTGCCGTGGGTATCGCCGAACACCTGCACTTCGATGTGGCGCGGCGAGAGGATGTATTTTTCGATCAGCACGCGGTCGTCGCCGAACGAGGACGCGGCCTCGCGCTTGCAGCTTTCGAGCATGTCGAGGAAGTCGTCCGCCGCATCGACGCGGCGCATGCCCTTGCCGCCGCCGCCCGCGACGGCCTTGATCAGCACGGGATAGCCGATCGCATCGGCTTCGGCCTTGAGGTGTTCGGGGCGCTGGTCCTCGCCGAGATAACCGGGCGTGACGGGGACGCCCGCGGCGATCATCCGCTCCTTGGCGGCGTCCTTGAGGCCCATCGCGGTGATGCTGGCGGGATTAGGGCCAACCCAGATCAGGCCGGCATCCTTTACGGCCTGCGCGAAGCCGGCGTTTTCGGAAAGGAAGCCGTAGCCAGGGTGGATTGCCTCGGCGCCGGTCTGCTTGGCGGCGGCGATGATCTTTTCGCCGACCAGATAGCTTTCGCGCGCGGGGGACGGGCCGATATGCACCGCCTCATCGGCCTGGCGGACATGCAGCGCATTGGCGTCCGCGTCCGAATAGACCGCGACGGTGCGGATGCCCATCGCACGCGCGGTGCGGATGATGCGGCAGGCGATCTCGCCGCGATTGGCGATGAGGAGCGACGTGATCATTGCGGCGCGCATCCGGTGGTGCGGTGCGAGTAAGTGATGTTGAGGATCTTCCACTGGCCCCCGCTGCGGACGAGATCGAAATGGTCGTAGCCGCAATGCGACAGCTTGCCGTCGATGGTGAAGGTGTACGGCGCCCAGACCATCGCGACGTCCTCGTCGATCTCGATTGCGGGTGTGCCGAGCATTTCGACGATGCGGTGGCCATCGGGCTTGAGATTCGTGGCGAACTCGGCCCAGCGCAGGGTTTTGGAGGTGCGCGTGCCATCGGCGGCGACGCGCGCGGATGTGATCGCGCCCTCGGGCAGGGTCACCGCGAGGATCGCGTTGCCGTCATGCGCGGTGAGGGCGGCGAGTAGCGCGGTGACCGGCGCCATGACCGCGCCTTCGGCCGAGTCCGGCGGGGGGAGGGCGGTGCCCTTCACCATGGGCTGGACGGGCGTAATCGCGAGGATGAGCGGAATGAGGATCATGGTCACATCCTGAACACGCCGAAGCGTGCTCCCTCGTCGATTGGCGCGTTCAACGTCGCGGCGAAGGCCAGGCCGAGCACGTCGCGGGTTTGCGCGGGGTCGATGACGCCGTCGTCCCACAGGCGCGCGGTGGCATAATAGGGGTTGCCTTCGTCTTCGTATTTTTGCCGCACCGGGGCCTTGAAGGCTTCGGCTTTTTCGGGCGTCCATTTGTCGGCGTCGCGGTGGACGGTGGCAAGGACGCTCGCGGCTTGTTCGCCGCCCATCACGCTGATGCGCGCATTGGGCCAGGTGAACAGGAAGCGCGGCGAGTAGGCGCGCCCGGCCATGCCGTAATTGCCTGCGCCGAAAGACCCGCCGATTAGCACGGTGATCTTGGGGACGCTGGCGGTGGCGACGGCGGTGACGAGTTTGGCGCCGTGCTTGGCGATGCCTTCCGCTTCGTACTTTCCGCCGACCATGAAGCCGCTGATGTTCTGGAGGAACAGCAGCGGGATTTTGCGCTGCTGGGCGAGTTCGATGAAGTGTGCGCCCTTCACTGCGCTTTCGCTGAAAAGCACGCCGTTATTGGCGAGGATCGCGACGGGGATGCCCCAGATGTGCGCGAAGCCGCAGACGAGCGAGCTGCCGTAATGCGCCTTGAATTCGTGGAATTCGCTGCCGTCGACGATGCGGGCGATGATCTCATGGACGTCATAGGGCGCGCGGACGTCTTCGGGGATGATGCCGTACAATTCTTCGGGGTCGTATTTGGGCGGGCGCGGTTCCTTAAGCGCGGCGTCGAAACCGTTGGGTTCGCCGAAGGTCGAGACGATGTCGCGGACGATGGTCAGCGCATGTTCGTCGTTTTCGGCGAGGTGATCGACCACGCCCGATTTGCGCGCGTGCAGGTCGCCGCCGCCGAGGTCTTCTGCCGAGATCTCCTCGCCCGTCGCGGCCTTCACCAGCGGTGGGCCGGCGAGGAAGATCGTGCCCTGGTTGCGGACGATGACGCTCTCATCGGACATGGCGGGGACATAGGCACCGCCCGCGGTGCAGCTGCCCATGACGCAGGCGATCTGGGGGATGCCCTTCGCCGACATGTTCGCCTGGTTGAAGAAGATGCGGCCGAAATGGTCGCGGTCGGGAAAGACTTCGGATTGGTGCGGCAGGTTCGCGCCGCCTGAGTCGACCAGGTAGATGCACGGCAGGCGGTTTTCGGTGGCGATTTCCTGCGCGCGCAGATGCTTCTTGACGGTCAGGGGGTAGTAAGTGCCACCCTTCACCGTCGCGTCGTTGCATACGATAATGCACTGGCGGCCCGCGACGCGGCCGATGCCCGCGATCATGCCCGCGCCCGGGACCTGGTCATCATAAAGGCCATTGGCGACGAGCTGGCCGATTTCGAGGAACGGCGAGCCCGGATCGAGCACGCGCTCGACGCGGTCGCGGGGCAGGAGCTTGCCGCGCGAAGTGTGGCGTTCGCGGGCCTTGTCGTTGCCGCCGAGCGCCGCCTTGGCGACGCGGGCGCGCAGGTCATCACGCAGCACGCGATTGTGCGTCGCGCGGGCAACGAATTCGTCGCTCCCGGTGTTGATCTTGGTGTCGATGACAGGCGCGCTCATGCCGCCCCGATCAATTCGCGGCCGATCAGCATGCGGCGGATTTCGTTGGTGCCGGCGCCGATGTCGAGCAGCTTGGCGTCGCGGAAATAGCGTTCGACAGGCCAATCCTTGGTATAGCCCGCGCCACCCAGCGCCTGGATCGCTTCGTTGGCGACCTTCACCGCGCTTTCGCTGGCGAGGAGGATCGCGCCTGCCGCGTCGAAGCGCGTCGTTTTGCCCGCGTCGCAATTCTTGGCGACCTGGTACACATATGCCCGCGCCGAATTGAGCGCGACGTACATGTCGGCGACCTTGGCCTGCATCAGCTGGAACGCGCCGATGGGTTTGCCGAACTGTTTGCGTTCGCGGACATAGGGAAGAACGGTGTCGAGGCATGCCTGCATGATGCCGAGCTGGATGCCCGACAGCACGGTGCGCTCGTAATCGAGGCCTGACATGAGGATGCCGACGCCGCCATTTTCGGGGCCCATGACGTTTTCGTCGGGCACCTCGCAATCGTTGAACACCAGTTCAGCGGTGGGCGATCCGCGCATGCCCATCTTGTCGAGTTTCTGCCCGATCGAAAAACCGGGCATGTCTTTCTCGATCAGGAAGGTGGTAATCCCGCGCGAGCCTTCGCCGGTCTTGGCATAGACCACCAGCGTGTCGGCGTAAGCCGCGTTGGTAATCCAGAATTTGGTGCCGTTGAGGACATAGCCGCCCTGCACCTTGTCGGCGCGCAGCTTCATTGAGACGACGTCGCTGCCCGCGCCGGCTTCGCTCATCGCGAGACTGCCGACATGTTCGCCGGAGATCAGTTTCGGAAGGTATTTGGCCTTCTGCTCGGGATTGGCCCAGCGGCTGATCTGATTGACGCAGAGATTCGAGTGCGCGCCGTAGCTGAGTCCGACCGACGCCGACGCGCGGGCGATTTCCTCCTGTGCGACGACATGTTCGAGATAGCCGAGGCCGAGACCGCCATCGTCTTCGCCGACGGTAATGCCGTGCAGGCCGAGTTCGCCCATTTCGGGCCAAAGCTCGATCGGGAAGCGGTCGTTATGATCGACCTCTGCGGCGATGGGGGCGATGCGATCGGCGGCGAAGCGGGCGGTGGTTTCGCGGATCGTGTCCGCCATCTCACCGAGTTGAAAGTCGAAGTCCATGGCCCGCCCTAGGCCCAAGGTTGAGCCGCGCGCAACCGGGGGCTAGAGGGTTCAAGTGCAGCTAACCGAAGACCAGCAATCGATCCGCGACAGCGTCGCGCGGGTCTGTGCCGCCTATGACGACGAGTATTGGCGCAAGACCGACGAGACGGGCGTGTTCCCGCAGGCGTTCGTCGACGACATGGCGGCGGGCGGCTGGCTCGGCATCGCCATGCCTGAGAGCGTCGGCGGCGCGGGACTCGGGCTGACCGAGGCGGCGCTGATGATGCAGACCGTGGCCGAAAGCGGCGCGGGCTTTTCGGGCGCGTCGGCGATCCACCTCAACATCTTCGGGCTGATGCCGCTGGTCAAATTCGGCTCGGCGGAACAGCAATCGGTGTTACTGCCGCGTGCGATTTCGGGCGAGGATTCGGCGTGCTTCGGCGTCACCGAGCCCAATTCGGGACTGGATACCGCGAGTCTCGAGACGCGCGCCGAGAAATCGGGCAACGGTTACGTCATCAACGGGCGCAAGATCTGGACCACCAATGCCCAGCGCGCGAACAAGATTCTGCTGATCGCGCGGACCACGCCCAAGGATCAGTGCGCCAAGCCGCATCAGGGCTTGAGCCTGTTCTACACCGATCTCGACCGGCAATATGTCGACGCGCAGCCGATCCCGAAAATGGGGCGCAAGGCGGTCGAGTGTAACACGCTGTTCATCGACAATTTGCCGGTGCCGGCGGACGATCTGGTGGGTGAGGAAGGCAAGGGGTTTCAATATCTGCTGCACGGGCTGAACCCGGAACGGGTGCTGTTCGGCGCGGAGGCTGTCGGCCTTGGCCGCGCTGCGCTGCGCAAAGCGACGCAATATGCCAAGGAACGCGTCGTGTTCGGCCGGCCGATCGGGCAGAATCAGGGCATTCAACACCCACTGGCGCGGGCTTACATGGAACTGGAGGCCGCCAATCTGATGGTGTTCGAGGGCGCGCGGGCATTCGACGCGGGCGAGGACGCCGGGGCGTCGGCCAATGCCGCCAAATATCTGGGCGCCGAGGCGGGGTTTAAGGCGTGCGAAACCGCGATGCTGACGCATGGCGGCATGGGCTATGCCAAGGAATACGACGTCGAGCGCTATCTGCGCGAGATGATGATCGCGCGCATCGCCCCGGTGAGCCGCGAGATGATCTTCAATTTTGTGGCCGAGCGCGTGCTTGGCCTGCCGAAGAGTTATTGATCCTATGTCCGACCTGATCCTGCAAGAGCGCGATGGCGCGATCCTGACGCTCACGCTCAATGAGCCCGAGCGGCGCAACCCGATTTCGGACGTGGCGACGGTCGACGCGCTGGTTGCCGCGGTCGAGGCGGCGGATGCTGATATCGAGGTGCGCTGCGTGATCCTGACCGGCGCGGGCAGTGCATTTTCGAGCGGCGGCGACCTCAAGAAGATGGTGCCGGGCGCCGGGCTGCGCGATGCACGGCCGGTGCAGACGCGGCGCAATTACAAGACCGGCATTCAACGTATTCCGCTGGCGTTCCAGGCGCTGGAAGTGCCGGTGATCTGCGCGGTCAATGGGCCGGCGATCGGCGCGGGGCTCGACCTAACGACGATGTGCGACATTCGTGTCGCCAGTGAGGCTGCAAAATTCGCCGAAAGTTTCGTCAAGCTCGGGATCATCCCGGGTGATGGCGGAGCGTGGCTGCTGCCGCGCATCGTCGGTTTTCCGATGGCGTGCGAGCTGGCGCTGACGGGCCGGACGATCGACGCGGCGGAGGCGCTGCGTATCGGGCTGGTGACGCATGTCGTCCCCGCCGATCAGCTGATGGCCAAGGCGCGCGAGATTGCGGAGGAAATCGCCGCCAACCCGCCGCACGCGACGCGCATGGCGAAGCGGCTGCTGCGCGAAGGCCAGACGGCGACCTTGCCCAATCTGCTCGACATGTCGGCGGCGATGCAGGCGCTGGCGCATTCGACAGCGGACAATGACGAAGCGATCAAGGCGTTCATCGAACGCCGCACCCCGGTATTTACGGGGCAGTAGCGCCCTGAATCGACGGCTGTTCACGCGCCGTCAGGCGGTCCAGCCAGCCGAGAAACTGCTGCACGCGGATCGATTTGCGCAGGTCGCGGTGGACGACGACCCAGAAGCTGCGGACGATGTCGATTTCGGCTGGCAGGAGCCGGGTGAGCCGCGGATCGGCTTCTCCGATGAAGCACGGCAGGATACCAAGCCCGCCGCCGCTGCGGATGATCGCCGCCTGCGCGTTGACGCTGGTGCTCGACAGGCTGACGTCGAGGTCTTCGGCGACTTCGTTCAGATAGTTGAGCTCGGGCGCATAGATCAGGTCCGTGACGTAGCCGACCAAACGGTGCGACTTGAGTTCGGCAATCCCTTTGAGCTTTGGGCCATTGGCTGCGGCGTAGAGACCGAGGTGGTAGTCGGTCAGCTTGCGCACGAGCAGCGGGCCGCGTTTGGGCCGCGCGAGCATCACCGAAATATCTGCCTCGCGGCGTGAAGGATTGAGAAAGCCGGAACTGGCGACGAGTTCGACCGCGATCTGCGGATTGGCGGCGGTGAATTCGTGCAGATTGGGTGCGACGACCCAAGTGCCGAACCCTTCGGAAACGCTGACGCGGATTGTCGCGTCGGGATATACGTCGGCGCCGCTGTCAGTGCCGGCAATGGCCGCGCTTTCCATCGTCTCGACGTGATCGATCAGTTCGAGCCCGCGCGCTGTCGGCGTGTGACCCGCGGGGCCGATTTCGAACAATGGCCGGCCCAGCGCAGATTCGAGGCGAGCGATGCGACGCGAAACGGTGGTCGGATCGACGCCCAGCCGCTTGCCCGCGGCCTGCAGGGTCCCTGATCGCGCGACCGCGAGAAAAATGCGAAGATCATCCCAGTACATTGTCCGACACCTGCAATTTTGCAGCTTTGCGCTACGCAATTGCAGACTAGCTTGCAAAAGCGCGTTGGCGCAGAGGCGTTGGCGAAGCGGAGAGAGACATGCGCCAGATTGACCATTTCATTTCGGGCGGCGCGGGCGGCGCGGCTTCACGTCACGGCGATGTGTTCGACCCCAATTCGGGCCAGGTCCAGGCGCGTGTCGGCCTCGGCGATGCGGCGGTGCTCGACCGCGCGGTGGCGGCGGCGCAGGCGGCCCAGCCGGGCTGGGCGGCGACCAATCCGCAGCGCCGCGCGCGCGTCATGTTCAACTTCAAGGCGCTGGTCGAGGCGAACATCCAGTCGCTGGCTGAGTTGCTCGCGTCGGAGCATGGCAAGGTCGTCGCCGATGCCAAGGGCGACGTTCAGCGCGGGCTCGACGTGATCGAATTCGCCTGCGGCGTGCCGCATCTGCTGAAAGGCGAATACACGCCGGGTGCGGGGCCGGGCATCGACATTTATTCGATGCGCACGCCGCTGGGCATCGGCGCGGGGATCACCCCGTTCAATTTTCCGGCGATGATCCCGATGTGGATGTTCGGCGTGGCGATCGCCGCGGGCAACGCTTTCATTTTGAAGCCGAGCGAGCGCGATCCGTCAGTGCCGGTGCGGCTGGCCGAACTGATGATCGAAGCAGGCGCGCCCGAGGGCATTTTGCAGGTCGTCCACGGCGACAAGGAAATGGTCGACGCGATCCTCGATCATCCGGCGATCAGCGCGGTCAGCTTCGTCGGCTCGTCGGACATCGCGCACTATGTCTATTCGCGCGGTGTGGCCGCTGGAAAGCGCGTGCAGGCGATGGGCGGGGCGAAGAATCACGGCATCGTGATGCCCGACGCCGATCTCGACCAGGTGGTGAA
>DATJIN010000068.1:0-3742 GCA_035493275.1 Sphingomonas sp. | reverse complement strand
CTTGCCGCTGCATTGCAGGAGCGGGCGCGCAATGGCGGCAAACGCATCGCGGTCGTATTGACGGGCGGCAACGTGGACCGGGATGTATTTGCGCGCGTGCTTGCCTAAACACGCGCACCCGGTCATCCGGCAGGATTAATTTCACAGTCCGCGGCGGCGACCTTGACTGTGACATATCAGGCCTGTATTATTCATATATGAATAGAAGGTCTGCGGCCGCCATCAAGCCCGCTCCCGTCTCCAAAACCCGGCAACTGATGCGCACGCTGGTCAGCGCGTCGCACGCCGTGGAGGACCGCTGGGAGACGGCACTGGCGCACGCGCAGTTATCGGGTCCCAAGTTCATTGCATTGACGGTGCTGATAGAGGCGGGTGAACCCTTGAGTCTGGGCGAACTGGCCGCCCGGCTGACCTGCGTAAGGTCGAACATCACCCAGCTCGTGGATCGTCTCGAGGCTGACCAGCTGGTCCGCCGCGTCGAAGACCCGACCGACCTGCGAGGGAAGCGGGCGGAGGTCACGGCACTAGGCGTGCAACGCCAGGCGGCCGGCGAGCGCCAGGTGCAGAAGGTTCTGAAAGAGCTCGACAAAATTCTCGCGGGATGCGATCGCCAGGCGATGGAGCGCATGCTGACCGCGCTTTTGTAAATTTTTCCTGCCATTGGTACATGACAGCGACAAGAAATTTGTCGGGAGATTTATTCGTTCGATAATCGGTAGGGCCAGTCCGTTCGCGGAATTCTGTTGCGCAGTCGACGTCCAATAGGGCTGCGAAATCGGTCTGGAGATTTGTCCGGGAGGCATGTGGTGCGACCAAATTATTTATTTACAGAGCAGCATTGTGCTCTGCTTAAGGCCAGCGCATTCGCGCTGGCCGTGCTGGTGCTCGCAGCGTGCGGCAACAAAGCTGCGCCGCCCGCGCCGCCGCCGCCGGAGGTCGGGGTGATGAAGGCGGTTGCGCAGCCGATCACCGTGTTCGAGGAGTACGTCGGGCAGACCGAGGCGGTGGACACCGTCGAAATTCGCGCGCGGGTCAGCGGCATACTCGAACGCCAGGGTTTCGAAGACGGCGCGCGCGTCAAGCGCGGTGAAGTGCTGTTCGCGATCGATCCGCAGCCGTTTATCGCCGCGCTGGCGCAGGCCAAGGCAACGCTCGCCCAGACCCAGGCCTCCCACACCAATTCGAAGCAGAACCTCGAGCGTATCCGTCCGCTGCTCGCCGACAAGGCGATCAGCCAGCAGGACCTCGACGCGGCGATCGCCAAAGACGCCACCGATGCGGCCAACGTCGAAGCCGCGCGCGCGCAGGTGCGCGCAGCCGAACTTAATCTCGAGTACGCGACCATACACGCGCCGCGCGACGGCGTGATCAGCAAGGCGCTGATCAAGCCGGGCGGCCTCGTCAATGCGTCCACTACTTTGTTGACGACGCTCTATTCGGTCGATCCGATGTACGTGAATTTTACGGTGAGCGAGCAGAAGCTGATGCAGATGCAGCGCCAGCTCAAACGCAATCCCGGCGAGGACAAAGGCCGGCTGCCGCCGTTTCGCCTGAGACTGGCCGACGGCACCGAGAACAAACTGACCGGCACGCTCAATTTCGTTGACGCGGCGGTGGACCCGAAAAGCGGCACCGTTCAGGTGCGTGTGCAGGTGGCGAATCCGGATCGGTTGCTGCGCGCCGGTCAACTCGTGCGAGTCATATTCCCCTCGTTGGAGCCATTGAAGGCATTTCTGATTCCACAGCAGGCCGTCCAGGAACTGCAGGGAAAGCGCTCCATTTTCGTCGTCGACGCCGAAGGCAAGGCCCAGTACCGCGAAATTACGGCCACCATCCGCGAAGGCAACAACTGGGTGGTCGAAAGCGGCCTCACCGAGGGCGAGACGGTGATCGTCGAAGGAATACAGAAAGCGCGGCCCGGCGCGCCGGTCAAGGCGGTAGCCGTTTCGCCCGACGCCAAAACGGGCGCCGCGAAGCCCGACGCCACCGCACCCGATGCGGCGAAGGCGGGCGACGCTGCCAAAGGCGGCGCCGCGAAAAAAGACGTCGCCAAAGCGCCGGCGGACGCGCCCTCGCCGTACAAAGGCGCGAAGTAAGCATGTTTAATTTCTTCATCGATCGTCCGGTTTTCTCGGCGGTTATCTCGCTGATCATCTCGCTCGCGGGCGGCGTGGCCGTGATCGGGCTGCCGATCACGCAGTACCCGCAGATCGTGCCGCCGCAGGTGCTGGTCTCGACCGCCTTTCCGGGCGCCAATGCGACGGTCGTCGCGCAATCGATCGCAGCGCCGATCGAGCAGCAGGTCAACGGCTCCAAGAACATGATTTACATGGATTCGAAGAGCGCGAACGACGGCACGTACACGCTGACCGTTACCTTCGACGTCGGCACGAACCAGGACCTCGCCGCGGTGGACGTGCAGAACCGCGTTGCGGTTGCGCAAAGCGGCCTGCCCGCGGACGTCATCCGCAACGGTATCCAGATTCGCAAGCAGTCGACGGATTTTCTGAGCGTGATCGCGTTGACCTCGCCCGACCGCCGCTATGACTCGATCTTCCTCAGCAATTACGCGCTGCTGAATATCCAGGACGCGATTGCGCGTATTCCCGGCGTCGGGTTCGTGCGGCTTTTCGGCGCGCGCGATTACAGCATGCGCATCTGGCTCGATCCCGACAAGATGGCGCGCCTGGGCGTGACGGCGGGCGACGTCGCGCGCATCGTGCAGGAGCAGAACGTCGTCGCGCCCTCCGGACGGGTCGGCGTGCCGCCCGTGCCCGCGGGGATACAAATGCAGTACTCGGTGACGGTGCAGGGCCGGCTGGTCGACGTGACGCAGTATGAGAACATCGTCATCAGCGGCGCGCCCAATGGGCAGATCGTGCGCCTGAAAGACGTGGCGCGCATCGAGCTGGGCGGCGCCGACTATACGATCAACGTGCAGGAACGCGGTTTGCCCGGTGTCTTCATCGGTATTTTCCTCCAGCCCGACGCCAACGCGCTCGACGTCGCCAAGGGCGTGACCAAAACGATGGACACGCTCGCGCAATCGTTCCCGCCCGGCCTGGTCTATTCGGTCCCGTACACGACGACCCCGTTCGTGACGGAATCGATGAAGGAAGTGATGAAAACGCTGTTCGCGGCAATCGTGCTCGTGCTGATCGTCGTGTTCCTGTTCCTGCAGAGCTGGCGCGCGACGCTGATCCCGATGTTGGCGGTGCCGGTATCGCTGCTCGGCACGTTCGCGGTGTTCACCGCGCTCGGATTCACCATCAACACGCTGACACTGTTCGGCCTCGTGCTCGCGATCGGCATCGTCGTCGACGACGCGATCGTGGTGGTCGAAGCAGTGCAGCACAAGCTTGACACCGAGAACCTGTCGGCGTCGGATGCGACCAAGGCGGCGCTCGCCGAAGTCGGCGGTCCGGTCGTGGCGATCGCAATCGTGCTCTCGGCGGTGTTCATTCCTGTCGCCTTTCTGGGCGGTCTCACCGGGCAGTTGTACAAGCAATTCGCGCTGACGCTTGCGACCTCGGTACTGCTGTCGGCAGTCGTCGCATTGACGCTGACCCCGGCGCTGTGCGCGCTGCTGCTGCATCCGGCGGCGGAATCGCAGCACCACGGCGTGCTCGCGCGTTTCTTCGACTGGTTTAATCGCATGTTCGCGGCGTTCACCCGCCGCTACACGGCTTCGGTCGCGACACTGATCCGGCGCGCGGTGCTCGTGATGCTGACCTTCGCGGCA
>DATJIN010000067.1:0-4451 GCA_035493275.1 Sphingomonas sp. | reverse complement strand
CGTCGCTAATCTGCAAATCTGCCGCAGCGAGCGTCTCGCCGAGCACCGCTGCCAAATTGGTGACGGCGTGCTTGAAGACTTCGGGACCCTTCATGCGCAGCTTGCCGACGGTCCCCGTCGTTGACACGCCGCCGTCGACGTAAAGCAGGCCGTTGTGCCGCCCGTCGGCATGAAGCTTGGCCGCCAGCACCCCGCGGCCCTCGTCATTCGCGCCCAGCACGATCGCCCCCGCGCCGTCGCCGAACAGCACGCAGGTGCCGCGGTCCTCCCAATCGAGGATGCGGCTGAACGTTTCGGACCCGATCACCAGCGCGTTGGTCGCGCTGCCGCTGCGGATCATGCTCTCGGCCACCGAGACGGCGTAAAGGAAACCCGAACACACCGCCGCAACGTCGAACGCAACGCAGTCGTCGATGCCGAGCGCGGCTTGCACCTTGGTCGCACTGGCGGGGAAGGTCTGGTCGGGCGTCGCGGTGGCGAGCACGATCAGGTCGATCTCGCTCGCGTCGAGTCCGGCGGCCTCAAGCGCTTTGCGCGCCGCAGCGGTCCCGAGTGTCGCGGTCGTTTCGCCCTCGCCGGCAATATAGCGGAACCTGATGCCGGTACGCGCGACGATCCATTCGTCACTGGTATCGACGGTCTCCGCCAACTCTGCGTTCGACACCCGCCGCTGTGGCAGTGCCGAACCGGTGCCGAGAACCGCGGCGCGCCTCATGCCGCCGTGGCCCGCGCGGTCAGATGGCCCGGAAACTGGTCGAGGTCTTCGATAATCCGCCGGGTGATGTCCTGCGCCACGAGCTTCGCCGACACGCCGATCGCGTTGGCGACGCCCTTGGGGCTGGCCGAACCATGGCTCTTCACGACGATGCCGTTGAGACCCAGGAACACCGCGCCGTTGTGGTTGTTCGGATCGAGGTGGTGCTTGAGCAGCTCGGTCGCCGGGCGCGAGATGAGGAAGCCCATTTTTGAACGGAAGGAGCTGGCGAAGCTCCGCCGCAGCAGGTCGGCAACGAAGCGCGCGGTGCCTTCGATCGTCTTCAGTGCGATATTGCCCGAAAACCCGTCGCAGACGATGACATCGACATCGCCGCGGGACAATTTGTCGCCTTCGACAAAGCCGGCGAAGTTCAGCTGCAGATGCGCCTCGCGCAGGATCGCCGCGGCATCACGGATTTCGTCGGTGCCCTTCAGCTCTTCGCTGCCGATGTTGAGCAGGCCGACACGCGGGCGCTCGACGCCCAAGGCAATGCGCGAATAGGCCGCGCCCATCACCGCGAATTCGACGAGGTTGCGCGGATCGCACTCGGTATTCGCACCGAGATCGAGCATGACGACGTCATTGTCGCCGAGCGTTGGAAGCAATGCGGCCAAGGCAGGACGGTCGATACCATTCAACGTCCGCAGCGACAGCTTGGCCATCGCCATCATCGCGCCGGTGTTCCCGGCGGATAAGGCGGCGCCGGCGCGGCCCTGTTTCACCAGGTCGATGGCGATGCCCATCGACGTCGTCTTGGCGCGGCGGATCGCCTGGCTCGGTTTTTCCTCACCGGCGATCTTGTCGGGCGCATGCGCCAGTTCGACGCAATTGGTCAGGCCGGGATGCTTGGCGACTTCCGCCGCCATTTCGGCCTCGTCACCGACAAGCAGAAAGCGAAGGTCGGGCCATTGTGCGCGTGCCAAAGCGGCGCCGGCGATCATCGTCGCCGCGCCGCCGTCTCCCCCCATCGCGTCGATCGCGAGCCTCGGGCCGTCGTTCACGCCCGTGCCTCCTCGCGACCGTTAAGCTTCGACGGGAACGATCTCGCGACCGTTATAATGGCCACACGCGTCGCACAGATGGTGCGGACGCTTCAGCTCGCCGCAGTTCGGGCATTCCTGGAATGCCGCAGGGCTCAGCGCATCATGGCTGCGCCGCATGTTGCGCCGCGAGGGCGAGGTTTTTCTTTTGGGGACGGCCATTGCGGCACCTTACTCGATGTTTGAACAAACAAAAATTGCGGGGGACAGCCGCGCCACCCGCCGCCGAACGTGGCGGACGGGCAGGCATTCGTCACCCGCTTGGCGTGCCCGCGCCTATAGCCAAAAGCGCTCCGCTTGCAAGTCGGTGCGAACTTTGGCAGCGAATCCAAAGGGGATTAGGGGAAAATAATGATAATCTTGCCGGTCACGCTGACCGCGGCGGGCCTTGCCGCGTTGCTCAACATTTGGATCGCGAATCGCGTGGGGCGCGTGCGCGGTCAGGAAAAGGTGTCGATCGGCGATGGCGGCAATGCTCGCTTGATCGCCGCGATGCGCGCGCACGCCAATTATGTCGAGTACACGCCTTTCGTGCTGATCCTGCTGGCGCTCATCGAATTGGCCGCGGGCAGCCCATGGTGGCTGTGGGTCGTGGCATTGGTCTATCTGGTTGGCCGGGTCGCGCATGCGCTGGGTATGACGGTCGATAATCCGCTGCGGCTGCGCATGATCGGCACCGTGGTAACGCTAGTCACGCTGCTCGGTCTGGGCGTTTATGCGATTACCTTGCCGCATCTCGCAGCCCCGCACGCAGCAGTCATCAACGAAGGCTAAAGCCGCTTAATGAGCGCGGCGACCGAGGCGTTGGCCTTAGCCTTCTTGTCGCTGCACACTTCCTGTTCGAGTTCGTGGCGGATTTTCTCGACATCGTTGACCGACAGATGCTCGATGCCGATAAACTCCTCACGCGCGCCCTGTAGCGCGTAAAGCAGTTCGTCGAGCTTCGCCTGCATCGAGGCGGTATCGCGATTCTGTGAGTTCTGGATCAGAAACACCATCAGGAACGTGACGATCGTCGTTCCCGTGTTGATGACGAGCTGCCAGGCATTCGAATAGTGGAACAGCGGTCCGGTGATGCCCCAGATGATGATAGTGCTCAAGGCGAGGACGAATGTCGCCGGCTGTCCGCTCGCGCTCGCGATCGAGCTGGAAATGCGGGTGAACAGATCGTCAAGGAACTTGAGCATGATGACCGCCTTGGTTGCGCCAGCGTAACGCTTGGCGACGGGTGTCGTTGCTAAATTTGGATTAACCTGCGGCTAACACCGCGTCTGCGACGAAGGGATTGGTGCGGCGCTCGTGCGCGAACGTCGACATCGGTCCGTGACCGGGCACAAAATTGGTTTCGCCGCCCAGCGGCCACAGGTTGGTGACGATCGCGTCGAGCAGATCCTGATGATTGCCCATCGGAAAGTCGGTGCGCCCGATCGACCCCTGGAACAGCACGTCGCCGACGATCGCCAGCTGCGACGGCGCATGGTGGAACACGACATGACCCGGCGTGTGGCCGGGGCAGTGATAGACGTCCAAAGTCAGCTCGCCGACGGTGACCTGATCGCCCTGGTTCAGCCAGCGGTCGGGTTCGAACACGCGGCCGTTGACGCCGTATTTGCGCCCATCGTCTTCCAGTCGGCTGATCCAGAAACGGTCGGCCTCGTGCGGCCCCTCGATCGGCACTTCTAATTCCTTGGCAAAGGTGCCTGCTTCGCCGCAGTGATCGATATGGCCGTGCGTCACCAGAATCTTTTCGATGGTTACACCGTGCTGCGTCGCGGTCGCCTTGAGCCGCGGCAGATCCCCGCCCGGATCGACAAACGCGCCGCGCATCGTCGCGGTGCACCAGAACAACGTGCAATTCTGCTGCAGCGGCGTGACGGGGATAATCGTGGCATTCAGCGGCGGCTTTCTCATTTGGGCGACTTGGGGCCGCAATGGAAAGCTGGCAAGGGTAGGCGATGCTGGGAGTGTTTCTGATGGCCGCTGCGGCGCTGACCCAACCCATCGTCATCGGCCATCGCGGCGCGTCGGGGGAACGCCCCGAACACACGCTTGCTTCCTATGAACGGGCGATCGAGCAGGGCGCGGATTTCATCGAGCCGGATCTGGTGATGACTAAGGACCATGTCCTCGTCGCGCGTCACGAGAACGAGATTTCGGGCACCACCGATGTTGCCAATCACCCCGAATTTGCCAGCCGCAAGGCCACGAAAACCATCGATGGGCAGCAAATCACCGGCTGGTTCACCGAGGATTTCACGCTCGCCGAACTGAAAACGCTGCGCGCGCGTGAAAGATTGCCCCAGTTTCGCACCGAAAACACCGCGTTTGACGGCAAATTCGAAGTCCCGACCTTCGAGGAAATTCTCCAACTCCGCGCCCAGCATCCGCGGGTCGGCGTTTATCCCGAAATCAAGCACGGCACCTATTTCGCGCACATCGGTCTCGCGATGGAGCAGCCGCTACTCGACATTCTGGCAAGGCACCGCCTGACCAAGGCAAGCGACCCGGTGTTCATCCAGTCGTTCGAGGTCGGCAATCTCGTCTGGCTCAAGGCGCACAGCAAAATCCGCCTCGTCCAACTCATTGACGATAAGGCCGGTCCTGCCGACCGTCCGACCTCAACCTATGCGGCAATGTTGACGCCTGCGGGACTC
>DATJIN010000066.1:0-10172 GCA_035493275.1 Sphingomonas sp. | reverse complement strand
ACCGAAGTCGCGAAAACGCCGCAGCAACAGGAAAAGGGGCTGATGTTCCGAACGAAGCTCGGCCCCGCCGAGTCGATGATCTTCCCGATGCGCCCGCCGCGCTTCGCCAGCTTCTGGATGAAGAACACGCTGATCCCCTTGGACATCGTCTTCATCCGGCCCGACGGCACGATCCACCGCATCGCCAATGCCCGTGCGCTCGATCTGACCCCGGTCGAGAGCTACGAACCCGTCGCCGCCGTCCTTGAAATCGCCGGCGGCCGCGCGGCGCAGCTCGGCCTGAAGGAGGGGGACCGCGTTGCGTCCTCCGCGCTCGGCAAGTAGGGCCGCGGGCATGGGCGTGTTCAAGAATATTTTTACGTGGTGGGAAGGGTCGACCTTCGGCACCTTCATGGGCCGGCTGGGCACCGATCATGTCGGGTCGGACGATCTCGGCACTGCTTATTACATCGGCAAGATGGGCCCGGGCGGCGTGCGCCGGCGCATGGCGATCTATGCGGGCAATAACGACGCCAGCGTGATTTCCCCCGAATGGACCGCGTGGCTGCGGCACATGGTCGACGATGTGCCGGACAAATCCCTCCCGCCCGAGCGGTCCTGGGAAAAGCCGCCGCTGCCCAACCGCACCGGCACCCGCGATGCCTATCGCCCGGCGGGCGCGCTCGAGGCGGGCGGCAAGCGCGCCGCCGCGACCGGCGATTACGAGGCGTGGAGTCCGGAGTGAAACGCGGCCTCGCGATCTTCGCCGGCCTCGCGGTGCTTGGCGGGGCGGCGGCGATCGCCGTGCAGGGTGACGCGCCGACCAACGAGGCCGCGCCGATTGCCGCCGACGATCTGAGCGGTTCGCCGGCGCTGGAACGCGCGGTCGGCACCAAGGCGCAGGGTTTTGCCGGCTCGACCCCAATGGCCGATCGCGTCGCGGTGATCGGCGTGCTCAACAAGCGCAACGGGCTGACCCGCGACCTGCGCCTCCATCCGGGCCAAGGCGTTCGCATCGGCGATCTGGTGGTCAAGGTCCGCGCCTGCGACCAGACCGAACCGTACGAAACCGATCAGCTGACCGGCGCCTTCGTCCAGGTCATCGTCCACGAACGGCCCGATCGCTGGCGGCGTTATTTTTCCGGCTGGCTGTTCAAGGAATCGCCGTCGCTCAACACCGTCGAGCATCCGGTTTGGGACGTCTGGACCAAGGCCTGCGTGATGCGCCATCCGGACGTCGGGCCGGACACGCTGGCCGCGCCGGGCGGCGCTTCGGCGGGCAGCGGTGGCACGTCGAAGGCGAAGAAATCGGGCGGCGGCAATGAGACCACACCTGCCGAACCAAGCGAACCCGTCGTCCCCGAAAGCGCCCCGTCCAACAGCACGCTGTAATCCGCCGCACTGACCTCGACCGCCCCAAGGCTGGCCAAGTGGGGCGTCTGAAACTGGCAGTCGAGCAGGGTGAAGTGGCCCACCTTCATCCGGGCCACCAGATGGGCCAGGGCGACCTTCGAGGCATCGGTCGCCCGGCTGACCATCGACTCGCCGAAGAACGCCCGGCCCAAAGCCAGGCCATACAGCCCGCCGACCAGCCGCCCCTCCTCCCACGTCTCGATCGAGTGCGCCAAACCCAACCGGTGCAACCGCCGCATCGCATCGGCGATCCCGGGGTTGATCCATGTGTCCGGCCGGTCGTCGGCACTCTCCGCGCAGAGGTCGAGCACCGCATCAAACGCCCGGTCCGCCGTCGTCATGTACCGCTCGCTGACCAGCGTCTTCCTCAGCGACTTGGCCAGATGAAAGCCATCGAGCGGCATGATCGCCCGCTCCTTGGGCTGCACCCAATGCACCCCGTCCGCATCGCGGCTGTCGGCCATCGGAAACCAGCCGATCGCATAGGCCCGCAGCAGCGTGTCGAGATCGAGCTGCTGCGCCTCGCTCACTTGCCCAGCCGCGCCTCGACCGCACGCCACAAAGCGGTGAACGCGTCCTGTGCCGGCCCCTTCGCGCCAATGGCCCCGATGGGCGCACGGCGCACCGCCATCTGCTCGATCGCACTCGCCATCGGCACCGCCGGCCAGCCACTCTCCGCCTCGCGATGCAGGCTGCGCCGGCGATCGACCATCGACCAGACCGGCATGATCTCGGTCGTGATCTTGAGCTCCTTAGCCAAATGGAGCTGCACATCGTCGAGCGCGCGCCGCGACAGCGGCGACGGGATCACCGGCACGATGATCAGGTCCGCCGCATGCATCACCTGCTCGCTCGTCTCGGTCAGCCCTGGCGGGCAATCGAGCACGATGCGATCATAGCTCTTGGCCAGCCCCGCGATCAGCTTGGCCAGCCGCCGCTTCTTGCCCATCGTGTCGAACAGCTTGTCGAGCCCGCGCAGCGACGCGTCCGCCGGCAGGACATCGAGTCCCGGCCACGCGCTCTGGCGGATCAGCTCTGCGGGCGGCATATCCTTGGCAAAAATCTTGCGTGCCGATTGCCGCGGATTGAGCCCCATCAGGAAGGTCGAGGCGCCTTGCGGATCGAGGTCCCACAGGAGCGTGCGGTGACCGCCAAGGATTGCGGCGCAATATGCAAGGTTGACCGACACCGTCGTCTTGCCGACGCCGCCTTTGAGCGAATAGACCGCGATGGTCGCCATCGCGCAAGCCTAACCGCGCTTCACGCCGCGCGCCACCACCACACGCCGTCGCGGTCTTCCTTCACCGCGCGTCCGCGCCGCTCGAGGTGGCGGAGATGGGCCAGCGTCTCGCCGGTCGCCAGCCCGAGCACACTGCCGTCGATCGGGCGTTTGAACAACGACGTAAAGCAATCCACCGCGCGTTTCGGTTCGCCCTGCAAATGCTTGGCGAGGCGATCCAACCCGTCGCGATGCCCCTTGGCCAGCCGTTCGAGCCGGGCGTGCAGCCCGGTGAACGGCTCGCCATGCGCGGGGAGGACGAGGAGGTCTTCGGGCAGCGCATGGAGCTTGGCAATCGAGGCGAGCCATTCGCCGAGCGGATCGCCGTCTGGCTCCATCACCCCGAGCGAGACGTTCGACGTGATCCGCGGCAGAACCTGGTCACCCGCGATCATCAGGCGTCGCGCATCGTCGACCAGGCAGGCATGTTCGGGCGAATGGCCGGCACCCGTCACCACGCGCCATTCGCCGGCGCCGACCTTGACGCGGTCACCATCCTGCAGCCGCGTGAAGCCTGCGGGCATCTTCGAAACGATCGTCTGGAAGCTGCCCCAGCCCCGTTTCGCCGCATCGTCGATCTGCGCATCATTCCAGCCCGCGCCGCGCCGCATCGCAGTGACCTCGGCGGGTTGTGCGTCTTGCACGTCGGCGACGAGGAAACGCGCCGTCAGCCATTCGCCGCGCGTCATCCAAAGCGGCGCATTGTGCTGCGCGCAAAGCGTCCCCGCCGCACCGACATGGTCCGGATGGAAATGCGTGCAGATGACGCGCGTAACCTTCCGCCCGGCAATGGCCTTCGCCCAATTTTCGGACGTGTGCGGCAGGTTGAGCCCCGTATCGACCACCGCGATCCCGCCATCGTCCTCCAGCAGCCAGCAGTTGATGTGCTTGAGCGAGCCGGGCACCAGCTGCCGCGTCCAGCCGACACCGGGCACGATTTCGACGACGGCGCCGTAATCGGGCACGGTTTCGCCAAACGGATAGGTGAGTCCGCGCGACGCCATTGCCGCGGGGCCGTGATCTGCCAGGCTCTGGTCGGGCGCGGCCTTGGTCAAGCAGCGAGCGGCGCGCACGCCTCCTCGAGCCACGCCTTTGCCGCACCTTCCAGCTGCGGGCCGACGATCTCGCGCACGCGGGCGTGATAGGCGTCGAGCCAGGCAATCTCCTGCGGACTGAGCAGCGAGGGCTCGATCAGCGTCTTGTCGATCGGCGCAAAGGTCAGCGTTTCGAAGCCGAGGAAATCGCCCTCCGCGCCGGCGATCTCACGCGGCTCGACCAGCACCAGATTCTCGATGCGGATGCCGTATGCGCCAGGCTTGTAATAACCTGGCTCGTTGGACAGGAACATGCCCGCACGCAGCGGCTCGTCGGTGCCCATCTGCCCGCCGCCGGGCTTGGCGATGCGCTGCGGCCCTTCGTGGACTGCGAGGAACGCGCCGACGCCGTGGCCGGTGCCATGGGCATAATCGACGCCCGCCTGCCACAGCGCGGCGCGAGCAAAGGCATCGAGCTGCCCGCCGCGCGTGCCATCGGGAAAGACGGCGGTCGCAATGGCGATATGGCCTTTGAGCACGCGCGTGTTGCGGTCCTTGACCTCGGCGGGCGGTTCGCCGGGGCCGACCCAGATCGTCCGCGTAACGTCGGTGGTGCCATCCTCATATTGCCCGCCGGAATCGCACAGATAGACCGAGCTCGGCTCGATCGGGCGGTTGGTCTCTTCGGACGCCTTGTAATGCATGATCGCGCCGTTTGGTCCGGCGCCCGAGATGGTGTCGAAACTCAGGTCGCGGAGCTTGCCCGTTTCCTCGCGGAATGCGCGGAGCTGGTCCGACGCCGAAATCTCGGTCAATCCGCCTTTCGGGGCTTCGACGGACAGCCAGTGGAGATAGCGGCTCAGCGCGGCGCCATCGCGGGCCTGTGCCGCACGCTGGCCAGCCTGCTCGGCGCGGTTCTTGATCGCCTTCGCCAACACGGCGGGATCGCGAACGGAAACGATCTGCGCGCCGCCCGCTTCGAGGCCCGCGAAGACCGCCGCGACGGCACGTTCGGGATCGGCGGCGACGCGCTTGCCCTTGAGGGCCTCAAGCGCGGGGGCGAAGGCTTCGCGCGGATGGAGGCGGACGCCGTTGCCGAGCGCCTGCGCGACATCGGCGGGCACCTTGTCGGGCGCGACGAACAAATCGGCGGTGGCGTCAGCATGGACAATCGCGAAGGCCAGCCCGACCGGCGTGTGCGACACGTCCTCGCCGCGCAGGTTGAACGTCCAGGCGATCGAATCGAGCGCGGTCATCACCGTCGCGTCGAGATTTTCGGCCGTCAGCCAATCGGCGATCTCGGCGCGCTTGGCGGCGGCCGATTTGCCCGCGAGTGCTTCGTCCTGCACCGCGAGCTTCGCCTCCGACATGCCCGGCCGGTCCGACCACACCAGATCGAGCGGGTTGCGTTTGACCGCAACAAGTTCCGCCCCCTTGGCCGCCAGCGCCTCGGATGCCGCCTTGACCCAATCGCGTGTGTGCAGCCACGGATCATAGCCGATCCGCCCGCCCGCGGGGGCATGATCCTTGAGCCAGGACGAAATGCTCGTCTGCGGCACGCCCTGATACTGCCAGTGATCGGCCGAAACCTGCTGGCGGACCTGCAGCGTGTAGCGGCCGTCGACGAAGATCGCCGCTTCCTCGGGCAGCACCACTGCTGCGCCCGCGGACCCCTTGAACCCGGTCAGCCACTCCAGCCGCTTGGCATAATCGCCGACATATTCGGACATATGCTCGTCGGTCAGCGGGACGACGAAGCCGTCGAGACGATCAGCGGCGAGTTGCGCGCGAAGCGCGGCGAGGCGGGCGGCATAGGTAGACATGATGTCAACCTAGGCTGCTAGCGCGTGTCCTTCAACGTGATGCTGTCGATATGCCAGCTGAGCTGGCGCGGGGTGGCGCCGTCGACGCCGTTGACGCGGCGTAGCACCGCCTTGCCGATCGAATTAAAGCGGGTGCCGTTGAGGCGAATGCCGTAAAATTGCACCGGCACTTCCGAATAGATCGAACCTGCGCCGCCTTCGGCATTACCGGGAGTGCCGATCAGGCCGTGGACTTCCGACGCATCGCGCCAGCGCTTTTCAAACGCGATCGCCTGCGCGTCGCTGCCCCATTGCTGATGCGCGCGGGTCCAGTGCTTGCCCTCGACATTGGCGACATAGGTTTCGAGGGCCGACGCCGCGCCCTGCGGACCCATCATGTCGCGATTGCCTTCGGCCAACGGCCGGCGGTCATCGGGCAGTCCGCCGGGCGTGCCCGGGGCCGGCGGCCAATTCTTGTCGTCAGCGGGAACGGTCGGCTGGGGCGTCGGGATGACGGGTTCGACCGCGTTGGATGCCGCGACGCTGTTCGTCGTCGCGTTGTCCGCCGCTGGTGTGGGCGTGACGACGACATCCGGGGCTGCCTGGTTTGCCGGCGCCGCGGGTTGCTGCTGACAAGCCGCAAGCGTGAGGGCGAGCAGGGGAACGATGCTTTTCATGCGGCTTCAACGCCCGTGATGGCCGATCGATTCACAAGTGCTAATGTGCGGCGTGCGCAGTGTCGGGAGAGGCATGAAATCATTCACCCGCCATGCGCGAAACTGCCCGGTGTAGGACAGAAAAATCGTCAGGAACGCAGGCGTTCGATCGCCTGGGCCAGCGCGACGTAGAGCTTGCCCATATCCGACGAGAGCAGGGTCACGCCCAGCGCATTGCCCTCACGCGTTGACAGCACCTGGCGGAGCATCGCTTCGAAGTCATGAATGTACCGGTTCACGCCATCGCGGAAATCGGGATCCTCGCCATAATAGGATACGATGCTGCGTGCCTCGCCGCCCGACAGCAGACGCACCGCGCGCCGGGTGAACACGCCGCGATCGCCGCGCAGATAGGCGTCCCATTCAGTGTCGGCGACTTCGGTGGAGAGCAGCTTGGCGACATCGATCGCGGTCGAATTGAGCGATTCGACGAGCAAAGCGACCTGTGACGCAAGATCGCGGCGCGTATCCGCGATGGCGACGCGTTCGTCGAGCGCCGACAATTGCTCGTTGATCCCTGCGCTGGCCTTGCGGGAGACGGCAACGGCGCGTTCGATCGCGGCGGTGACCGCGCCGACGCTGGCTTCGACTTCCTGTGCGATGGTTTCGGACAGCGCCCGGCGCGCTTCTTCCGACAGCCGTCCGACCGCATCGGGAATTGCGGCGGTGATGGCCTCGCGCGCCTTGTCGGCCGACGAAGCCGCGACTTCGCGGACACGGAGCAGCGCATCGACCAACTGCCCGCCAGCCTGCTGACTGAGTGCTTCAGCGGTGGCCAGCGCCTGAGTGAGTGTGTCGCCTAGTTCGGTGGCGCTGCGGCGGGTATCGCTGAGACCCGCCAGGTGACTTGCGGCGCGTTCGGCATCGCCTGCCAGCGCGCGGATTTGCGGTGTGATTTCGCTGGCGGTTTCGCCCGCTGCCTGGAGCCGCTGGCTGGCACCATCCAGCAGCATCGGCAGCGCTTCGCCGAGATCGCGCGCGCCGGCGTCAAGCGCGCGCAGGCGCGCCTCGGCGCGGCCCAGCACTTCGTCATGGCCGCTGAACGACCCGAGCCGCTGGTCGACTTCGCCCAGCGCGCCGGCCAGATCGGTCAGCACAGTGCGCGTCGCCGAGCTCTGGCTCTCGAGCAGCGCGCCCAGGGCCGCGACGCGTTCCTCCAGTTCGGTAATCCGCGCCTGTGCCGCCGCGCCAGCCTGCTCGCCACTCCGCGCAATCGCCTGTTCGGCCGAACCGACAAACGCTTCGAGCGCTGCGCCCTGTGCCGCCAGCCCCTGGCGCACGCCTTCGGTCGCGACATGCGCACGGTCGAGCGCGGCATCGACGCCCTCGGTCAGCGCCGACGTCGCCTCGGCAATCGCCGAGCGCGCGGCCTGGGCCTGCTCCGCCGCCCGGGCATTGCCCTCGCTGAGCGCCGCGGCACTCGTTTCGGCGAGCACCTTCGCGTCATGGCTCTGCGTGGCGAGCGCGCCGACCTGTTCCGTCAGCACCTTGGCATGGTCGAGTGCGGCGCGTGCCGCGGTATCGATGCTGGCCGCCATTTCGCGCGTCTGGACATGCGCCTTGGGCACATCGCCGAGCAGCAGCGCCATGTCCGCGCGCGCCACTGCCGTCGCCTGTTTGAGCGCATTGGCGTGGCGGCCGAGCAGGTCGAGATCGCCGCGCAGGCTCTCGCTCATGGCGCGCAAATCGCTCGCGGCGCGTTCCCCGGTCGCGCCGAGGGCGGCACCGCCCTCCTCGATCTGCGCGCGCTGGATGATGATGCGATCGGTCGCGGCGTCGATCGCCGCCTGCATGTTGGCCTGTTCGCCGCGCAGCGCCTGGATCATCAACCGCAGCCGCCGCGCCTCGGCCCGGCTGCCGCGCGCGAACAATGTGTAGATGCCGACGAGGAACAGCAGCGGGACCAAAGCGATCACCGCCAGCGCCGCCGCACCACTCGCGGGCGGCAGCGCCGTCCGCAATTCGGGCATCACCAGCGCGCCGACAAACCCCAGCCAGGCCGCGCCGGCCAGCGCGAGGAGGACAAGCAAGGCAGGGCTGCGCCATTCGCGCGCGGGCTCTTCCGGCGGGTAGGCCGGCTCGACATACGGCTCCACCGTTTGCTCCTCAAAAGGCTGGTGCAGCCCGACGACTCTCGCTTCCCCCGTCATGGGGACGGCGTAACACGAACGTCGCCAAGCGGTAAGCGGCACGGCTCGACAAATCTGTGGGTAATGGCCAATCCGGGCGCGGGAGGGCGTTTGTGGCGCTGATCGGTCTCATCGAACTGGAAGAACCGCTCGAAGCGCGAGCGGATGCCGCACTGCACCGCGCCTTGCGCGAAGGCGGCGTCACGCGCGTCATCGCGCCTGCAGAAGCACGGACCGTCGACGCCAATGATCGCGTGTTGCTCGTCGGCGCAGACACGTTGCTCGATCGGGCGCTGGTTGCGGCGATGGCCGAAGGATCGACCGCAACGCTCGCCTGCCTGCCCAACGAGCTGAACACCGCGCGCTACGAGCTCATCGACGGCACGACGCGTTGGGCCGGCTGGGCCGCGCTGCCGGGGGATATGGTGGCGGAAACTGCACAGGGACTCGCGCCCGAATGGTCGCTGGCGTCGACGCTGGTGCGGCGGGCGGTGCAGCAGGGCGCCTTGCGCGTCAATGCCGGGCGGCAGGGCGCACTGATTGCGCTCGACGCGCCCGATGCGGTGGCGGCGGTCGACGAGGCGCGGCTACGCGCGTCGATGCGCCCACGGCGCGGGATTTGCGGGCGGATCGTCGAGAAGGCGGCGTTGTTCGTGGCCGAACGCCTGCTCGGTGTGGAACATAAATTGCGCTGGGCGGGCGGGGCGGCAGCGCTACTGGCCGCGGGCTTCGTGGCGGCGGTGGGCTATGGCTGGCTGGCCCCGGCCGCAGGCGCGCTGATCCTGCTGATCGTGGCGCTGCGTGCCTTGCGCGCCCTGGGTGCGGTCGAGGGCCGCCCGCAAAGCTGGACCAACCGCACTGCCGATGTGCTGGCACTAATCGGGCTGTCGGGCGCCGCCGGCTGGTTGTGGCAGGCGAGCGGCCAATGGGGCGTGGTCCCGCTGGCGATCGTCCTCGCCGCTGACACGGTCATGGCCAGCGAGGACGAGGTTGCGACCGGCGAGCCGCTGTGGTGGCGCGGCGACGCGCCCGCCTATGCCGCGGTCATGCTGTTCGGGTCACTGGTCGCCCAGCCGGTCGCCGCGTTGGTGGCGGCGACCGTTTATGCCTCGGCCAGTTTTGCGGTGGCGCGCCGACGCCTTCGCAATCAGCGCTTGTCGATCGGCACGTAGTTCCGCTCGGTCGCGCCAGTGTAGAGCTGGCGCGGGCGGCCGATCTTCTGTTCGGGATCGGAAATCATCTCGTTCCACTGCGCCACCCAGCCGACGGTGCGCGCGAGCGCGAACAGCACGGTGAACATCGTCGTCGGGAAACCGATCGCCGACAGGATCACGCCCGAATAGAAATCGACGTTCGGGAACAGCTTCTTGTCGATGAAATAAGGATCGTTGAGCGCCATTTCCTCAAGCTTCAGCGCGACATCGAACACCGGGTCATTGACCTTCAGTTCCTTGAACACTTCGCGCACGGTCTGCTGCATCACCGTCGCACGCGGATCGTAGTTTTTGTACACGCGGTGGCCAAAGCCCATTAGGCGGAACGGATCGTCCTTGTTCTTCGCGCGGGCGATGTATTCGGGGATACGGTCGACAGTGCCGATTTCGTGCAGCATATTGAGCGCGGCTTCGTTCGCACCGCCATGCGCCGGACCCCACAAACACGCGATGCCCGCCGCAATGCAGGCGAACGGATTGGCGCCTGACGACCCGGCCAGACGCACGGTCGACGTCGAGGCGTTCTGTTCGTGGTCCGCATGGAGGATGAAGATGCGGTCCAGTGCCTTTTCCACGACCGGATTGACCTCATAGGGCTCGGCCGGG
>DATJIN010000065.1:0-2729 GCA_035493275.1 Sphingomonas sp. | reverse complement strand
CAGCCGGATGGTGTAATAGCCTTCGCCGGCGCCGATATCGGCAACGGTCATGCCCGGCGCGATGCCTGCGCGGTCCATCACCTCCATGGCTTCGCCCGACCGGTCGCGCGTGGGTTCGTCCGACCAGCGCGGGGAAACGATTTTGCTCACCGGACGCGCGGGGGCGGGAAATTTGAGTTCGGCGTCGTCCTTATGCGCCTGGGGCTGCGCCTGGCATGCCGCGAGGGAGAGGGGCACAGCGAGCAAGAAAAAGCGCATCAGTCCACATCCTCCACATCGACCTTTTCGCCGGTCACGCGCTGGCTGAGCGCCGCTGCCATGAAGCGATCGAGATCGCCGTCAAGCACGTCCGAGGGCGAGGTCGAAGTCACGCCCGTGCGCAGGTCTTTTACCAGCTGATAGGGTTGCAACACATAACTGCGGATCTGGTGCCCCCAGCCGATGTCGGTTTTCGCAGCATTCTGGGCGTTGGCTTCGGCCTCGCGCTTTTGCAGTTCGTGTTCGTAGAGACGCGCACGCAGCTGTTTATAGGCTTCGGCGCGGTTCTTGTGCTGGCTGCGCTGGTTCTGGCAGGCGACGACGATGTTGGTCGGGATGTGGGTGATGCGCACCGCCGAGTCCGTCGTGTTGATATGCTGCCCGCCCGCGCCCGACGCGCGATAGGTGTCGATGCGCAGATCGCTTTCGGCGATTTCGATTTCGATATCGTCGTCGACCTCGGGGTAAACCCAGACGCTCGAAAAGCTGGTGTGGCGGCGCGCGTTTGAATCATATGGGCTGATGCGAACGAGGCGGTGCACACCGCTCTCGGTCTTCGCATAGCCATAGGCGTTTTCGCCCTTGAGCAGGTACGTTGCGGACTTGATGCCCGCCTGCTCGCCGGCGTGATGATCGATCAGTTCGACCTTCATGCCGTGGCGTTCGGCCCAGCGGGTGTACATCCGGCTGAGCATTTCGGCCCAGTCCTGGCTCTCCGTTCCGCCCGCGCCCGAATTGACTTCGACATAGGCGTTGTTGCCATCGGCCTCACCCGCGAGGAGCGCGGCGACCTTGTCGCGTTCAGCCCGCTCGGCAAGGTCGGCGAGGCTGGCCAGGGCTTCGTCGGACATCGCCTGATCGCCCTCGGCATCGGCCATCTCCATCAGCTCGAGCGTGTCGTCGAGTTCGCTCTGAATCTTGCGCGTGGCGCTGATGGCCTCCTCCAGCCGGCGGCGTTCGCGCATGACGATTTGCGCCGCTTTGGGATCGTCCCACAGCGACTGGTCCTCGACTTGCGCGTTGAGCTCGTCGAGTCGCTTCAGCGCGCGGTCCCAATCGAGAAAGCGGCGGAGCAGCGCGAGCGCGGCGTTGATCTGATCGGCATGTGCCTGCGCTTCGGCGCGCATTGGTAATCTACCTCAAATGGCTGTTCCCCCGCACAGGCGGGGGCGCAGAAGTGTTTGTCGTCTGGATCCCCGCCTGCGCGGGGACACGGCGATCCGTACCGGGAACGCCTAGTAAATCCCGCCCTGCCTTTGCAAGAAATCGTCGTCGCGGCCGGTTTCGGCACCTGCTGCTGCCTTCGCCTGTTTCGCCGCGACCTTTGGCAAGTCTTCGCGGCGGACCGAGCGGCGTGGTTCACTTTCAGGCTTGAACGCCTCCCAGATCACCGCCGCCTTCGGATCGCTGTCGTCGACCGGGAAGGTGCCATAAACGCGCTGGCCCGAACGACGGTCGATGCGGACCATACGCACGCCGCCCGCGGCGCGGAACGGCACCGGCGGCATGTCCCTCATCGCCTGTGCGGCAAACTGCTTAAACACTGGCGCAGCGATGGTGCCACCCTGGGCATAACCGCCCATCGACCGCGGCACGTCGTAGCCCAGGTACAGCCCGCCGACGAGATCGGGCGAACCGCCGACGAACCAAACGTTGGTCGGGCCCGAGGTCGTACCGGTCTTGCCGAACAGCGGGCGCTTAAGATCGCGCAGCACGGTCGCGGTGCCGCGTTCGACGACGCCCTCCATAATGTGCACCATCTGATAGGCGGTCATCGGGTCAAGCACTTGCTTGCGGCGCACCGGCGGGCGCGGCATCGCCTTGCCGTCCCAATCAGGTGCGTTGCAGCGGTCGCACGGGCGCGTGTCGGCGCGGTAGATGGTCTTGCCGTGGCGGTCCTGGACGTAATCGATCAGCGTCGGACGCAACGCCCGACCGTTATTGGCGAGGATCGAATAGGCGTTGACCATCTTGAGCACGGTCGTCTCGCCTGCGCCCAGCGCGATCGAGAGGAATTGCGGATAAGGATGGCCGGGAGGCGACACGCCGAGATCGGCCGCACGCTGGACGACGGCCTGCATCCCCGTCTGGCTCGCCGCACGGACGGTCATCAGGTTGCGCGATTGCTCGACGCCCCAGCGCATCGTCTGCGGCCCGGCGCCGCGCATATTGCCGAAGTTGCGGAAACATTTGTTGCCGAGATTGGCGCCTTGATAGACGCAGAACGGACCGTCGACGATCAGCGTCGCGGGCGTGAAACCGTGATCGAGCGCGGCACGTCGTAACCGAGATACAGCCCGCCGACGAGATCGGGCGAACCGCCGACGAACCACACGTTGGTCGGACCCGAGGTCGTACCGGTCTTGCCGAACAGCGGGCGCTTGAGGTCGCGCAGCACCGTCGCGGTGCCGCGTTCGACGACGCCCTCCATGATATGGACCATCTGGTACGCGGTCATCGGGTCGAGCACT
>DATJIN010000064.1:0-3017 GCA_035493275.1 Sphingomonas sp. | reverse complement strand
CCCTTCTGCATCGCAAACATCAGCGCGAGCGGCGGCGGCGCCTTGCCCTGATCGCGCAGGATTTCGAGGCGACGCCCGCCCATCACCTGGACCGGCGGCAGCTTGACGCCCGCGGCGGCAACCGCCTGGTCGAGCGGCTTGTCGCCATTGACCGCGTCCATGATACCCTGCGCGACGCGCTTGGCCGCATTCTTGGCACGATCGGCGATGAAATCATTGGCGACCCCTTGGCGGATCTGCGCCAGCGGACGCGGTGCCGAGGCGACCACACGGTCAAGCTTCCACAAAGCGAATTTGCCATCGGCGAGCGTCGCCACCTGGGCGTCGTCATCCGGTTCGGCGCCGAACGCGTCGCGGACCATTGCGCCGAATTCAGGCGGCAGCTTGTACGCCACATTGTCCGGGTCGCTGCCCATCGCGGTGAGTGGCGGCGACTGGGACACGCTGATGCCGTTTGCCTTGGCCACGTCGTCAAACGTCGAGCCCCCGTCGATCGCGTCCTGCATCTTGCCGACCTTGTCGGCCAGCAGGTCGCTCGATTTCTTCGCGGCGACACGCGTGATGATCTCGGCACGCGCCTGTTCCAGCGTCTTCCCCGGCTTGTCGACGATCTGGTCGATCCGGAAGACGACGAAACCAAGCGACGACCTGACCGGCCCGGCGAGATCGCCCTTCTTGCCGGTAAAGGCCGCGTCGGCGATCGCCGCGCCGGCCGCCTTGGTCATGTCGGCGCGGCTGGTCGGCACGACAGTAAGCGGCTCGAGCCCGAGCGGCTTCAGCGCCTCCGCGAAGGATTGGCCGCCCTTGATCCGCGCGAGCACGGCATTGGCGCTCGCCTGATCGGCGATGATCGCCTGAGTCAGGCCGCGCAGCTGGCTGCCCTGATACGACGCGGCGTTGCTCTTATAGTCGGCCGCGATCTCGGCCTCGGTCGGAACGGCCTGCGCGGCGACCGCGGTGCGATCGAACACCGCGTAGCGGATCACCCGCCGCTCGGGGACGGTATAGCTCTTGAGATTGGCCTGGTAGAATGCCGCAAGCTGCGCATCGGTCGGCGCGGCGCCATTGGCGAACGCGCTTGAAGGAACTGGCGCGACATGGCCGTCCCGCCGCTCGACGAGCAAAGCGGCATAGGGGGTCACGAGATTGACCGGCATGCGCGTGGCACCGCTGATCGGCACGAGCAGCTGGCGGGTCAGTGCTTCGCGCGCGAAATCCTGGCGCAGCTCGGCCTCATTGATCTTGCGCTGCGCCAGTACGTTGAGAAAGGTATTGCGGTCGAATGTCCCCGTCGGACCGTTGAATGCGGGGATCGAGGCAATTTGCCCATCGACGAGCCGCTTTGACGCCACCAACCCGTTGGCGTCGGCAAAGGCTTCCACGGCGCGCCCGTTGATCAGCTGTTCAGTGACCGACTCGACGCCGCCCTGTGCCACGAAGCTGGCCATATCGAGCGTCGGGTTCTCCTGCCGCGCGGCATCGAGCGCGACCTTGGCGCGGCGTTCGACCTCGACGTCGGAAATCGCATAGCTGCCAACCTTGGCGACGCCGCCGCCGGTGCCGCCCGCCAGATTGCTGATGCCGCCCCCGCCGCCAACGCCGACACCCGTGACGATGAAGGCGAGCATGATCAGCGCGAACAGGCCGAGCACCGCCGGCGAAGTCAGATATTTGCGGAAAAATTGGAGCATTGGGCGCCCTTGAGGGAAAGTCGGAACGCCCATAGTGCGCCCCCATGCACACACGCAAGCTGATCGCCGGAAACTGGAAAATGCATGGCAGCCGCGCGGCGCTGTCCGAACTCGCCGCCATTGCCGCTGCGGCGCATGAGGACGTGGACGTCGCGATCTGCCCGCCCTTCACCCTCATCGCGCCCGCCGCCGCCCAGGCCGGGCCTATCCGCATCGGGGCGCAGGATTGCTCGCCCGAAGCGCAGGGCGCGCATACCGGAGACGTTGCCGCCGCAATGCTTGTCGAGGCGGGTGCGACTTTGTGCATCGTGGGGCACAGCGAGCGCCGCGCCGATCATGGCGAAACCGATGCCGTCGTCCGCGCCAAGGCGCAGGCGGCGCTCGACGCGGGACTGCAACCGATCGTCTGCGTCGGGGAAACGCTCGACCAACGCGACGCGGGCGAAGCCATCGCGGTGGTCGAAAACCAGCTCGACGGTTCGCTGCCCGATGCCTTCGAACGCTGCGTCGTCGCCTATGAACCGGTCTGGGCGATCGGCACCGGCCGCACGCCGTCTGCTGCCGATGTCGCCGCTATGCACGCCGCAATCCGCGCCAAGGTCGGCCCCGATGTGCGGATTCTTTACGGCGGCTCGGTCAAACCGTCGAACGCCGCCGAACTGCTTCACGTCGCCAATGTCGACGGCGCGCTGGTCGGCGGGGCTAGCCTGACCGCCAAGGATTTCGTGCCGATTATCCGGGCTGCCTGACCGTCCAATTGCGATTCGGGCGCGCCGCCCCTATGTGGCGCGCCATGTTGACCTTCCTTCTCGTCGTCCAGGCGATCGTCGCCGCTGCCCTTGTCGGCGTGATTCTCATGCAGCGCAGCGAAGGCGGCGGGCTTGGCATGGGCGGCAGCCCGTCGGGCCTGATGTCGGCGCGCGGGGCTGCGGACTTCCTGACGCGCGCGACGACAATTCTCGCCAGTATCTTCGTGATTCTGTGCATTACCATGGCGGTGATTTCGGCGCATCGCGCAGCGCCCGGCACGGTCGATACGTCGCTCAAGGGCGCGGTTTCGACGCAGCCGACTCCGGCACCGCAGGCTCCGGCCAACTCGCCGGTTCCGCTCGGTGGCCAGGCTCAGCCGACCACGCCAGATGCCGCTCTGGCGAACGGCGCTGCACCCGCCAACAGCAACTAATACCAGCAATCTTTGGGCCCGTGGGTTGCGCGGACGGCGTCCGCGCGGCTAGGGCTATTCTCCCATGGCGCGGTTCATTTTCATAACCGGCGGCGTGGTCTCGTCGCTTGGCAAAGGTCTCATGGCGGCATCGCTCGCCGCGC
>DATJIN010000063.1:0-29716 GCA_035493275.1 Sphingomonas sp. | reverse complement strand
GTGTAGGCCAGCGTCGATTTGCCCGCGCCGTTCGGCCCCATGATCGCATGGATTTCACCCGCATTGATGCTGAGCGACAGGCCGTTGAGGATCGGCTTGTCGGCGACGGTGGCGTGGAGGTTATTTATCTTCAGCATCACCACGTATCCAATCGTGCGCCAATTCGCGCCAAAGCCTCGCATAGTAATAGATTAGGCCGATGGCCGCTGCAGGCGGGCAATACAGCATAACGCCATCGGCGATACCGACCGGCTTCCAAGGTATTGTCCCGCTGAAACCGGCCGCGAGCATCCAAATGCAAACTGACAACGCCACCAGCAACGCGATTGAGGTGATCAGAAAATTTCTCACCCCACGCTCCCCTCAAGGCTGATCCCCAACAGCTTCTGCGCTTCCACCGCAAATTCCATCGGCAGTTGCTGCAGCACTTCCTTGGCGAAGCCGTTGACGATCAGCGCCACGGCCTCCTCGGTCGGGAGGCCACGCTGCTGGGCGTAGAACAGCTGGTCGTCGCTGATCTTGCTGGTCGTCGCTTCGTGTTCGAGCTGCGCGCTGGGGTTGCGGACCTCGATGTAAGGGACGGTGTGCGCGCCGCAGTCCGGGCCGAGCAGCAAGCTGTCGCACTGGGTGAAGTTGCGCGCGCCTTCGGCCTGCGGGGCGATGCGGACAAGGCCGCGATAGGTGTTGTCGCTGCGGCCCGCCGAAATGCCCTTGGAAACGATCGTCGATCGCGTGTTCGGCGCGTTGTGGATCATCTTGGTGCCGGTGTCGGCCTGCTGGCGGTTGTTGGTCACCGCGACCGAATAGAATTCGCCGACCGAGCCTTCGCCGTTGAGAACGCAACTAGGGTATTTCCAGGTGATCGCGCTGCCGGTTTCGACCTGCGTCCAGCTGACCTTGCTGCGCTTGCCCTGACACAAAGCGCGCTTGGTCACGAAATTGTAGATGCCGCCGAGGCCATCCGCATTGCCGGGATACCAGTTCTGGACGGTCGAATATTTGATCTCGGCATCGTCGAGGGCGACGAGTTCGACCACCGCGGCATGTAGCTGATTCTCGTCGCGCATCGGCGCGGTGCAGCCTTCGAGGTAGCTGACGTAAGAGCCCTTGTCGGCGACGATCAGCGTGCGTTCGAACTGACCGGTGTTTTCGGCGTTGATGCGGAAATAGGTCGACAGCTCCATCGGGCAGCGCACGCCCTCCGGAATGTAGACGAACGTGCCGTCGCTGAAGACCGCGCAGTTCAAGGTGGCGAAATAATTGTCGCGCATCGGCACGACCTTGCCGAGCCATTTGCGGACGAGATCGGGATATTCCTTGATGGCTTCGGAGATGCTGCGGAAGATGACCCCCGCGCGTTCGAGTTCGGCGCGGAAAGTCGTTGCCACCGAAACACTGTCGAACACCGCGTCGACCGCGACCTTGCGCGCACCCTCGACGCCCGCGAGCACTTTCTGCTCCTCGATCGGAATGCCGAGCTTTTCGTAAACGCGGAGGATTTCGGGATCGACCTCGTCGAGGCTGCCCAGCTTGGGCTTCGCCTTGGGCGCGGCGTAGTAATAGGCGTCCTGATAATCGATCGGCGGGACGTTCAATTTGGCCCAATCGGGCGGCGTCATCGTCAGCCAGTGGCGATAGGCTTTCAACCGCCAGTCGAGCATCCATTCGGGCTCGTTCTTCTTCGCCGAAATGAAGCGGACGGTGTCTTCGCTCAGCCCCTTGGGCGCGAAGTCGGTTTCGATGTCCGCGGACCAGCCATGCTCATAGTCGGCGACGCGCTCGGCGGCGGCGTGGGCGGCGGCATTTCTGGACATGCCTTCCATATAGGGAAGCGCGCGCGAAAGTCACCGATTCTGCTGGGGTATCGGATTAGGTCTGCGTGATGAGCGGATTGAGGCCCTCGATCTCGGTCCGCTTCATCACCAGTTGGGCCAGCGTCGGCAGATCCTCGGTGAATTTCTTGGGGGTGACGCCGGTGAAGGCCTTCACTTCGCGGATGAGGTGCGACTGGTCGTAAAAGCCTTCCGCCAGCAGCGTGTCGGCGTTCGCTTCGCCCTTGGCGAGGGCGATCGCGGCGCGGAGCGCGCGGTATTTGCGCGCGAGCACTTTCGGCGGGGCGCCGTAATAGCGCTTGCAGTTGCGCTCGACTTGGCGGCGGGTGATGCCGCAGGCGCGAACGAGACATTCGACATCGGGCGAATGCGACGATTGCAACCAGTCGTCGACGGTCTTGGTGAAGCCCGTCACGCCGGCCGGACCGCGCTTGGCAAGACCCTCGGCAAGGCGGTGGCCGATGCGAACCCGGTGATCGAGATTTTCGGCGCTCTTCAGCGCGTCGAACGCCTCGGTTGCCGCTGCGCCGAACAGTTCGGTGGCGTCGACCACGCGGTTGACCAGCAGCGACGCGTCGACATCGACCAGTTGCGCCCAGCCCGCGGCGAGCAAGCCGGCGCCGAAGATGTGGATCGGTCCGTCGGCGCTGGCGTGCGTCGGGCCGGTGGTCGGGCCGACGATCTGGATCCGCGGTGCCGGGGTCTCATGCCCATCGGCAAAGCGGTACAACGCGTTCTCGCCCGACAGCAGGAAGCGCACCTGGGCCAGGTCGGCGCGCTCGTCATCGGCGAAATGCGGCAGGTCGGCCTTGAATTCATAGAATAGCGAGAAGCGGTCGCGAAACGCGTCGTCCGGCAGACGATAATCGAGCGTGACCGCGCTCATAGCGACGACGGAGACCTCGCGACCCTGTTGTACCCCGAAGTGAGACTATCGGAACGGGGGTAGAAAGAAAAGCGGCCCGGCAGACTGGATCGTCCGCCGGACCGTGAAGGTAAAGGAACCTCGCAGGCAAGCCAACGAAGCCCTTCGGGTCGCAAGCGAAACAATGGTCTCGAATCATCGATTCGTATTGTATGGAATCGACACGCAGCCGGACGATCCGGTCGATTTCCCTCCACCGCAGCATTTGCTACCGGCCGCCATGCTTTACGCGCTGGCCAAGCCGCTGTTGTTCATGATCGACGCCGAAACGGCGCACCGCATGACGATTAACGCCCTGAAGGCGCTGCCGGTGCATCCCGTGAAGCACGATCCGCTGCTCGCGATGCAAGTCGGCGGGCTCGACCTGCCCAATCCCGTCGGGCTGGCGGCGGGCTTCGACAAGCATGCCGAGGTGCCCGATGCGATGCTGTCGCTCGGTTTCGGCTTCGTCGAAGTGGGCACGGTCACCCCGCTGCCGCAGGCGGGCAATCCGCGGCCGCGGCTGTTCCGGCTGGTGCCCGATCGCGCGGTGATCAACCGGTTCGGCTTTAACAGCGTCGGCATCGAAGGCGCGCTGGCGAACCTGCGCAAGCGGCGCGGCGGTGGCGTGATCGGGGTCAATGTCGGCGCCAACAAGGATACGGCGGACCGCATCGCGGATTACGTGATCGGCGTCGAAGCGTTCCGCGATGTCGCCGATTACCTGACGATCAACATTTCCTCACCCAACACGCCCGGCCTGCGCGGCCTGCAGGGCGAGCCGTTGACCGAGTTGCTGCTGGCGGTGGCGGCAGTGCGGGGCAGCAAACCGGTATTTCTGAAGGTCGCGCCCGATCTCGATGGCGGGCAGGCCGATGCGATCGTCAAGGCGAGCGTCGACGCCAAGATCGACGCGCTGATCGTCAGCAACACTACGGTCGAGCGCCCGCCGCTCAAGTCGGGCCATGCGCGCGAAGCCGGCGGGCTGTCGGGCGAACCGCTCAAACCGCTCGCGCTCGATGCGCTGCGGCTGTTCCGCGAGGCAGCAGGCGGGCAGATCGCGCTGATCGCGGCGGGCGGAATCGCCAGCGCCGACGACGCCTGGGCGCGGATCCGCGCGGGCGCGAGCGCGGTGCAATTGTACAGTGCGCTGGTCTATGAAGGGCCGGGCCTCGCGCGGCGGATCAATGCCGGGCTGGCGGACAGGCTGCGCGCCGAGAATTTCGCGTCCATTGCCGAGGCGGTCGGGCGGGGTTAGCGTCCCGCCGATGAAAAGACTGCTGCTCGCAGGCGCCTCCCTGCTCGTCGCCACGCCCATCGCCGCCAAGGGCGTCGCCGTTTCCGCCGATCCGCGCGCGACCGCCGCGGGCCAGGCGATCCTCGACAAGGGCGGCACGGCGGCCGACGCGGCGATGGCGATGATGCTCGCGCTCACCGTGGTCGAGCCGCAGAGCTCGGGCATCGGCGGCGGCGGTCTGCTGGTCTATTACAATGCGAAGACCGGCAAGACGTCGACCATCGACGGGCGCGAGGCGGCACCCAAGGCCGCCACGGCGTCGCGCTTTCTCGGCACCGACGGCAAGCCGCTCCCGTTCATCCAGGCCTGGCCCGGCGGCAAGTCGGTCGGCGTGCCGGGCAATGTCGCGTTGATGGCGATGGCGCACAAGAATTGGGGCAGGCTGCCCTGGGCGCGGCTGTTCGATCCGGCGATCGCGCTGGCGGGCCATTATGCCGTCGCGCCACGTATGGCGGGGATCCTCGCGCCGACCGCGCCGATCATGAAGGACTTTCCGGGCGCGAAGGCGCTCTTCTGGCAGGACGGTCGGCCGAAGAAGACCGGTGAGTTCGTCGACAACCCCGCGCTGGTGCGCACCTTCCGCACGCTGCAGGCGAAAGGCGCCGCCGGCTTTTACACCGGACCGATCGCGCGGAATATCGTGACGACGGTACGCAGCGCGCCGCGCAATCCGTCGGACATGACACTGGCCGATGTCGCCGCCTATCGTGCGCACGAACGCGCACCGGTTTGCATGAATTATCGCGCCTACAAGCTGTGCACGATGGGGCCGCCCTCGGGCGGCGGCTTCACCGTGCTGCAGACGCTGGGGATGCTCAAACGCTTCGACATGGCCAAGCTGGGCAAGGATTCGCCCGTCGCCTGGCACCTGATCGGGGAATCGATGCAGCTGGCCTATGCCGATCGCGACAAATGGGCGGGCGACATCGCGCAGGTCGAAGTGCCCGTCGCCGGTTTGCTCGACCCGGCTTACGTCCGCAGCCGCAGCGCGCTGATCCGCGAGGATGCCTCACTGCCCGCTTACACCGCGGGCAATCCGCCTGGGGCGCCCAAGCGCGTCGCGGCGCTGAGCGGCGAGATCAAGGGCACGACGCACTTCGTGGCGGTCGATGATGCGGGCAATGTCGCGTCGATGACCTCGACGGTCGAAAGCGGCTTCGGCAGCCAGCTGGTCTCGGGCGGTTTCGTGCTCAACAACGAACTGACCGACTTCAGCTTCCAGCCGACCGAGCCAGGCGGGTCGCCGATGGCCAATGCGGTCGCCGGCGGGCGGCGGCCGGTCTCGTCGATGTCGCCGGTGATTGTGTTCAAGGGCAACAAGCCCGTGTTCGCGGTCGGCTCTGCGGGCGGACGGCGCATCCCGTCGCATGTGCTCAAAACGCTGATCGCCTATATCGATTGGCGCTTGCCCGCCGAACAGGCGATGGCCCAGCCCAACCTCTATTTCGGCGGCAAGCAGCTGCTCGTCGAACAGGGCACATCGCTGGCGGGACTGGCCGGTGCGATGAGCGCGATGGGCCAAACGGTCACGCCGAGCGACCTCACCTCCAAGCTCTGCGCCATCGAATGGACGCCCGCGGGCTGGCGCGGCGCGATCGATCCGCGCATAGGATCGTCGCTGATCGAATAGACCGACGCCGGCAAACGGCGCGGTGCAGGGGAGAATGATGCGCACGCTCGAACGCTTCGACAATCTCGTCGCCATGTTTTTTGCGCGCGCCGGGGAGAAGGGCGACGCCCCGTTCCTCTGGCGCAAGACCGAGGGTGGCTGGCGGTCGCAAAGCTGGCGCGCGGTGGCGGAGCAGGTTTCGAGCCTGGCGCAAGGTCTCACGTCGATCGGCATCGCCCGCGGCGACCGCGTCATGCTGGTCAGCGAGAACCGCCCCGAATGGCTGATGGCCGACCTGGCGATCATGGCCGCGGGAGGCATAACCGTCCCCGCCTACGTCACTAATACCGAGCGCGATCACCAGCACATCCTCGACAATTCGGGGGCGAAGGCGGTTATCGTGTCGACCGCCAAGCTGGCCAAGCCGCTCCTTCCAGCGGTGCTGCGTGCGAACAGCTGCAATGCCGTGATCGGCATCGAGGACCTGCGCGTCGGGCAATCGGGCGACGTCCAATTTCATGATTGGGCCAAGCTAATCGCTGCGCATCCGGCGGACGTGGCGGGAACCCGCGCCGGGGCCGATTTCGCGCGCGACGACCTCGCCTGCATCATCTACACCTCGGGCACCGGCGGTGCGCCGCGCGGGGTGCAGCAGCATCACGGTGCGATCCTGCACAACGTTAATGGCTGCTGCACCGTCATCAGCGAGGATTTCGGCTGGGGCGACGAGGTGTTCCTGTCGTTCCTGCCCCTGTCCCACGCGTACGAACATTCGGGCGGGCAGTTCTTCCCGATCGGGATCGGCGGGCAGATCTATTATTCCGAAGGACTCGAAAAGCTCGCATCGAACATTGAGGAGGTCCGCCCGACGATCATGGTGGTCGTCCCGCGCCTGTTCGAAGTGCTGCGCGCGCGGATGATCAAGACGATCGAGAAGCAGGGCGGCATCGCCCCCGCGCTGCTTCAGCGCGCGCTGTCGCTCGGCGAGAAGGAGTTGCGCGGCAAGTCGCGGTTCTGGGACAAGCCGATGGACCTGTTCATCGGCAAGACGCTGCGCCCCAAAATTCAGCAGCGCTTCGGCGGGCGGATCAAGGCGCTGGTATCGGGAGGCGCGCCGCTCAACCCCGATATCGGCGTATTCTTCCACTCGCTCGGGCTGACGCTGTTGCAAGGCTATGGCCAGACCGAGGCAGGGCCGGTGATTTCGTGCAACAGACCGAAGGCGGGGATCAAGATGGACACGGTCGGCCCGCCGCTGCCCGATACAGAAGTGCGCATCGCCGAGGACGGCGAAATCCTCGTCCGCGGCGAACTCGTGATGCACGGTTACTGGAACAACGCCGAAGAAACCGCCCGTGTGCTGCAGGATGGCTGGCTGCATACCGGCGATGTCGGACATATCGATGAACGCGGCCGCGTGGTCATTACCGACCGCAAGAAGGACCTGATCGTCAACGACAAGGGCGACAATGTAAGTCCGCAAAAGGTCGAGGGCATGCTGACCCTTCAGCCCGAAATCATTCAGGCGATGGTCTCAGGCGACAAGCGGCCGCATTTGGTCGGCCTGATCGTGCCTGACCCTGAATGGCTGACCAGTTGGGCGGTCGAGAATGGCGAAAAGGCCGACCATGGCGAGCTGTGCGGCCTGCCGGCGGTCCAGCGTGCGGTTCAGGCGGCGGTCGACCGCGTCAACGCGCAGCTGTCGGTGATCGAAAAGGTCCGCCGCGTCGCACTCGCCTGCGATGCCTTTACCATCGACAACGAGATGCTGACGCCGAGCCTGAAAATCCGTCGCCACAAAATCCGCGAAGTTTACGGCGCCAGGCTCGACGCGTTGTACAAGGGCTGAACTCTATTTTACCGATTTGTAAGTCTGCCACTTTGCCATTCGGCAGGCTCCTTGCGGCTCGCCAGTTTCGGCGTCCACCACAGTTAATGAATCGCCGATGCACAATTTCGCGTCGCGGTCGTTACCGGTGAGAATACGTGTCCGCATGGTCAGCGCAGGACATCCGCCCGGGGGATCGTTGCGATAAACGGTGCCGAAATTGCGCGCCAACACAGTGGTTGTGCCGACGATGCGCAGATTGGCGGCGGACCGGAGGCTAAGGCATCGTTCTTCGCCAGCGGGCGCCTTGTCCTTCAATGCTTCGGCGATCTCAGCTTGCGGATCTTTCTTGGCATGGCCGGGGCTGGCTAGTGCCAAGCCGGCAAGGCAAGCGAAAAGCCGATACTTCATCCCCCAAAGGTCCCCGCTAAATCAGTGCGGGGCTCTGTACGGCACAAAGTCACCCAGGGCGCAAGCGCCACGGGTGAATCCGCCGGTCCGGTCGATGATCTGGAAGATGTCGCCGCGGCACAATTGGCTGCTGCCGTACAAATTGGTCTGGATGATGTCATCCTCACGCAGGTTGGGGCAGTTGTTGGCATCGTTGCGATAGACGAGGTTGCGGTTCACGCGGAACAGCAGCAAGCCATCATGGGTGCTCATCCGGTCGGCCTCGAAGCGGCTGAGGCAGTTCTTGGGCTGACCCGCCACCTTGCCGGCGAGTGCCTTGTCGACGGCCGCGGCGTCGCGATCGTTGGTCGCGGCCACGCTCAGCAGCAACAGGGGGGCGAGAAGTAGGTGGCGCATGGCGTATCTCCTATCCCTTGAAAACGTCCTTGGCGGCTCTTCGTTCAGCTAGCTCCTTGGCAGATTTCGCGCGCATGAACGGGTTGGTCTCGCGCTCCTCGGCGATGGTCGTGGGCACGGTCGCGTCGCCGCGTGCACAGGCAGCATCGACCTGCGCCATGCGCGCGCGGATGGCCTGATTGTCCGGCTCGGCGGCGAGGGCGTAGCGGCCGTTCGACTGGGTGTATTCGTGTGCGCAATAGACCTTTGTGTCGCCGGGCAGCGCCGCCAGTTTCTGCATGTTGGCGAACATCTGTTCGGCGGTGCCTTCGAATAGGCGGCCGCAGCCCATCGCGAACAGTGTGTCGCCGACGAATGCGGTCCCCTCACTGGGGAGGTAATAGGCAATATGCCCGGCGGTGTGCGCGGGAACGTCGAGCACCTGCGCCTCGATGTTGCCCAGGCGGGCCATGTCGCCCTCGGCCACCTGCACGTCGAGCGTCGGGATGCGCGCGGCTTCGGCGCCGGGGCCGGTCACCTTCGCGCCCGTCGCCGCGACGATCTCCGCATTGCCGCCGGTGTGATCGGGGTGCCAGTGGGTGTTCCAGATCTGGGTGATGGTCCAGCCGCGCTCATTTGCTGCCGCGAGCACCGGCGCCGCCTGCGCCGGATCGATCACCGCCGTCTCGCCCGACGCCGGATCGTGCGCCAGCCAGATGTAATTGTCGCTCAAGGCGGGGATGCGGGCGATTTCGAGCATCACCAATGCCCGGTATTGGGCATCGACGCCCAGGGTTCCTGCGGCGGCAGATGGCCGTCCTGCAGCAACTCGATCGAGATATTGTCGGGTGAGCGGACAAACGCCATGTGCCCGTCGCGCGGCGGTCGTTTGATCGTCACCCCGGCGTCCATCAGCCGCTGGCAGGTCGCATAGATATCCTCAACGCGGTAAGCGAGATGCCCGAAATTGCGGCCTTCGCCATAGCCGGCCTCGTCCCAATTGTGCGTCAGTTCGACCTGTGCCGTCTCATCCCCTGGGGCCGCCAAGAAGATTAGCGTAAACCGCCCCGCCTCATTGTCGAACCGCCGCAATTCCTTGAGCCCGAGCAGGTCGAAGAAACGTAGCGTGGCATCGACATCGGATACGCGGATCATGGTGTGGAGATATTTCATGCGAACAAGTTAGTGCGGAACAGGGCTGGCGGCGAGTCCGTTTGGCAGGGATGACAAATCCTCTGTTTATCCCGCCCATCGACGAACAACCGCGCATGCCCGGGGTGGAGGCCGAGCTCGATCCTGCGCCTGAGTGGGAGCCGCGTTACAAGGGGTCGAACCGGCTCAAGGACAAGGTCGCGATCGTAACCGGCGCGGATTCAGGGATCGGCCGCGCAGTCGCAGCGCTGTTTGCGCGTGAGGGCGCCGACGTCGCTATCGTCTATCTCGGCGGCGCGGAGGACACGGACGCCAAAACGACCCAGGCTTATGTCGAGAAACAGGGGCGCAAGGCGATCCTGATCGCGGGCGATCTCGGCGATGTTGATTTTGCGAAGTCGGTGGTCGCGAAGACAATTAAGGCGTTCGGCAAGCTAGACATACTGGTCAATGTCGCGGGGGAGCAGCATCCGGACAAGGACCTGGCGGACATAACGCCCGAGCAATTGCTGCGGACATTCCAGTCGAACATCCATTCGATGTTCTATCTGACGCAGGCGGCGCTGCCGCACCTCGAAAAAGGCGCGGCGATCATAAACACGACGAGCATCACCGCTTATGCCGGTGAGAAGGAGCTGCTCGATTATTCGGCGACCAAGGGCGCGATCGTCGCCTTCACGCGGTCATTGTCCGAACAGATCGTGGCGAAGGGCATCCGCGTGAATGGCGTGGCGCCGGGGCCGATCTGGACCCCGCTCAACCCGTTCGGCGGGTCGACGCCAGAAAAGCTCGCCACGTTCGGCGCGATGACGCCGATGGGGCGGCCGGGTCAGCCAAACGAAGTCGCGCCGAGCTATTTGTTCCTCGCCTGCGAGGATTCGAGCTACATGTCGGGGCAGGTGCTCCACCCCAATGGCGGGCAGATCGTCAACGGCTGAGCTTATTTGCCGAGCTGAGCCAGATTGTCCGCCGTCGCCCTGGCGGCGGGGGAGTTCGGCTGCAGCTTGACAGCGGCCTCCCACGCCGTGCGTGCGGCGTCGGGCTTGTCCATCGCATAGGCGATATTACCGCCTTCGAGCGCGATCGAGGCATCGTCGGGCGCAAGCTTCATCGCCTGTTGGATGTCGTCGAGCGCGCGCGGCAGCTGTCCCGCGCGGCGGGCCAGCGTGGCCGAGAGCAGCCAGCCGAGCGGATCGTCGGGGACGAGCTTGAGTGCCGCATCGAGATCCGCGCGCGCCGCTGCCTGATGGCCCAGCGCGGCATGCGCGCGACCGCGATCGAGATGCGCCTCGCCCGCCGCATCGCCGGCCAGCACGCCGGTCGCGAGCGCCGCGTCGAGCGACGTCACGGCGCGCGTCGCGTCATTGGCGGCGAGCGCGGCATTGCCCGCCTGCAGCCACAGATCGGCGGCGCGAGCATCGGCCTGGCTCATCGCCAGCTTTGCCCCGTTTTCAAACGCCGCTGCTGCCTCAAGCCACTTTTTCTGGGCGGCATAAGCCAGGCCCTCGCACTGCCGCGCGGGGACGCCGCCACCTTCGATCCGCCAGCTTTGCGCGGCGAAAACGGCTTGTGCGGGGTTCGACCGGACGAGCGTGACGCAGGCATCGTAACGGCCATCATTGGCCGGGGCGGCCGCTGCGGCGGCCAGCAAAGCGAGGATCACAGCGTCTCCAGCAACTTCTTCACCGTCGCGATCAGCAGCTTGATATCTTGCGGGCGCGACAGCCGGTGATCGCCATCTTTGATCAGCGTCACCTGCACATCGTCTGAACGCAGCCGCTGGGCGATGTCGAGCGACAGGTTCCACGGCACATCCGGGTCGGCCTGGCCGTGCAGCAGGCGGACGGGGCAATCGATCGCGATCGGCCCGCCGAGCAGGAGGTTGCGCTGTCCCGATTCCCACAGGGCATAGGTATAGGTTGTCGTGCCGCCATAGGGCGACGGTTCGGTGATCCGCCCGTCGCAAACCAGCACTGCCCGGGTCTCCGCGTCGAAATCCCATTCGGTGAAATCGGGCGCCGCCGCGATCCCGACCAAGCCGACGACCTTGTGCGGCCGCGCAAGCGCCGCGAGCAGCATCAGCCAGCCGCCCATCGACGATCCGACCAGCACGACGGGTCCGTCGATCGAATCGAGCACGCGGATGGTATCTTCGCGCCAGTGATCGAGCGTGAAGTCTTCGAACGACCCGCCACTGAGGCCGCAGCCGCGATAATCAAAGCGGACGATCGCCTGGCCCCGTTTGACGGCCCATTCGTCGAGCGCGACGGCCTTGGTGCCCGCCATGTCGCTGCCGTAGCCGGGCAGGAACAGGATCGTTGGCCCCGCGCCGGGGCGGCGATGCGCAGCAATCAGATTGTCGGGCCGGGCCTGTGCGTGCATCATGCTGGGCGGATCATATGATCCATTCGCATTCGAGCATTTGCATCGTTGCGTCGCGCTTGGCGCCGCGTTTCTGCACCATGATGGTGTGGAGGCGCTTGATCGTTTCGCTGCCCGCGGTTTCGTAAGCATTGGGCAGGATGGCGTGGACGCACGCCTTGAGGCCGCCGCCGATCATCGCCACGCCGAACGAGCCGGCCACGCGGAAATGCTCCCAATAGCCTTCGTCGACGGAGCGCGGGTGCTTCAGGAAAATGCGGTCGATCATGGCAAGCTCCTCAGCTGGTATATCCTGGTTCGCCTTCACGCGGCGCCGGATGGGCGGTGCCGTGATGGGCGGATGGGGCGGGCGGATTGGTGACGATCGGGCTTTCGGGCGGATCGAGTTGACCCTCCCATTTGGCGACGACGGCGGTGGCGACGGCGTTGCCGACCACGTTGGTGCCGGTGCGCCCCATGTCGAGGAACTGATCGACCGCGAGGATCAGCACCAGGCCGCCCTCGGGCAGGCCGAACTGCGCCATCGTCCCCGCGATGACGACGAGCGAGGCACGCGGGACGGCGGCCATGCCCTTGGACGTCAGCATCAGCGTCAGCAGCATGGTGATCTGCTGCCCCATGGTCAGCTCGATCCCGTAGAGCTGCGCAATGAAAATCGACGCGAAGGTCATGTACATCATCGAGCCGTCGAGATTGAACGAATAGCCCAGCGGCAGGACGAAGCTCGAAATGCGGTTGGGCACGCCGAACTTGTCGAGTGCCTCGAGCGTGCGCGGGTAAGCGGCTTCGGACGAGGCGGTCGAAAAGGCGAGCAGGATCGGATCGCGGATGTAGCGGATCAGTTCTCCGGCTCGGCGCCCAATGATCACGAATGCGGCGAGCAGCAGGACCAGCCACAAAACGCCAAGACCTAAGTAAAAGCTGCCGATGAACTTGCCGAAGGTGAGAAGGACGCCGAGCCCGTTGGCCGCGACCGCCTTGGTCATCGCCGCGAACACCGCGACCGGCGACACGCGCATGACGTAGTTGGTGACGGTCAGCATCACTTCGACCAGCGCGTCGATTCCGGCAATGATCGGCTTGCCCTTGTCGCCCACCGCGGTCAGCGCGACGCCGAAAAAGGTCGAGAAAATGACGATCTGCAGCATCGTCGTGTTGGCCATCGCCTCGAAGAACGATTTGGGCACCATCTCGGTGATCGTCGTGAAGATATCGACATGTTTGGCGTCGATGCCCGAACTGCCGACCGCGCGCGACAGATCGAGACCCGAATTGACGCCTGGCTGGAGCAGATTGACCATCGCCATGCCGAGCGTGAGCGAAACGAGCGTCGCACCGATGAACCAGCCGATCGTCTTTGCGCCGACGCGTCCCAGCGACGCGGTGTCGCCCATGTGGACGATGCCCGCGACGAGCGTCGCGAACACCAGCGGCCCGACGATCATCTTGATCAGCCGCAAAAAGATGTCGGTGATCATCTTGAACCACTTGTCGACCTCGGCGACCGTGTCCGGGGCCAACGTCGCGTGCATCACCGCGCCGACCAGAATGCCGGCGACCAGACCGATCATGATGTACAGTGTCAGTCGTTTGGCCATGCCCGCTCCCTTTCCCTAGGAGTTACGGGCGGCGAGCGTGTCGAGCAATCCCCGCGCGAAACTGGTCAGGCTGTCGTCACGCGCGCCCATGACGACGATGCGATCACCGGGCTGCGCGAGTTCGAGCAAGCGCACGCTGCAATCGTCGCGGCTGGCGATATGCTCGGCGCCGGGGACGTGGGCGATGAGCGCGCCGCTGCCGACGCTCTTGTCGGTCGTGCCGCCGAAATAGGCTGGGTCGCTGACGATCAGGTGGTCGCCGGGGCGCATATTGCTGGCAAAACTCTCGCCCAGTTCGCGGGCCATCAGCTTGAGCGGGCCATAGCCGTGCGGCTGAAAGAACAAGAGCAGGCGGCCGGGAAAGGCGCCGAGCGTCGCGATGGTCGCGGCGATCTTGTCCGGGTTGTGTCCGAAATCGTCGATGACGGTGACGCCGTCCGCTTCGCCGACGACTTCGAGACGGCGCGCGATGCCGCGATAGGTGGACAGTGCGGCGGCAGCTTGCGCCAGCGGGATGTCGAGCGAAACCGCGGCGGCGATGGCGGCCAGAGCGTTGGCGGCGTTGTGCTTGCCCGGCACGGCGAGGGTGATGCGGGCGGCGCTGCCGCGATGGTTTACGTCAAAGCTAATGCCGTTCGGCGATTCCTCGAGCGCACTCCCGCGCACATCCGCACCCTCGAAAAAACCGAAGCGCAAACCCGGCAGGCTGGCGCTTTCCGCATCGTCGGCATTGACCACCGGATGCTGGCTGGCGGTGACGAAATTTCCGAACAGGTTGCGCAGTTCGGGCAACGGTTTGTGATCGAGCGCGATATTGGTGACGATGCCGACGGTCGGGCGGTACAGCGCGATCGAGCCATCACTTTCATCGACTTCGCTGAGCATGACGCCGCCGCCGCCGGTGCGGCTGGCGCTGCCGAAATTGCGCATCACGGCGCCATTGACGATCGTCGGGTTGAGCCCGGCTTCGGCAAGGATCCAGCCGGTCATGCCGGTCACCGTCGATTTGCCGCTGGTTCCGCCGACTGCGACCGACACCGGCGCGGCGTTGAGCAGGCGCGCGAGCAATTCGGCGCGGGTCAGGCGCTCGAGGCCGAGTTCCTTGGCTCGCGCGATATCCGGGACGGTCTCTTCGATCGCCGCGCTGGCGACGATGATTTGCCCCGGCCGTACCCCTGAGCCGTCCTGCGGGTGCAGCGAAAACCCTGCGGCCCTGAGCGCGTCGAATTTCTCGGGCGTGCGGCCCTGGTCGTAGGCGCGATCGGAGCCTGAGACCTCCGCACCGCCCGCTTTGACGATTTCGGCGAGCGGCAGCATGCCCGATCCGCCCAGACCGACGAAGAAATAGCTTGCCATCGGGAGGCCCCTAGCGGTTTCTGGGACGATGAGGATAGCCGTTGTCGCACCGTCGAATATGCTGCCCGCCGAAGTGCCCGCACGGGTCAGCGCCATTGCCGGCCATCGCGCGGAAATCCTGTTCCACCCGCAATGTTTCCTGTCCTCGGGACATTTTGCGGGGCCAGACCAGGTGCGCGAGGACGCCTTTGTCGATGTCGCCAACGATCCCTCGTTCGACGCGGTGTGGTTTGCCCGTGGCGGTTATGGGGCAGGGCGCATCGCCGAGGCGGCAGTCGCGCGATTGGGCGAGGCGGCGCGGACCAAGACGTATCTGGGCTATAGCGACGGCGGTTTCCTTCTCGCCGGTTTGTTCAAATCCGGGATCGGGCGCGTGCTCCACGGGCCGATGCCCGCCGATGTGCGGCGTGAGGGCGGCGAGGCGGCGATCGAGCGCGCGCTCGATGCTTTGATTGCGCCCCCCCGCGCCGAACGCCCGCAATTCGCCTTCAACCTGACCGTATTGTCGGCGTTGATGGGCACCTCGCTCGAGCCCGACTTTTGCGACCGCGTGCTGATGATCGAGGAGGTCGACGAGCATGCCTATCGCATCGACCGGATGCTGTTCCACGTCACCAGCCAGCCGGCGGTGCGCCGCGCTGCGGGATTGATGCTTGGCCGTTGCGAGCCGATGCCTGCCAACGATCCCGATTTCGGCCAGGAGGTCGAGGAGATCGCGCGCTATTGGTGCGAGCGGTCGCGCATCCCCTATCTCGGGCGCGCAGATATCGGGCATGACGTAAACAACGCGGTCATCCCTTTTGGCTGATTGTTAAGGCTTCGAACCTAGTTTGCACCCCGAGATTTCAGGGGAGTCTGCAAACATGTCGAAGATGTTGATGGGCTGTGCATGTGCTGGAACCGTGCTTGGGGGTATGTACCTGCACGGCGATCTTGCGGGGGGCGAGATCTACAACGTGCCGCTTCACGACGCCTATCTTCGCGCCCAAAACGTGTCCGTGCCGGGAGGGTTTGGCGCCGGGCTGATGAGCGAGAGTGCCTGCGAAATTGAACGCACCCCCGACGATTCGGTCGCCTGGGCATGCTCGCGCGACGGCAAGACCGTCGGCCGGGTCGTCGCGACTTTCCGCGAGGCCAGCCAGGGTCGCACGCGGGTGTGGATCAGCTTCAAGGCGGCCGACGCGACCGGCGAATCGGCCGCGCGCGGGCAAGGCTATATGAAGACGGTGGGCAAACCCGTGATGGGCGAAAAGGTCGCCGCGGCGATCGAGCAACGCCCCGTCAACGGCGCGGTGCTGCAGGGGGCGATGCAGGCCTATGTCATGACGCACATGGGTGACATGCAGAAGGATATTGGGGACACGTTCGCCAATGTCTCGTCGCAGATGAAGAACAACAGCAGCAGGTCAGACTCGTACGACCATGCCCAGGAAGCGGCGGGCAAACCGATGGTCGATCTCGATCACAAGAGTTCGCGCTTCCGCTAAAACTTGATGGGGATGCCTGCGCTCGCCTAAGGGCGCGGGCATGTCCGACCTGATCGATATCGCCCTGCCCGATGGTTCCGTGCGCCAGGTCGCGCGCGGCACCACGCCAGGAGAGATTGCGGCCGCGATCGGGCCCGGGCTGGCCAAGGCCGCGTTGGCCGCGCGCGTTGACGGCGAATTGCGCGATCTCGACCGGCCACTCGAAGCGGATGCCAGCCTGGCGCTGGTCACCGCGCGCGACGAGGCGGATGCGCTCGAACTTGCGCGTCACGATTACGCGCACGTCCTCGCCGAGGCGGTGCAAAACCTGTTTCCGGGCACGCAGATCACCTTCGGCCCGTCGACCGATGACGGCTTTTATTACGATTTCGCGCCAAAGGACCGTCCGTTCACCGACGAGGATCTGCCGGCGATCGAGGCAGAGATGCGCGCGGTCATCGGCCGCGACCAGAAACTCGTCCGCGAAGTGTGGGACCGCGACAAGCTGATCACCAAATGGCAGACCGAGGGGGAGAGCTTCAAGGCCGAATGGGCCGCCGAACTGCCCGCGGGTGAGGAGCTGACCGTTTATCGCTCGGGCGACTGGATGGACATGTGCCGCGGCCCGCATCTGCAGTCGACCGGTAAGCTCGATCCTAACGCTTTCAAGCTGATGCGCGTGTCGGGTGCCTATTGGCGCGGCGACCAGAACAATCCGCAGCTCAGCCGCATTTACGGCACCGGCTGGCTCAACAAAAAGCAGCTCGACGCGCATCTCGTCCGTCTCGAGGAGGCCGCCAAGCGCGACCATCGCCGCATTGGGCAGGACATGGACCTGTTCCATCTCCAGCAGGAAGCGCATGGCTCGGTATTCTGGCACCCCAAGGGCTACATGATCTGGCGCCAGCTTGAGGCCTATATGCGCCGCCGGCTCGACGCCGCGGGCTACGTCGAGGTCAAGACCCCGCAGGTCATGGACGCGCGCCAATGGGAGCAGTCCGGCCATTGGGGCAAATATCGCGAGAACATGTTCGTCATCCCTGACGAGGTGCCCAATACCGAGGACGAGGGCGAGCTCGTTTCCAAGGACGCGCAGTGGATGGCGCTGAAGCCGATGAACTGCCCGGCGCACGTTTTGATCTTCAAGCAGGGCATCAAATCGTACCGCGACCTGCCCCTGCGCATGGCCGAGTTCGGCTGCTGCCATCGCAACGAAGCGCACGGCGCGCTGCACGGCATCCTCCGGGTCCGCCAATTTACCCAGGACGACGCGCACATGTTCGTGCGCGAGGATCAACTGGTCGAGGAAGTCGCCGCGTTCTGCGATCTACTCGACAGCGTCTACAAGGACCTGGGCTTCGACAAATACGCCATCAAGCTCGCGCTGCGCCCCGACAAGCGCTTCGGCAGCGAGGAGATGTGGGACTGGTCGGAACAGTCACTGCGCGACGCGGTGGCGGCGACGGGCCGCAATACCGCGGAATGGGGCTGGGAGGAACTGCCCGGCGAAGGCGCGTTCTACGCCCCGAAGCTCGAATTCCACCTTACCGACGCGATCGGCCGGACCTGGCAAGTCGGCACGATCCAGACCGACACGGTGCTGCCCGAGCGCCTCGACGCGTCCTATGTCGGCGAAGACGGCCAGAAGCACCGCCCGGTCATGCTCCACCGCGCGATCGTCGGCACGTTCGAGCGTTTCATCGGCATCCTGATCGAGCATTATGCCGGGCGCTTCCCCCTATGGCTGGCCCCTGTGCAAGCGGTCGTTGCGACGATCGTGAGCGATGCGGACGCTTACGCCGATGACGTGATTGCCAAACTGGCGGCGGCGGGGCTGCGCGCCGAGGGCGATCTGCGCAACGAGAAGATCAACTACAAGGTGCGCGAACACTCGCTGGCCAAGGTTCCGCACCTGCTGGTCGTCGGCAAGCGCGAGGCCGAGGAGGGCACCGTCGCGGTGCGTTCGTTGGGCAGCGAGGGACAGCGGGTGATGACGGTCGAAGACGCCATCGCCTGGTTGCGCGACGAGGCGACGCCGCCGGACCTCAAGCAGCCATCGTGACGGAATCGTCACAGCCATATGGCTAATTGCGGGTGCATCTTTCGTTTTCGCGCCAAAATCCCTAAATCAGCACTGAAACCAATGCAGGAGTCTACCCTATCCCACCGCCAGTAATGATGCGCCGCCCGCTGGGGCAGCCGCCGATGCCGCTAAACGGCCCCCGCTATAACGAGTTCATCCAGTCGCCGAAGGTGCGGGTGATCGACGGCGACGGCGAAAATCTGGGTGTGATGTACACGCGCGAAGCGATGGAGCAGGCGCGCGAAGTGGGTCTCGATCTGGTCGAAGTGTCGCCCAACGCCGATCCGCCGGTCGCCAAGTTCCTCGACATCGGCAAGTTCAAGTACGAGGCGCAGAAAAAGGCGAATCTCGCGCGCAAATCGTCGAAGGCGCAGGAGATCAAAGAGATCAAGATGCGGCCGAACATCGACGATCACGATTATGACACCAAGATGAAAAAAATTCACGAGTTCATCGGTGAAGGTGACAAAGTGAAGGTCACCCTGCGCTTCCGCGGCCGCGAACTCAGCCATACTCAGCTGGGCATGAACCTGCTTATCCGCGTGCAGGGTGACGTAGCGGAAATTGCGAAGGTCGAGCAGCATCCGCGGTTCGAAGGCCGCCAGATGCTGATGGTCATCGCCCCAAAATAGCCGTTCGGGAGCTGTGGCATTAATGCCGCAGCTTGTCCGGCTTCTCCGATGCTGCGCTGCGGCAACTGTGGCGATTTTGCACATTCGCTTCTAACCTACCTGTCAAAGCGGCCCAAGAAAGCCGTAACAGGGAGGATAGGATGCGCACTTTCCAGCTGATGATGTCGGTGGCCGTCGTCGCCATCGCGACGCCCGCTCTGGCGCAGGACAACACCCCGCCGTCGACGACCCAGCCGACGGCGAGCACGGCGGCCAATGCCGATGTGGCGGATAATGCAGGCGAGATCATCGTCACCGCGACCCGCCGCGCCGACACCGTCAGCAACGTGCCGATCGCCATTTCGGCGGTGTCGGCGGCGACGCTGCAGAATTCGGGCGCGAACGATATTCGTCAGCTCAACCAGGTGGCGCCGTCGCTCTTGGTCAGCTCGACCGGTTCGGAAGCAAACGGTTCGGCGCGTATTCGCGGCATCGGCACGGTCGGCGACAATCCCGGCCTCGAAAGCTCGGTCGCCGTGTTCATCGACGGCGTCTATCGCTCGCGTTCGGGCATCGGCCTCAACGAACTGGGCGAAATCGACCGGGTAGAAGTGCTGCGCGGGCCTCAGGGTACGCTGTTCGGGCGCAACGCGTCGGCGGGCCTGATCCACATCATCTCGAAGGCGCCGAGCTTCGACGGGCTGCATTTCGGCGGCGAAGCGAGCTATGGCAATTACAACCAGATCCGCTTTTCGGGCGGGATCAACGTCCCGTTGGGTGACACGCTCGCGGCGCGCATCGACGGCGTTTATGTCAATCGTGACGGCTTCTATCACGACACGACCAACAACACCGACGTCAACGACCGCAATCGCTACTTCGTGCGCGGGCAGCTGCTGTTCCAGCCGACCGACGATTTGAAGGTCCGCATCATCGGCGATTACACGCACCGCAACGAAAAGTGCTGCGCCGCCGTGTATGTCAGCCGCGACACCAACGGGTTCATCGGCAATCTGAACGAACCGTCGACGCCGCTGGCGCCGCTCTCGGCGAACGGTAACAACATCATCAACGTGCTGCGCGATCTCGGCCAGCCGCTGAGCCGGTTCCAAAACCCCTATAGCCGGCAAATCTCGGTTTCGCCGGGACGGAGCTTTGCCGGCGTGACGCGCGATGGCGGCATTTCCGGCGAGATCAATTATGACTTCGGCGGCGCGAACATCACGTCGATCACCGCTTATCGCGACTATAAGTCCGATCAGGGATCAGACACCGATTATTCGAGCGTCGACATCCTGTACCGGGCGCCGGGCCGCAACGGCTCGTACCGCCAGTTCAAGACGTTCAGCCAGGAACTGCGACTGCAGGGATCGCTGTTCGACGACAAGCTCGACTGGCTGGTCGGCGGCTATTTCGCCGACGAAAAGCTGCGGGTGGCCGACAATCTTCGCTTCGGCAGCCAATATGGCCGCTTCGCCACCTGCCGCATCATTTCGGGTGGCGGGTTGGCCGGCCTCTACTCGCCGACGAGCCCCGGCTGCGTGATTCCCGGCGTCGGCCAGGCCACGATCGGCGGCGCCAGCGGCCCGATCAGCGCCGCAGACGTCGTCAACGGGTTCGCCTTGCTCGACTCGCTGAACGACAAGGGTTCGACCAGCGACCGCTACAACCAGAACAGCCGCAACTTCGCGGTGTTCACGCACAACATCTTCCACTTGACCGACACCCTCTCGATCACCCTCGGCGCGCGCTACACGACCGAGCGCAAGACGTTCAACGCGACGTTCGGCAACGACAACACGGTCTGCCCGGCGCTTCAGGCGTCCTTGCTCGACGATGCCACCAACCCGGCGACCACGGCAACGGCGCGCGCGCTCGCCGGCGCGTTGATCGGCCTCGGCTGCCAGGGCAACTCGACCGCCGAACTGAACGGCGTCTCGGTCAACAGCCGCCGCAAAGAGCACAAGTTCACCGGCACCGCCGTCGTATCGTACAAGCCGACCGCCCAGCTGCTGACCTATGCCAGCTATTCGCGCGGTTATAAGGCTGGCGGGTTCAACCTCGATCGTTCGGCGCTGAAATCTCCGATCGTGCCGTTCGGCGGCCAGGCGGGTGCGCAGGCACTGGTCGGCAACCTTCAATTCGATCCGGAAACGGTCAACGCGTACGAACTCGGTGCGAAATTCTCGTCCCGCCAGCTGTCGGTCAACGTCGCGTTGTTCCGCCAGGAGTTCAAGAATTTCCAGCTGAACACGTTCAACGGCACGGTCTTCCTGGTTCAGAACGTCGATGGCTGTAAGAATCTGGTAGGCGGCAGCGCTGCCGACAACGATCTGAGTGCGGCCACCGGCACCTGCGCGGCGAGCGACGTGACTTATGGCGTCCGGGCGCAAGGCTTCGAACTCGAAGCGGCGTTGCGCCCCGCGCGCGACGTCAGCGTCGGCCTCGGCCTGACGTACAGCGACACGAAATACCGCAGCGATCTGGTCGGCAATCAGAACGGCATCGCGCTTGATCCCGCACTGCGCGTCTTGCCGGGCAAGCGCCTGTCCAACGCGCCGCAGTTCGTGACGACCGCCTCGTTCACCTTCACCCCGCCAATCGGCGACACGGGGCTGTCAGGGCTCTTCTATGTCGATGGTCGCTTGACCGGCGACTACAACACCGGTTCCGACCTGTTCCCGCAAAAGGCGCAGGATGGCTTTCCGGTCGTGAACGGCCGCGTTGGCATCCGCGGTCCGGAGGAAAAGTGGGCTCTCGAATTCTGGGGCCAGAACCTGTTCAACCAGAAGTACGCGCAGGTGGCGTTCAACTCGCCGTTCCAGGCCGGGACCAGCTCGGCGCCGTTCGTCGACCCGCAATATCCGGGTGGCCGCCAGCTCTTCTCCGAGTTCTTGGCCGAGCCGCGCACCTACGGCGTGACTGCGCGCGTCAAATTCTAGGATTACTGATGATGTGACTAGGCGGGGCGGGTGGCGACACCCGCCCCGTTTGCGTTCGCGGCTAGGCGGCAGCCTGCACGGCTTCACCCGCTGCGGCCGCCAGCAAGCGCCCCTCCAGCGTTTTGAGCCGCGCGGGGGTATCAATCTTCTCGCCAATCAGGTCGGTGACGTAGAACGTGTCGACCGCGCGCTCGCCATAGGTCGCGACATGCGCTGAACGGATCGTCACGCGGCTGTCGAGCAGCGCGTGGGCCAGATCGGCCAGCAGTGCCGGACGGTCACGGGCATTGACCTCGATGACCGTATGGCGGTTCGAAGCCTTGTTATCGACGATGACGTTGGCGGCGATTGGGAACGCATCTGCCCGCGGGCGCACGGGGGGGCGATCGGCCAGACGCTTGTCGCCGCGGCCCTGCTTTTCGAGCGCACCGGCAATCGTCCCGGTCAGGCGTTCGAGGCGCGACGCTTCGTCGAACATCCGCCCCATGGGGTCCTGAACCAGGAAATTGTCGAGCGCGAGGCCGTCACGCGTCGTGTGAATGCGCGCATCGATGATCGAGGCGCCGGCCAAGTGAATCGCCCCCGCCAGCCGGTAGAACAGGCCCGGATGGTCGGTCGCGGTGACGGTGACCAAAGTCGCGCCGCGTGCGGGATAGATCGCCGCGCTGACATGCAGCGGTTCGCCCTCTGCTGCCGAGACGTGTCGGGCGTTGGACAACAAGATGTCGTCGGGTTCGGCGATCCAATAGCTTTCGGGAAATTGCCGCGCATATTTGGCAAAGCGCTCCCGATCCCAGCCCAGCGTGTGGCGCAAGGCGGCCTGCTTGGCCTCAATCCGCTCGATCCGGCCGGTCTGCTTGTGGCCGAGGCGCAGGACTTCCTCGGCCGCCTCGTACAGATCGCCGAGCAATTGCCGCTTCCAGCTATTCCATACGCCCGGCCCCACCGCGCGGATATCGACCACGGTGAGCGCGAGGAGCAGGCGCAGGCGTTCGTGGCTCTGCACTTGATCGGCAAAGTCGAGCACGGTCTTGAAGTCGGCGAGGTCGCGCTTGAACGCGGTGGCCGACATCAACAGGTGATGCCGCACCAGCCAGGCGACGGCTTCCGTCTCCGCCGCGCTAAGCCCGAGGCGGGGGCAAAGCTGTTGCGCGACCTCCGCCCCCAGGATGCTGTGATCGCCACCGCGGCCCTTGGCGATGTCGTGCAGCAGTACGGAGACGTAAAGCGCGCGGCGCATCGGGGTTTGCTTGAGGATCACGCTGGCCAGCGGGTGGTCCTGCTGCAGCGCGCCCTGCTCGATCTGCGAGAGCAGCCCCACGGCGCGAATGGTGTGCTCGTCGACGGTGTAATGGTGATACATGTCGAACTGCATCTGCGCGACGACGCGGCCGAAATCCGGAATGAAACGGCCGAACACCGTCGCCTCGTTCATCCAGCGCAGCACGATCTCGGGATTGTGGCGCGACGTCAGTACGTCGAGAAACAGCGCATTGGCGCGCGGATCGTTGCGGACGCTGGCGTCGATCAGCTTGGCATCACGCGCGGCGGCGCGCATCGCCTGCGGGTGGATTTCCAGATTCTGGCGATCGGCCACGGCGAAGAGTTCGAGCAAGCGGACGGGGTCGCCCTGAAACCATTTGTCATTCGGAATCGTCAGCCGGCCGCGATCGAGGATGAAACCCGACAAGGCGCGGGGGCGGCGCATGAAGCCCGACAGCGCGAAGCGGCGCCCCTTTGCGGCCAGGCTGTCATCGAGGTGCGCAAGGAACACGCCGGTCAGGTCGCCAACGGTTTTTGCCTGCAGAAAATAATGCTGCATGAAGCGTTCAACCGCCGAACGGCCGGCGCCTTCGCGGTACCGCATCCGCCGGGCGATCTCGGTCTGGACGTCGAACGTCAGCCGGTCTTCCGCGCGCCGGGTCACGACATGCAGGTGGCAGCGGACCGCCAACAGGAAGTTTTCCGCCTTTTGGAACCGGCGCAGTTCGGGGCCGGTCAGCAACCCCTTGCCGACCAGTTCGGCCACGCTGCCGACGCGATGGACATATTTGCCGATCCAGAACAGCGCGTGGAGATCGCGCAGACCGCCCTTGCCCTCCTTCACATTGGGTTCGACGACGTAGCGGCTGTCGCCCATCCGCACGTGCCGGGCATCGCGCTCGGCAAGCTTTTCGGCAACGAAGGCGCGTGCGCCGCCGTCCACGATTTCGGCATCGAACCGGCGCGAGGCGTCGTCATAAACCGCGCGGTCGCCCCAGACATAGCGCGCCTCGAGCAAGGCGGTGCGGATCGTCAGGTCGGATTTTGCCATGCGGATCATTTCGTCGAGCGAGCGCGACGAATGGCCGACCTTCAGGCCCAAATCCCACAGCAGATACAGAACGGACTCAATGACCTGCTCGGTCCAGCCGGTCTGCTTCCACGGGGTCAGGAAGGCGATGTCGACATCCGAGTGAGGCGCCATTTCGGCGCGCCCATAGCCGCCGACCGCGACGATCGAGAGCCGTTCGGCCGCGCTCGGATTGTGGCTGCGATAAAGCGTGCCGACGATGAAATCATACGCCAGCCGGATAATCTGATCGATCAGATAGGCGCCAGCGAGGGTCGCCCCCCGCCCGTCCTGCGGCACGGTTTCGAGCCGCTTGGCGATCTCGGCGCGGCCGGCCTCGAGCGCGGGCTTGAGGATCGCCACCGCTTCGCCGCGCGTGCTTGCATGGCTCAACGCGTCGGCCAGGTCGCGGCGTCCGATGATCGCGCGGCGTTGGTCGAGAGCGTCGTAGAGCATGGGCTTCTGTAACGCCTCGCTTGACCGGACGCATCAACTCCTTCCTTGATAGCATCGTGAGCCAGATCGATCTCAACGCCGTTGCCCGATCGGGACTGTCCGCACTGCAGCAGGGCGATGCGGTGACGGCCCGGGCGGCGTTCGAGCAGGTCACGGCGGCTGGATCAGCCACGCCCCGGCTCAACCTGCTGCTGGCCCATGCCTGCCATCGGCTTGGCGACAAGGCCGCCGCTGCAACCGCGCTTGACGCCGTCCTCGCCGCCGAGCCGCGCAACATCGAGGCGCTGATCCTGCGGGGCGATGTCGCCGAGGACGATCGAACGGCTAGCGCCTTTTATAGTTTTGCGCTCTCCAGTGCGCAGGGCGCCAATCCCACGCCGGCCATCGCCGCGCGGCTGCAGCATGCGCAAGCCGCGCTGGAGGCCGCCAATGGACGGATGCTCGGGCATTTGCGCGACGTTACGGCAGGGCACGACGCAGGACCGCGATTTGCGGAGGCGGTCGAAATCGTCGCAGGTGCCAAACAGCCCTATGTCCAGGCGCCGACGAGCTTTTTCTATCCCGGTTTGCCGCACACCCAGTTTTTCGAACCCGCCGATTTTGCCTGGGCGGCGGCGCTCGAGGCCAATGCACCGCAGATTCGCACCGAACTTGAAGCGGTCCTGGCGAGCGACGCGGGTTTGCGCCCCTATGTTGAAAGCGAGCCCAACCGTCCGAACCGCGGCCACGAGCTGATCGGTGATCCGAGCTGGAGCGCGTTCCATCTCATGGAAAAGGGCAAACCGGTCGCAGGGAACGCCGAACGCTGCCCGGCGACGATGGCGGCGCTCGCCGATCTGCCGATCCCGCGAATTGCCGGACGGTCGCCGATGGCGCTGTTTTCGGTCCTGAAAGCGGGAACCCACATCAAGCCGCACAACGGCATGATCAACACCCGGCTGATCGTGCATTTGCCGTTGATCGTGCCGCCCGGTTGCGCGCTGCGCGTCGGCAACGACGCGCGAGAGGTCGAGGCGGGCAAGCTCATGATCTTTGACGATTCGATCGAACATGAAGCATGGAACCGCAGCGATGCGACGCGCGTCGTCCTGTTGTTCGAAATTTGGCGGCCCGAACTGAGCACGGCAGAACGTGAAGCCCTGACCGCGCTGTTCGAAGCGATCGGCAGCTACGCGTAATTCGAGCGCAGGATACGGGATGACGCGCAACTTGCCCTGTGGTCAGCGTTGGTCATGACGCATGTTCTCGACCGCCCGATCTGGCACACGCTTAACGGCGCGCATTTGGCGCTGGGGATGGGCGGGCCATTGGCACGGCGCTTCCGGCCTGACATCCACATCCTCGGGGCGGCTGCCCATGATGGCCCGGCAGCGCAAACATCGCTCGCGTCGCTTGTACCGGCAGAGGGCGAACTGGGCGTGGTCGAGCCGGTTCCGCCGCCGCCGCTCACGGGGGCGCGGCAGACATTCGCCGCGCTGCTTGACCAGATGCACCTCGTGGATTGGACGCCGCCCGAACCGCGCGACACCGGCTGGCAGCCGCTGGGGGAAGCGGACGCTGAAGACATGCTCGAACTGGCGACGCTGACCAAGCCCGGCCCTTACGTCCTCGGGACGCACCGGCTCGGCGATTTCGTCGGCATCCGGCGGGACGGAAAACTGGTCGCGATGGCGGGCGAGCGCATGAAGCCGCCCGGCTACACCGAGGTCAGCGCGGTGTGCACCCATCCCGACGCGCGCGGCCACGGTTACGGCGCCCAGCTAATGGCGGTGGTCATAAAACGCGCGCTGGCGCGGGGCGATGGCGTGTTCCTTCACGCCTTTCCGGGAAATTCGGCGATCGCGATTTATGAGGCGCTGGGATTCAGGAAGCGGCGCGACATGCATTACGTGCGCTACGCCCGCGCCTAATTGTCCGCCAATCCTTTGAGCCGGTAAAGCGCCTCCAGCGCTTCGCGCGGGCTGAGCGCGTCCGGGTGAATTTCGGCCAGCGCATCCGTCAGCGGATCGCTCGCGGTTTCCTCAACCAGCGCGGCAAAAAGCGGCAGGTCGTCGAGACCCGCCGCCAGTCCGCCGGTCGCCGCGCGGCCTGCTTCCAATTTGGCAAGCACCGCCTTCGCCCGCGCCACGACCGGCGGCGGTAGCCCTGCGAGCCGCGCGACGGCGATGCCGTAGCTGCGGTCGGCTGGACCCTCCGCCAGTTCGTGAAGCAGCACGAGGTCGCCCTTATATTCGCGAGCGCGGACGTGATGGAGCGATAGGGCGTTCAGCTTCTCGGCGAGGCGGGTCAGCTCGTGATAATGCGTTGCGAACAGGCAGCGGCACTTGTTCACTTCATGCACCGCCTCGACCACCGCCCAGGCGATGGCGAGGCCGTCATAGGTCGATGTGCCGCGCCCGACTTCGTCGAGGATGACCAGGCTGTTCGGTCCGGCTTGCGCAAGGATTGCGGCGGTTTCGACCATTTCGACCATAAAGGTCGAGCGGCCTCTGGCCAGATTGTCCGAGGCGCCGACGCGGCTGAACAGGCGATCGACGATGCCGAGCATGGCGCTTGTCGCTGGAACATAGCTTCCCGTCTGAGCGAGCACGGCGATCAGCGCGTTCTGGCGAAGGAAGGTCGATTTGCCGCCCATATTGGGGCCGGTGACGAGCCACAGCCGATCGGCCTCGTCCAGGCGGCAGTCATTGGCGACGAAGCGTCCGCCCGCTTTGCCGACCGCGGCTTCGACCACCGGATGCCGCCCGCCGTCGATTTGCAGGCAGGCGTGATCGACCAGCGTGGGGCGGCACCAGCCGCCCTCGACGGCGCGTTCAGCAAGCGCGCTGGCAACATCGAGCCGCGCGAGCGCATCGGCGGTGCGGCAGATTTGCGGCGCCTGTGCGACAGCGAGTGCGGTGAGTTCCTCCAAATGCGCGGCTTCGGCGGCGAGGGCGTGCGCCCCCGCCTGGCCGACCGTTGCGGCGGCCTCATGCAATTCCGGTGAATTGAAGCGTACGACGCCGGCCAGTGTCTGGCGATGCGTGAACCCCGAATCCGCCTTCATCAGTGGATCGGCGGCGCGTGCGGGCACTTCGATGTGATAGCCAAGCACGTTGTTATGCTTGATGCGAAGCGAACTGATGCCGGTCTCGACACGCATCTTGGCTTCGAGTGCGGCGATCTCGCGCCGCCCGCTGCCGCCGGTTTCACGCAGTGCATCGAGCGACGGGTCGTAGCCCGTAGCGATATAACCACCATTCGAAGCATCGATCGGCGGCTCGGGGATCAGCGCTCGTGTGAGCATGTCGATCAGCGCGCCATGTCCGGACAAATCGGGCGCGAGGCTAGCGAGCAGGGCCGGCGGCCGGTTTGTCCGGACAAGTTGCTCGCCAAGCGACCAGGCGCCGTTCAGCCCATCACGCAGCGCACCGAGATCGCGCGGGCTGCCGCGTCCCGCTGACAGCCGCCCGAGCGCGCGCGCAATATCGGGCAGGCGGCGCAGCGCTTCACGCAGGGTCGCGCGCCGCGCGCTGTCTTCGGCATAATGGCCGACCAGATCGAGCCGGGCTTCGATCCGTGCGCGATCGGTGAGCGGCGCGGACAGATCGGCGGCAAGGCAGCGTGCGCCGCCTGCGGTCACGGTACGGTCGATGCAATCGAGCAGCGAGCCGGCCCGCGTTCCCGAACTGCTCACCGTTAGTTCGAGGCTTTCGCGCGTTGCGGCGTCGATGGCCATGTGATCGCTCGCGGTGCGCCGCGCGGGTGGGGCGAGGAACGGTAATGCCCCTTTGCCGGCATGGTCGAGATAGGCGAGCAGCCCGCCCGCGGCCGCCAATTCGCAGCGGCCGAATTCGCCGAACCCGTCGAGCGTTACGACGCCGTGCAGCGCTTTCAACCGCGCCTCGCCTTTGGCGCTCGAAAACTCGCTTGCGGGGCGCGCAAAACCGTCGAGTTCGCTGCCTTCCGCAACGACAACTTCCTTGGGGCCGAGGCGCGCGATCTCGGCCTCGATCTGGTCGGCACTTACTTCGCCAAGTTCCATCGCGCCGGTCGAAACATCGGCAGCGGCAAAACCGATCCGATCACCGGCTTTGGCCAATGCGACCAGCCAGTTCGCCGCCTTGCCGTCGAGCAGCACCTCCTCAGTCAGTGTGCCCGCGGTCACGACGCGCACGATCGCGCGCGCGACCAGCGCCTTGCCGCCACGCGCCTTGGCCTGGGCCGGGGTTTCGATTTGTTCGGCGATGGCGACGCGGAAGCCGCCTTTGATCAGCCGCGCGAGATACGCATCCGCCGCATGCGCCGGCACACCGCACATCGGGATGCGTTCACCGTCATGCTCCCCGCGCCCGGTCAGCGCGATGTCGAGGCAGGCGCTCGCCGCTTTGGCATCATCGAAGAACAATTCGAAGAAATCGCCCATGCGATAGAAGAGCAGGCAATCGGGCGCCTCGGCCTTCAGCGCGAGATATTGCGCCATCATTGGGGTCGGTGCGGATGCCATGCGTCCTGCATCCGATACACAATCGCTCGATTGTGGCGAGTGGCGGAATGACGCTAGGGAAGCGCGACTTGAGAGGATTCCGATGAGCGACGAAGCCAACGTGCAGTTTTCCGACCGCGAGGCGCTACTGTTCCATTCGGAAGGGCGGCCGGGAAAGCTCGAGATCGTCGCCACCAAGCCGATGGCGACGCAGCGGGATCTGTCGCTGGCTTACTCGCCCGGCGTCGCGGTGCCGGTGCAGGCGATCGCCGATGATCCGGCGACGGCGTACGACTACACCGCCAAGGGCAACCTCGTCGCGGTGATCTCCAACGGCACCGCAATCCTCGGCATGGGCAATCTGGGGGCGCTCGCCTCCAAGCCCGTGATGGAAGGCAAGGCGGTGCTGTTCAAGCGTTTCGCCGATGTCGATTCGATCGATCTGGAGGTCGATACCGAAGATACCGACGCCTTCATCAATTGCGTCGCGTTGCTCGAACCCAGCTTTGGCGGGATCAACCTCGAGGACATCAAGGCGCCCGAATGCTTCATCATCGAACAGGCGCTGAAAGAGCGCATGGCGATCCCGGTGATGCACGATGACCAGCACGGCACCG
>DATJIN010000062.1:0-2200 GCA_035493275.1 Sphingomonas sp. | reverse complement strand
ATTTCGCGCGGCTGACCAGGACGCGGTCGGCCGCGCAGGCCCTGGTGGCGACCGGGCATCTCCGCCTCGACGGAAAGCGCATCGAGCGCGACGCGCAACGGGTGGTCGAAGGACAGGTGCTGACCCTGCCGCGCGGCGATACGGTGCTCGCGTTGCGCATTCTGGCTTTACCAAAGAGGCGCGGACCGCCTGCCGAAGCGGCGGCCTTGATCGAAAATGCGAACGTCTCGCATCAACCGCTCTCGGATTGACGCTCTTTTGCGGCAATCCTAACGAACCCGGCAAGGGCAATTCAGGGAACCGAGCCATGACTTACGTCGTCACCGACGCCTGCATTAAGTGCAAATACATGGACTGCGTCGAAGTGTGCCCGGTCGACTGCTTCTACGAAGGCGACAACATGCTCGTCATCAACCCGAGCGAGTGCATCGATTGCGGCGTGTGCGAACCCGAATGCCCCGCCGAAGCGATCCTGCCCGATACCGAGAACGGGCTCGAAAAATGGCTCGAGCTTAACAGCACATTTTCGGCGCAATGGCCCAACGTTACGCGCAAGAACGACCAGACCCCTGCCGATGCCGATGAGCACAAGGGCGAGGAGGGGAAGTACGACAAATACTTCTCCCCCGAACCAGGTCAGGGCGACTAGGGCTTAGCGGGCGAGATCGCACTCGCCCGGCTCACGATCCCACGGCGCGTCGAATTGCGCGTCGGTGAGGCGCTTGAACCCGCGCCACAGAGCCTTGAGAGCGCGGACGACATCGTCGCTGAAACGCTGATGATTTTCGGCCCATTCGCGGCGGGCAAAATCTTCGACCATGAGAACCTCCTGTCGTGCTGACAGGGAGATAAATGCCGTGCGTGAGCCCTCGGCGCCAACAAAGCATCGACACGAACCATAAGTATGGCTTATGGTTCTTGATATGCGCCAGCTTCCGCCGCTCGCTGCCGTCCGCGCCTTCGAAGCCGCTGCGCGTCACCAGAATTTCACCAGCGCCGCCAATGAGTTGAACATGACGCAGGCCGCGGTGAGCTATCAGGTCAAGTTGTTGGAAGAGCGCGTCGGCACCACGCTGTTCAAGCGCGAACGGGGACGCGTGCTGTTGACCGAGGCGGGCCGCGCGGTGGCCGATGACGTCACGCGCGCCTTCGACCTGATCGACGGCGGTTTCGGCCGGCTGCGGCGCGATCTTGGCGCGACGTTGACGATTTCGACGACGATGACCTTCGCCAATACCTGGCTTGCCTGGCAACTCGGCTCATTCCAGCTCGCCAACCCCGAACTGGCGGTACGGCTTGAAGCCGATGCGACGCTGGTCGATTTCGCCAATAGCAACGCGGATGTCGCGATCCGTTCCGGGCATGGCGATTGGCCGGGCCTTCACGCCGACCTGCTGCTGCGCGTCGAATTCACGCCGATGTGCAGCCCCGGATTTCTCGAACGGCATGGCGGCAGGCTCAATCCCGCCGATCTACTTAACGTGCCGCTGATCGGTGCGGACGACCCGTGGTGGCCCTATTGGCTGGGCGAAGCCGGGGTAAACGTTGCGCCCGGCGATATTCGCGCGGGCGTGCGGCTCGATTCGCAGGCGAGCGAAGGGCATGCGGCGATGGCCGGCCAGGGGGTGGCGATGCTCACGCCGTTCTTCTGGAGGAACGACATGGCCGAGGGGCGGTTGGTCCAGCTGTTCGACCAGGTGTCGACGCGCGGCTTCGGCTACTGGCTGGTGGTGCTCGAGGCGCGGCGGCATTTGCCCAAGGTCCGGCGCTTTCGCGACTGGTTGCTGGCGACGATCGCGAGCGAGACGCGAAACGACTGACGCGCGAAGCGGCAACGGAAAGTGCCGGCGCCATGACGTCATTCACCGCAGATGCGCGCCCCAAACGGTGTGATCGCAAATGCGACACGATTGGCAAGATGTAGCGATCCGGGACAGGCCAGGCACTAAGTCTGGCATTTTTATGACAGAGCGTGTATAACTGACGCCAAGCAGCGCGAATCTCTCCGCTGTTCTGTCTGCCACGAAAGGGTTTGCCGCACTGCTTCTGACGGATTCGATTCCGCCGGGACAGGATGTGCCGCACCCCAAGGAAGGGTCTTTAATGGCTGCCAAGGCGCTTATTTTCGACGTTGGTGATTATGTCGTGTATCCCAAGCACGGGGTCGGCCGGGTGGTCGAGCTGCAAAAATCCGAGATCG
>DATJIN010000061.1:0-2218 GCA_035493275.1 Sphingomonas sp. | reverse complement strand
GCGTGCCTGCTGGTCTTCGATCAGCTTCGCCGTGTACGTCGTCATGCTGAACGGCACATCGATGTTCTTCTGCTGACCGAGTATGCCGAAGTCGCTGCCGCGCGCGACCTGGCCGCCGCCGAACGTGGGCTCGAGGTCGCCCGGCAGCGGTTCTTTTTCCGCCGACACGCGGACCGCGGGCAGCGTGCTTCCCGCCGACGGCGTGCTCGTGTCGGTGGGCGATGTGCCTGCGGCAGCAGGCGCTGAGTTGTCGGTCGCTTGCGCATGCGCAGCGTGCGGCAAGCTGAACGCCGCGGCAATGGCGGCGACGATGGCGGCGGAGCGCACGGCCGCTTTGGCGGGCGCGGTCAGTTCGGTGGTCAAACGGGAAACGGACATGAATCGGACAAAGAGCGTGGTGGTGAGCGTTCCGCGCCGGGTCGGGCGTGTGGCTGGACCGGGTTGGGTGTTCTTTTTCGGCCCTGCGCTTTCTTCGGGTGAAAGGCGGCTGAAATTCAGGTAAATGCGAATTATACGCAAATGAGAATGATTGTTATTTGATTTGCGCCGATCACGAAGATGCATTCAGCATTTACGCAACACTTTTTGATGCGTGGCGGATAGAAGGCGCGAAGGCGACGCCGGTTTATGCGCGAAAAGATTCGGCATAAGAACGGGGTAATAAGCGATGCGGGAGATAGAAAAGGCGCAGCCAGTCCTGGCTCAAGACTGGTTCGGCGAATGGCATGACGCGAAGCGCCAATCAGCAGTCAGGAAGGCTTGCGCCGCTTTTTGAGATCCGCCGACGCGACCTTCAGCGTGACCGTGCAGGTCGTGCCCATCGCCAGGTGAACGCCGGGCGGCACGTGGTCCAGATGAATGCGCACCGGTACGCGCTGCGCCAGCCGCACCCACGTAAAGATCGGATCGACGTTCGCGAGCAGATTGCCGGTCGCGGTCGGATTGTCGCGATCGACGATGCCGCTCGCGATGCTGTCGACGTGGCCCTCGAGATCGACGTCACCACCGAGCAGGCGGATCGTCGCGCGGTCGCCGACACGAATGCCTTGAACCTTGGTTTCCTCGAAATACCCGTAGACCCAGAACGAATTCGAATCGACTAGCGCCAATCTGGCTTCGCCGGCATGCGCGAAGTCGCCGGGGTAGAGATCGAGGTTCGTAATGTAGCCTTCGGTCGGCGCGCGCACCTGGCTGCGCTCCATATCGAGGCGCGCGGTTTCCTGACGCACCAGCGCGGCCTTCAGACTGGCACGCGCGGCCGTGTAAGCAGCATTCGCCGCTTCGACCACGGAAAACGATTGCTGCGCCTGCAACGCGTAGTCCGAGCGGTTCTCTTCGGAGACGACATCGCCAGCCAGCTTTTCGCGCCGCGTCGCTTTATCGCGCTGCATCTTGTAGTCGGCCTTGCTTGCCGCCAGTTGCGCGTCGGCCTGCTTTACCTGCGCGTCGGCGCGCGCGACATCCGCATCGGCCTGGTCCATCGCATAGCGAAATCGATAGGGATCCAGAACAAACAGGATGTCGCCTTTATGCACGAGATCGTTATCCTTGACGCGCACTTCGGTCACGAGGCCCGACACGTCAGTCGAAATCCGGATCACGTTGGCGCGCAGCCTGCCGTCGCGCGTCCACGGCGCGTACATGTACCAGTCCCAGATCGCATGGACGAGCGACGCCGCAACGATCACCACGACGATCGTGACGCCGGTTCGAATGATTGACAGCTTGTTCATCAACGATGGATCAGCAGCGCGGCGCCGCAAAACAGCACGGCGAAAAGCGATACTCTTAAAAGACCCGGATGCCACGCAAAGCGATAAACACCGAATCGGGCCAGCACCAGATCGATCACGATAAAACACGCCACGCAGACCACGAGCAGCGGCAGCAAGGTCGGCGCGAAAAAGCCAAGGATGCTCACTTCAACGGGCATGGTCCGCTCCTGACGACACATTCTCGGGCGCCGCGCTTGTGCCAGACCCGTTCCCGATCCCGCCGCCCAGGTCTCGCATCAGCAGCGCCCATTCGACGACGCGGCGGCCCTGTACGAGCACGAGGTCCCGTTCCTCTTGCAGCCTCGCTTTCTGCGCGACGAGCACATCGAGATACTCGGTGATGCCGCTCGCAAAACCGCGTGTAGCAAGGCGATACGACTGCTGCGCGGCGACGAGCGCATCCTCGACGGTCGATTGCTGAACCGAAAGCGACTGCAGCGAGG
>DATJIN010000060.1:0-24235 GCA_035493275.1 Sphingomonas sp. | reverse complement strand
ACTTACTACAGCGACACGCCCGACCTTGATGTCGAGGCGGTGCGGGCCCGGGCCAGCGCTTATGTCGCGGCGCATGGCTGGGATGCGCTGCCGGGCAATCGCTTCGAATCCGGCGTTCTGCCGGTGATCATGGGGGGAAATTTCGAGCGTTATTGGGCCTCGACCGGTGCGGGCGCCAAGGCGGGGATGCGCGCCGGGCTGTGTCACCCCACGACCGGTTATTCGTTGCCCGACGCGGTGCGGCTCGCCAGCGCGATCGTGCGCACGGACGATCTCTCGCCGGAGGGGCTGGCGCGATTGACGCACGAGCATGCCCGCCGCGCATGGGGTTCGCGGGGTTTTTACCGTTTGCTCGACCGGATGCTATTTCGTGCCGGGCCGCCCGCTGAGCGGTATCGCGTCCTTCAGCGGTTCTATGGTCTGCCCGAACCGCTGATCAGCCGTTTCTACGCCGGCCATTCCACGCTAGGGGACATCGTGCGCACGCTCAGCGGACGTCCGCCGGTGCCGTTCTGGCCCGCGGTGAGGGAGTTGTTTCGTTGAAAAGCGCGATCGTTATCGGCAGCGGGTTCGGCGGGCTCGCGCTCGCCATCCGCCTGCAGTCGGCAGGCATTAAGACGACGATTGTCGAGGCGCGCGACAAGCCGGGCGGGCGGGCCTATTTTTGGGAGCGCGACGGCTTTACCTTCGATGCCGGCCCCACGGTGATCACCGATCCGGATTGCCTGCGCGAACTCTGGGCGTTGTCGGGCCGCGCTATGGCCGACGACATTGCGCTTGAGCCGATCATGCCGTTTTACCGGCTCAATTGGCCCGACGGCACCAACTTCGATTATTCGAACGACGAGGCTGCGCTGCGGCAGGAAATCGCCAAGCTCAACCCGGCCGACATCGCTGGCTACGCGCGGTTCCTGCAATATTCCGCAGGCGTCTTCCACGAAGGCTATGAGAAGCTTGGTCATGTCGCCTTTCTCGACTTCGCGTCGATGCTCAAGGCCGCGCCGGCGCTGGCGCGCTATCAGGCGTGGCGCAGCGTCTATTCGATCGTCTCGAGCTATGTCGAAAACGAGAAGCTGCGCGAGGCGCTGAGCTTTCATACCCTGCTTGTCGGTGGCAATCCGATGACGACGAGCTCGATCTACGCGCTCATCCATAAGCTGGAAAAGGACGGCGGCGTGTGGTTCGCCATGGGCGGCACGAACAAGTTGGTCGGGGCGATGGTGGCGCAGTTTGAGCGCCTCGGCGGCACGCTGCGGCTGGGCGATCCCGTCGTGCAGATCGACAATCTAGGTGATCGCGTGACCGGTGTGACAACGGCGAGCGGCTGGCATCAGGATGCCGATGCGGTGGCGAGCAACGCCGATGTCGTCACGACGTACAAAAAACTGCTGTCGACCAGCGCGGTCGGCCCGCGTCGTGCGCGGTCGCTGGAGCGCAAGCGCTTTTCGCCATCGCTGTTTGTGGTGCATTTCGGCGTCAAGGGGACGTTCCCCGACATCGCGCATCATTCGATTCTGTTCGGTCCGCGCTACAAGGGGCTGCTCGACGACATCTACAAGCATGGTGTGCTGCCGCAGGATTTTTCGCTGTACCTGCATCATCCGAGTGCGACAGACCCGAATATGGCGCCCCCGGGGTATTCATCCTTCTACGCGCTCGCCCCAGTGCCGCATCTCGGCAAGTTCCCCGGCGATTGGGACGGCGATCTGGGCAAGGAGTATGCCGACCGGATCCTTGCGGAGATCGAGCGCCGCCTGATCCCCGGTCTGCGCGACAACATCGTGACGCAGTTTCACTACGCCCCGACCGATTTCGTGCGTGATCTTGCCGCGCATCAAGGCTCCGCATTCAGTCTTGAGCCCGTGCTGTGGCAGTCGGCTTTTTTCCGCGCGCACAATCGTGATGACGATTTGCGCAATTTGTATTTCACCGGCGCTGGCACGCACCCCGGCGCGGGGATTCCCGGCGTTGTCGGCAGCGCGAAAGCCACCGCCGCGCTCATGCTCACGGATCTCGCTTGAAACGCCTTGCGGTCTATTGCGGCTCCGCCTCCCCCGAGCCGCGCTATGTCGAATTGGGACGCACGGTTGGGCGGCGCTTGGCCGAGCGCGGTATCGGCGTGGTCTATGGCGGCGGGCGGCTGGGGCTGATGGGGGCGGTCGCCGACGGCGCGCTCGAAGCCGGTGGTGAAGTGATCGGGGTGATCCCGCACATCCTGGTCAACACCGAGGTCGCGCATCGCGGGCTGACCGAACTGCACGAAGTGCCCGGCATGCACGAACGCAAGCGCATGTTCACCGATTTGTCGGACGGCTTCCTCACCATCCCCGGCGGCACGGGCACGATGGACGAATTGTGGGAGGCGCTCAGCTGGGCGCAACTCGGCTATCATGCCATGCCGGTCGGCCTGCTCAACAGCTTCGGCTTTTACGATCGGCTGATTGAGTTCTGGGACCATATGGGGGAGGTCGGTTTCGTCCGGCCGATGCACACCGGGTTGCTGATCCACGATGCCGATCTTGACGGCCTCACCGACAAGATGGCGGCATTCGAGCCGGCGACACCCATTACCGCGATCGATGTCGACGATCTCTAACCGTACCGCGCTGGTTTCGGCCGCGCAGCTGGCGATTGCGCGCGGCTCCAAATCCTTCACGCTCGCGAGCCAGATTTTCGGCAAGCCAACCCGCGAGCGGGCCTGGCTGCTCTATTACTGGTGTCGCGCGTGCGACGATATTGTCGATGGACAGGATCATGGCGGCGCGCTGACGGTGCTGTCCGATACGCCGGCGCGGGTCGTGCATGTGCGAGCGCTGACCGAAAAAGCGCTGGCAGGTGAAACGACTGGCTCCGAACCGTTCGACGCGCTCGGCATGGTCGCTCGCGAATGCGGCATCCCTCACGATCTGCCGATGGACGTGATCGAAGGTTTCGCGATGGATGCCGCGGATTGGCGCCCCAAGAGTGAGAATGACCTGCTCGCTTATTCCTATCATGTCGCGGGTGCAGTCGGGCGGATGATGGCCCTAGTCATGGGCGTGTCACCGAATGACAGCGATACACTCGATCGCGCAACCGATCTCGGCATTGCGTTTCAGCTGTCCAACATCGCCCGTGATCTCGACGAGGATGACAAGGCCGGGCGGTGCTATCTGCCGATGAACTGGCTCGCCGAAGCGGATATCGCGCCGGGCGAACAGATGCGCCCGTACAACCGCAGCCGCCTCGCCGATATGGCCTGGTGGCTGGCGGACATGGTCGCCGATTATGAGGCGTCCGCGCGGGTCGGCGCGGCACGGCTGCCGTTTCGCAGCCGCTGGGCGGTGCTGTCGGCAGCGAGCATCTATGGTGAGATTGCGCGCGAGGTCGACCGGCGGGACGCGCAGGCATGGGATCACCGCGTCGTCGTCGGCAAGCGGCGCAAGGCGTGGCTGGTCGTCAAGGCGCTGGGCCAGGCGTTATCGAATCATCCACAGGCTCGTGACCGCACGGGCTTGTGGACACGGGACGAGGCGTTAGCGGTACCAGCGTGAAGCAGTATCACGACCTTCTCCAGCGCATCCTCGACGACGGTGCGCAACAAGCTGACCGTACCGGTGTCGGCACGCTTTCCGTGTTCGGCCATCAGATGCGCTTCAACCTGCGCGATGGCTTTCCGTTGGTCACCACCAAGAAGCTGCATTTGCGCTCGATCTTCATCGAATTGCTGTGGTTCCTCAAAGGATCGACAGACAACAACTGGTTGAAGGAACGCGGCGTCGGCATTTGGGACGAATGGGCGCGAGAAGACGGCGACCTCGGGCCCATATACGGCAAGCAGTGGCGCGATTGGGAAACGGCCGACGGCGGCCATCTCGATCAGATTGCGAACCTGGTCGCGCAGATCAAAAACGATCCCGCTAGCCGCCGCCAGATCGTCACCGCATGGAACCCCGGTGAACTGCCGCAAATGGCGCTAGCGCCATGCCACTGCCTGTTCCAGACGCATGTCGCGAACGGGCGGCTGTCGCTGCAACTCTATCAACGCAGTGCCGACGTGTTTCTTGGCGTGCCGTTCAACATCGCCAGCTACGCGCTGCTGACCCATTTGCTGGCGGACCAAGCGGGGCTCGAGGTCGGCGACTTCGTGTGGACCGGCGGCGATTGCCACCTTTACCTCAACCACCTTGACCAGGCGCGTGAACAGCTGAGCCGCGAGCCGCGTGCTCTGCCCAAGCTGGTGCTCAAGCGCCGCGCGGCGTCGATCGACGACTACCAATACGAGGATTTCCAGATCGAAGGCTACGACCCGCACCCGCACATCAAGGCTGAGGTTGCGGTGTGATCAACCTGATCGTCGCGCGCGCCGCCAATGGCGTGATCGGCAAAGACGGCAAGCTGCCCTGGCACATCCCCGCCGATCTCAAGCGTTTCAAGGCGCTGACGATGGGCGGAGCGATGATCATGGGCCGCAAGACGTTCGAAAGCCTGCCCGGCCTGCTGCCCGGCCGCCGCCACATCGTTCTGACGCGCGACCTCAAATGGTCGGCAGAGGGGGCGGAGGTGGTCTATTCGCCCGACGAAGCCATCCGCCTCGCGGGCGACGATACGGTGTGGGTCATTGGCGGCGCGGAGATTTTTGCCACTTTCCTCGACCGCGCCGACCGGATCGAGCTGACCATCGTCCGCGGCCATCCCGAGGGCGATACAACCATGCCCGCGCCGCTGCCGACCGAATGGCTCAAGGCGGCGCGGGAAGATCATGAAGGCTATAGTTTCGTAACCTTAGAGCGCCGTCGCGGCCCGCGCGGTTGATGGACGCGCTACTCGCCAAATATGGGCTGATCGTGCTGTTCTTCGGTTCAGGGCTCGAAGGCGAGTTCGCCGTGGTGACGGGGGGCATCCTGGTGCGTCACGGCAGTTTCCCGCTCGGCGCCGCGATGATCGTTGCGACACTCGGCTCGTTCTTTTTCGACCAATGCTGGTATTTTCTCGGCCGCAACGCGCGCAACTCGCGGTTCGTGAAAAGGGTGGCCGCCAAGCCGTTGTTCGTGCGCGCGCTCAATCTGCTCGAACGGCGGCCAGTCCCCTTCATTCTCGGCTTTCGCTTCGTCTATGGCATGCGCACGGTCAGCCCGGTGGCGATCGGCGTTGCGGGCGTGCCGATCCGCAAATTCCTGCCGCTCAACCTCATCGCGGCGGCAATCTGGGCGCCGTTCTTCACTTGGCTCGGTCATAAAGCGGGCAAGGCGATTTTGCCGATGCTGCACCGCGTCGGGCATTACGGCCTGATCGTGCTTGTCACGGCTTTGCTGATCGCCCCGATCATCTGGGGCGCGATCCGCTGGTGGCGCGGTCGCGCGATCGACGAACCCGAAGTTCAGGCATAGGGAATCCGACATGCTCATCGTCACAGGCGCGCTCATCGCCGAACCCGGCAAATTCACCGAAGCGCTCGCTGCCGCACAGGCACACACCCGCGCCTCACGCGCAGAACCGGGCTGCATCAGCCACGATGTTTATCCCGATCCGGAAAATCCTGACCGGCTGTTCTTCTATGAACGCTGGGAGTCGCTCGATGCGCTCAAGGTGCATTTCGGGGTGACCGAGGCGCGCGGCTTCTCGGCGAGCCTGCAGGGAGTCGCCAAGGCCGATCCGGACAGCCGCCTGTCGATTTACGAGGCCTCGCAGGTCCGCCCGTGAAGGCAACGATCTGGCACAATCGGCGCTGTTCGAAATCGCGCGAGACGCTCGCACTGCTCAACGCGGCAGGCGCGGATGTTGAGGTGATCGACTATCTCGCCAACCCGCCATCACGCGACCGCCTTGCGCAACTCTATGCCGAAGCTCGGCTGACTCCGCGTCAGGGGCTGCGCAAGGACGCCAAGGCGGAGTCGGATGAGGCGGCGCTCGATCTGATGGTCGCCGATCCCGCCACCATCGAACGCCCGCTGGTGCAGACCGCCAAGGGCGTCCGCCTGTGCCGTCCGCCGGAAACGGTGCACGAAATCCTCTAGACCTTCGCGCCGCACGCCGCCAAACCCCCGCCATGACCGAAGATGTCGCGACGCTGAGTTTCGAGGATGCGCTCAAGCGGCTTGAGCAAGTCGTACGCGAGCTGGAGTCGGGTGAGGCAACGCTCGACCGCGCGATCGCACTTTACGAAGAGGGTGAAGGCCTCAAGCAGCAGTGCGAGACACGCCTGAAGGATGCACAGGCGCGGATCGAAAAGATCACACTTGGCGCCGATGGGCGGCCAACTGGCACCGCGCCGTTCGATGGCGGGTGAGGTGACCGTCACGCTGATGGATCAGACCCTCGGCGATGCGCTCTACGAGATCGCGCAGGATGTCGATGCGTTGCTCGATGCGCTGCTGCCGGTGCCCGAGGATGCGCGCGCGCCGCTGTATCAAGCGATGCGTCATGCGGCGATCGGCGGCGGTAAGCGGTTGCGGCCCTTGCTGGTCACCGCCACCGCCAATCTGTTTGGCGTCGATCGCGCCGCTGCCTTGCGGGCGGGCTGTGCGGTCGAGGCAATCCACGTCTATTCGCTGATCCATGACGATCTGCCGTGCATGGATGATGACGATCTGCGCCGGGGCAAGCCGACGGTCCACAAGGCATTTGACGAGGGCATCGCAGTACTGGCGGGGGACTCGCTTCATGCGCTTGCCTTCGAATGGTTGGGCGATCCAGCGACGCATCCCGATCCATTCGTCCGCTGTGAGCTCATCGAGGGGCTGGCGAGGGCGTCGGGCCCTTCGGGGATGGCCGGCGGGCAGATGATGGACATCGCCGCGCCGGGTGCGAATTTCGACCTACCCGCCGTTACCCGACTGCAGGCGATGAAGACCGGGGCACTGATCGCCTTCTCGGTCGAAGCCGGGGCGATGCTCGGCCGCCTCGCGCCCGAAGCGCGCGGCCCGCTCAAGAATTATGCGCGCGATGTCGGCCTCGCCTTCCAGATCGCCGACGATTTGATCGACGCGACCGGCGACGCTGCGACCGCGGGCAAGGCCGTCGGCAAGGATGCGGCGGCGGGTAAGGCAACATTCCTGTCGCTGCTTGGCCCTGAACGCGCCCGCGCCCAAGCGCACGCCTTGGTCGATCAGGCGATCAATCACCTGGGGCAGTGGGGGACGGAGGCGGATTTGCTCCGCGCCATTGCGCGCTACGCCGTCGAAAGGGACCGTTGATGGAGCGGGTGGGGGTATATCCCGGGACGTTCGATCCCCTGACGCTGGGGCATATGGACATAATCCGGCGTGGCGCGAAGCTGGTCGACCGGCTGGTCGTGGGCGTCACGACCAACGCGTCCAAGACGGCGATGTTCACGGTGGAGGAACGGCTGGCAACGGTGCGGCGCGAAACAGCTGGGATCGGCCAGGTCGAGGTCGTGAGCTTCGACAGTTTGCTCATGGATTTTGCCGAGAGCCTTGACGCGACGACGGTCATCCGCGGCATTCGCGGAGTGACCGATTTCGAATATGAATATCAGCTCACGGGCATGAACCGCCAACTCAATGCCCGCGTCGAAACTGTCTTTCTGATGGCCGACGTGTCGTTGCAGCCGATCGCCAGCCGGTTGGTCAAGGAAATCGCGATTTATGGCGGTGCGATCGGCAAGTTCGTGCCGCCCGCAGTCGAGGCCGAGGTGCTGGCGAAGCTCGGCCGCTAGATCGCCCGGCCACCGCTGTCGCGCGCGGCGCGCAGGAATTTTTCCATCGCCGCCGCTGCGTCGTCCGACAGCTGGATGAAAATGCGCCGCGCGTCATGCGGATCTGCGACGCGGCGGAGCAGGCCCTTGTCGGTCATCGCCTTGATCCAGCGCAGTGCCGTAGTCGGCGGCACGGCGGCGGCGATGCATAGGGACGAGACGGCGACGCGTACGCGCTCGATCCGCGCGGCGGCGAGGTCGAGAAGCATGTCCCACGCCGGATCGGCGAACAGCTCGGCGGGGAAAAATCGGTCGCGCATGCGCCGCAAGCGGATGATCGCACGAACTTCGGCAGCAGTAACATTTGCGCCCGCCACATCGGTGTCTTTCAGCACTAGCGCACCGGTATCGCCAGCTTCGTCGGCATTCGGGCGGGACTTGGCCAACCCCTCCGGTAGATCAACCAACGTTCTTGCGATCCGGGCAATCTCGTCGGCCAGACGTTGCAATCGCATGCCTTCGTCCACGGTCACGTCGCTGACGGCCCCGCCAACGGACGGCAAAGCTGCCACCGAGGAAGCGAGCGCAAGGTGAAGATCAGCAGGTTCAGATCCAATGACCAATCGCGCCCGAGGGCATAGTGCGTCGATCAAGTCCATGTTTTCCAAGGACGCACGAACAATGAATTGGGACGTGGTCGATATTGCCCAGCCGATACGCTCGACAGCGTCTGCTTCAGTCGTTCCATGCACCTCTGCCGCGTCGAGAACAACGAACGGCGCCGACCGCATCTGCTCAGGTACGGCGGTGAACAACAGGCTGCTTGAGACGATCCGCCCAAGAGGGCCGACGACCTGTTCAAGTTGTGAGAGATTGGCGGCATCATAACCGACGACGGCGATGCCGGGCCGATCGGCCTGGAAGGATTGAAGACTCATTGCCAACGCTTCTTCGACACAAGCGGGCAACGGCGCAAACATAAAAACGGAATGGCAACAAAATGGCAGCACCCCCACCCATTTTCACGGAAAGGGAGCAGGTGTTCGATTTCATCCATTTCGGTGAAAGTGGCGCGTAGGCCGGTTGGATTGCTGCCGGGAAGCTGACTAAATTCCGGCCTCGTGGAGCATGGCCGATCCGCCGAGTTCGGCCGGGTCGCAGTGGTGGCGCATGAAGGAGAACAACTCGCGCCCCACGCCAGCTTGGAAATCCGGGCGTTCACATTGTTCGCGCGCGTCCCACACCGACGGATCGACCAAAGCCGTCAATTCGCCGCGTTCGGCGCAGACCCGGACGACATCGCCATCGCGCAGCTTGCCGAGATGGCCCCCTAAATAGGCTTCGGGCGAAATGTGGATCGCTGCGGGTACCTTGCCGCTCGCGCCGCTCATCCTGCCGTCGGTGACGAGGGCGACGCGAAAGCCCTTGTCCTGGAGCACGCCGAGCGACGGCGTCAGCTTGTGCAATTCGGGCATGCCGTTGGCCGCGGGACCTTGGAAGCGAACGACGACGACGACATCGCGGTCCAATTCACCGGCCTTAAACGCGCGGAGCACATCACCTTGATCGTGAAACACGCGGCACGGCGCCTCGATCGTCCAGCGCGCCGGATCGACCGCGCTGACCTTGATGCAGGCTCGACCCAGATTGCCTTCAAGCAACCGGAGCCCGCCTTCGGGCTGGAACGGGTCGCTGACTGGGCGCAGCAAAGACGGGTTGGCGCATTCGGCGGGCGGATCGGTGAAGGCGAGTTCGTCGCCCTCGATCACTGGCTCCTTCGCCCCCGCGCGAAGGCCGCCGCCATAAACGGTCAGGATGTCGTCGTGCGCCAGGCCGGCATCGAGCAGTTCGCGGATGACGAAGGGCATGCCGCCCGCCGCGGCAAAATCGTTCACGTCGCCGCCGCCATTGGGATAGACGCTGGCGATCAGCGGCACGACGCGGCCGAGTTCGTCCATGTCGGTCCAGTCGATGGCGATACCCGCCGCGCGGGCAATGGCGGGCAGGTGGATGCAGTGGTTGGTCGATCCGCCGGTCGCGAGCAGCCCGACCAGCGCGTTGACGATGGCCTTTTCATCGACGCAACGGCCAAGCGGCCGGTAATCGTCGCCATCCCAGCCGATCTTGGCTGCAGTGTGTGTGGCCGCGCGGGTCAATTCCTGGCGAAGCTTGGTGCCGGGCAACACAAAACTGGAGCCGGGGAGATGGAGCCCCATCATCTCCATCATCATCTGGTTGGAATTGGCGGTACCATAGAAGGTGCAGGTGCCCGCACCGTGATAGCTCGCGCTTTCGGCCTCCAGCAATTCGGCGCGGCCGACTTTCCCTTCGGCGAATAGCTGGCGGACGCGCGCCTTTTCCTTGTTGGCGAGGCCCGAAGGCATCGGTCCGCCGGGCACGAGCAGCGTCGGCAAATGGCCGTAGCGCAGGCCGCCGATCAGCAGCCCGGGCACGATCTTGTCGCAGATGCCGAGCATCATCACGCTTTCGAACATGCCGTGCGACAGCGCGACTGCGGTCGACAGGGCGATGACGTCGCGGCTGAACAGCGACAGCTCCATCGACAGCTGCCCCTGTGTCACCCCGTCGCACATCGCCGGGACGCCGCCCGCGACCTGCGCGGTGGCGCCCGCCTCGCGCGCCCAGATTTTGATCTGATCGGGGTAGCGGCCGTAGGGCTGATGCGCCGACAGCATATCGTTGAACGCGGTGACGATGCCGATATTCGGGCGGTTGCCCTCGCGAATAACGACTTTGTCCTCGCCTGACGCGGCAAAGCCGTGCGCGAGATTGCCGCAGGCAAGCTGGGGCCGGTTGACACCCTCTTCCCGCGCGCGGTCGATCAGGTCGAGATAGGTGGCGCGGCGCGCGGCGCTACGCTTGATGATCCGATCGGTGACCGCGGCGACGACGGGATGCAGGCTCACAATGCAGCGGCCTTGCGCGCGGTGGCCTCGATTGCGGCCTCGTCAGGCGCGCCCTTGCCGACCACCCAGCTGCCGCCAACGCAAAGCACAGGGTCAAAAGCGAGCCATTCGGATGCCGTCGCTTCCGTAATCCCGCCCGTTGGACAAAAACGACATTGATAAAATGGTGCGGCGAGAGCCTTGAGCGCAGGCAAGCCGCCCGCCGCCATCGCAGGGAAGAATTTGAAATGGGTCAGCCCAAGGTCGAGCCCGAGCATGATGTCTGCCGCATTGGCCACGCCGGGCAGGAATGGCACGCCGGAGGCGACCGCCGTCGTGCCGAGCTTCTCCGTTAGACCCGGCGCGACGATAAATTCAGAGCCGGCGTCGATCGCCTGCGCCAGCTGATCCGGATTGGTCACTGTGCCTGCGCCGACGATGGCGCCATCGATACGCTTCATCAAGCGGATCGCCTCAAGCGCGCAGTCGGTACGCAAAGTCACCTCGAGGACACGCAAACCGCCGGAGACCAGCGCCCGCGCCACCGGCTCGGCGTGTGCAACTTCATCGATCACCAGAACCGGAATGACGGGAGCAGTCCGCATGATGGCTTCGATCGCGGCAGTCATGGCCTCTTCCTTTGGCAGTCGTGACAGCCGCTAAGGAATCCTCACGCAAGGCACAAGAAACGGTGATGAGTGCACCGATGGAAAATTTAGTGGTGCTCGGCGAGCTTGCGCTCCCACGCCAGCGCATCGCGCACGATGCCGTCAAGGTCGTCGCGTTGCGGTTTCCAGCCGAGTTGAGTGAGTGCGCGGCGGTTGTCAGCGACGAGGGCGGCGGGGTCGCCCGCGCGGCGGCCCTGCAGGCGGCGCTCGATCTTCATGTTGGTCACGCGGTCGACCGCGTCGAGCACTTCATAGACGGTCGCGCCGTGGCCGTAGCCGACATTGGCGAGCAGATTACCCTGCGGGTTGGCGACCAGCCAGTCGAGTGCGGCAACGTGCGCGTCGGCCAAGTCACTGACATGAATATAGTCTCTGACGCCGGTGCCGTCCTTGGTCGGGTAATCGTCACCGAAGATCGCGACGCCGTCACGCTTGCCGGTCGCGGCTTCGCAGGCGACCTTGATGAGGTGCGTCGCGCCGGCGGTCGACTGGCCGGTACGGCCCAGCGGATCGGCGCCGGCGACGTTGAAATAGCGTAGCACCGCGTGATTCAGCGGATGCGCCGCACTCACATCGCGCAGCATCATCTCGGTCATCCATTTGGACGTGCCATAGGGGTTGATCGGGCCGGGCGGCAGATCTTCGGACAGCGGCATCCGCTCGACCTCGCCATAAATCGTCGCGGTGGACGAGAAAATGACGTGTTTTACCCCGGCTTTGACCGCGGATTCGATCAGATTGCGGGAGTTTGCGGTGTTGTTTTGATAGTATTTGAGGGGTTTTTCGACGCTTTCGGGTACCAGAATCGACCCTGCAAAGTGTAAAATCGCGCCGATTTTATGTGTTTTGAGCAGCTTTTCCGTGCTCTCGGTATCGCCGATATCGCCTTCGATCAGCGGCACGTCATCGGGCACGGCAAACCGGAAACCGGTCGAAAGATTGTCGAGCACGACGACCGGCCAGCCGGCCTCGCGTAAAGCGAGCGTCGCGTGGCTGCCGATATAGCCGGCGCCGCCGGTGACGAGGACAGGGAATTTCGGGGAGCTCATCGCCGCGCTTTAGCGGCGAGCTGCGCTTCGAGCCAAGCCGCTGCGGCATCGGGCGACTGCTTCTCGCCATCGACCATCAAATTGGCGCGCCGCATCAGCTCGACGGGGATTGCGCCGGCGAGCGGTTCGAGCGCCGGGATCAGGCGCGTGTCCTTGACCAGCAGCAGCGCGTCATATCCGGGCAGCGCGCGCTTGGGATCGGCGAGCACCGCTAGGCCATCGGCGGCGATGCGGCCGTCTGAGCTGAATGCCGAAATCACGTCGGCATCGCCCGATTTGAGCGCGTCGTACATGAAGGTCGGGGCGAAGGCGCGGGTCGCTTTGAAGTCGAGGCCATAAGCGCGCTTGAGCGCCGCCCATTCGGGACGGTCGAGGAATTCGAGGTCGGCGCCGAGCGTCAGGCCGGGCGCATCGAGATCAGCGATCGTGCGCGTGCCGGGGCGCGGGCGCATGGCAAGGGCGTAGGCGTTTTCGAAGCCGAGGCTGCCAAGGCTGGTGACGCCCTGCGCGGCCGCCCACGCGCCGATCAGCCGGTCCATCTCGGCGTGCGGCGGCGTGTCCTTGCGCCGCATCTCGTTGGCCCAGATCGTCCCGGCATAATCGACATAGACCTGGATCTCGCCGGTCTTGAGCGCGCGGAAGATGACCGCCGACCCGAGGCCCTCGCGATAGGCAACCTTGTAGCCCTGCGCTTCGAGCCGGTGGCCGATCAGCCGGGCGAGAATGAATTGCTCGGAGAAGTTCTTGGCGCCGATGGTGATGCGCTTGTCCTCGCGGCCCTGGGCCACGAGCAGAGCAAGCGGGACGGCGACGAGGGCGGCTAGCGCCCCCCAGGTCAGCCAATTGCGGCGATGCTTCGATCCGGCTTCGGCGAGGGCGAGGAGGCCGTCAACGATCAGTGCGAGCGCGGCGGCGGCGAGGCAGCCGGTAGTCACCAACACCCAGTTCTGCGTCTGCAGCCCCGAAAAGATCATGTCGCCGAGGCTGGGCTGGCCGACTGTGGTGGAAAGCGTCGCGGCGCCGATGGTCCACACCGCGGCAGTGCGGATGCCGGCCATGACGCTGGGCAGCGCGAGCGGGGCTTCAACGAGGCGGAGTTTCTGCCCCGCAGTCATGCCCATCGCATCGGCGGCTTCGCTGATCGAATGGCCGATGCCCGCGATGCCGAGCGCGGTGTTTCGCACGATCGGGAGCAGTGCGTAGAGCGTCAGCGCGAGCAGCGCGGGCAGGAAGCCGAGCGGTGACACCGGTATCCCGCCGCGCTGGACGAACAGCAGGATCGGGAAGAACAGCGCGAGCAGCGCGAGGCCGGGGATGGTCTGGACGAAGCTGGAAAAGCCGAGAATGGCGCGACCGAAACCGGGCCTGCGCGCGGCGAGCACGCCTGCAGGCAGGGCGATGAGCAAAGCGAGCGCGAGTGCGGCGGCGCTGAGCAAAATGTGCTGTGCGAGGAGCGGCGGTAGGCGGTCGAAGGCGTCAGACCAGCTCATTTTCGCGCCAGTGCCTCGGCCTGCCGTTTGGGCACCGCCACCAGCGCCTGCGCCGCGTCGCCGCCTTCGCCCGCGAGCAATTGCGCGGGAGTCGCGTCGGCGGCGACCGTGCCCTTGTCGAGAACGATGATGCGGTCGGCGAGGAGCAGCGCCTCGGCCATGTCGTGCGTCACCATGATCGTGGTCAGGCCGAGTTCGTCGTGCAACTTGCGCACCCGCTGGCCGAGGGCATCGCGGGTTACCGGATCGAGCGCGCCGAACGGTTCGTCCATCAGCATCAGTTTCGCGCCCGTCGCGAGCGCGCGGGCGACACCGACGCGCTGCTGCTGTCCGCCCGAGAGAGTTGCGGGGAGGCGGGTGGCGAAATCTTCAGGCAGGTCGACCAGTTTGAGCCATTCGACGGGGTCGATGCTCCTTCCGCCGAGTCGCGGCCCGAGCGCGATATTTTCGCCGACGGTCATGTGCGGAAACAGGCCGACGTCCTGAATCACGTAGCCGATCGCTCGGCGCAATTCGGTGATGCCTGCGGGCGCATCGGCGATTTGCACGGTGCCGGCATCGGGTTCGATCAGCCGGTTGACGGTACGGATCAGTGTCGATTTGCCCGAACCCGACCCGCCGACCAGCGCGACGAATTGACCGGCCTCAATCGCCAGATCGACGCCGTCGAGCGCGGGCGTGGCGCCGTAATGCTTTACGACGCCGGCAAATCGGACCGAGGGGTTGCGTTCCGCCACCTTTTGGCTTGTGAAGGGGCCGGAGAGGGGACGCAATGCGCCACGCAATTTTCATCACCGGCGGCGGATCGGGCATCGGCCGCGCGACCGCGAAACTGTTCGCGGCGAAGGGCTGGTTCGTTGGACTCGCGGACATCAACGCGAAGGGCATCGACGAAACCGGCGCCATGCTGCCGCAGGATATGTGGTCGAAGCATGTCATGGACGTGCGCGATGCCGAGGGCTGGGACACCGCGCTCAAGGACTTTGCCGCCAAATCGGGCGGGCGGATGGACGTGTTCTTCAACAATGCCGGCATCGGCACCGGCGGACCGATCGCCGATGCGCCGGTCGACGAGATCGAAAAGGTCATCGCGGTCAATCTGACCGGGCCGATTTTGGGGGCGCGCGCGGCGCATCCCTACCTCAAGGCGTCGGCGCCGTCGGCGATGGTCACGACCTCTTCCGCCGCGGGGATTTACGCGGGGCCGAACATGGTCAGCTATTCGGCAACCAAGTTTGGCGTCCGCGCGATGACCGAGAGCCTGGACCGCGAATGGGCGGCGGACGGGATCAAGGCGCGGACGATCATGCCGAGCTTCATCGATACGCCGCTGCTCGACACCACGTCGCGCGCCTCCAACGCGTCGTTCCGCGACACGGTGCGTGAGGCCGGGCTGGAATTCACGCCCGTCGAACAAGTCGCGCAGGCGGTTTGGGACGCGGCGCATGGCAAGCGTGTGCACACGATGGTCGGCAAGACCGCCCGCCGCCTCAAATTCGCCACCCGTTTCGCCCCCTGGCTGCTGCCCAAGGGGCTTGTCGAACCCAAGGAAGAGACCGCCAAATGAAGCTGATCATCGCTCTCGCACTCGCTGCTACGTCGACCGTCGCCCTCGCGGCGCAGGAACGCTTCACCGTGATGACGGTCAGCGGCAAGAATGTCGGCCATGTCTGGGCGGACACGAACGGCGCTACCACGACGATCGATTACGACGTCAAGAACAACGGCCGCGGGCCGACGTTCAAGGAAACACTTACCGTCGATGCTCAGGGCCTACCGACACACTGGGTTACCGCCGGCACGACGACCTTCGGATCGAAAGTCGGCGAGACGTTCGATCGGCGCGGCAAGCGCGCAAGCTGGACCGATTCGACGGGCAAAGGACAGTCGGCCAAGCCGGGCATCTATGTTGCGCAGAACGGCTCGCCTTATTCGAACGCGGTCTATGCCCGCGCGCTGCTCAAGCGGCCCGACGGCAAGTTCGCGGCGCTGCCGGGTGGTGAGCTGACGCTCGAAAAGGGCGAGGCGCTGACGCTCAACGGCAAAGGCGGGCCGATCGAGACCAACGTCTATGCGGTCGGCGGGATCAGCCAAGCGCCGTCGATGATCCTGCTCGACGCGCAGGGCAATCTGGTCGCGGCGATTTCGACTTACGCCAACACCATCCGCGAAGGCTATGAGGGCGAGAACGAGCGGCTGACCAAGCTCGCCGAGCGGCTCTCGAACGAGCGGCTCGCGCGCATCCAGAAGGAAGGCGCGCACCGCTGGGCGGCGCCGATCCGCATCACCAATGTCCGCGTGTTCGATCCGGTGGCCGAAGGGCTGAGCGATCCCAAGGACGTGATCGTGTCGGGCCGCCGCATTGCCGCGGTCCTTCCCGCGGGCAGCAAGGCGACGCCGGGCGAAGTCACCATCGACGGCGCGGGCGGGACGCTGGTTGCCGGCATGGCCGACATGCACGGTCATATCGGGGCCGACGACGCGCTGGTGAACGTGCTCGCGGGCGTCACCACGGTGCGCGACATGGGCAATGACAATGAAGTCCTGGCCGGGCTGATCGGGCGGATCGAAGCGGGCGAGGTCGCCGGCCCGCGCATCCTTCGCACCGGGTTCATCGAGGGGAAGAGCCCCTACAGCTCGAACAACGGTTTCGTCGTCGACAGCGAGGCCAAGGCCTTGGAAGCCGTCCGCTGGTACGCCGCGCGCGATTTCATCGCGATCAAGATCTACAATTCGATCGACCCGAAATGGGTGCCGGCAATGGTCAAGGAGGCGCACCGGCTTGGCCTGCGCGTGCAGGGGCACATCCCCGCCTTCACCAATGCTGATGCGATGATCGATGCGGGCTATGACGAACTGACCCATCTCAACCAGCTGGCGCTGGGCTGGGTGATCAAGCCGACCGAAGACACGCGCACGCTGTTCCGCATCACGGCGCAGCAGCGCCTGCCGGGGCTCGACCTGAACTCGGCGCCGGTCAAGGCAACGTTTGCGCGGCTGAAGGACAAGGGCATCGGGCTGGATGACACGTTCGTCATTCACGAATGGCTGTTCAAATCGCGCAACGGCCAGCCGCAGCCCTGGGCGGTCGACGTCATCGATCACCTGCCCGTCGGCGACCAGCGCGATGCCCGGCAGGCGGTCACCGACCTCGCCACCATCGGCGGCGAGGCCAATGCGCTGGCGACCTATGCCCGGCTGACCGAGATCATGAAGATGCTCAAGGACAATGGCACGCCGCTGTTCCCGGGCACCGACATGGGCGGCAGCTTTACCTACCATCACGAACTCGAACTTTATCAGACGCTCGGCTTCACGCCGGCGCAGATTTTGCGGCGCGCGACGCTCGACATGCAGAAGTATATGGGCCGCGATCAGTCGCTGGGGTCGGTCGAAAAGGGCAAGCTCGCCGACTTCTTCCTGGTGCCCGGCGATCCAACCAAGGATCTGAAGGCGATCAAGCACATCGCGATGGTCGTCAACGACGGCGCGGTCTATTTCCCGAGCGAGGTCTATCCCAAGATCGGCATCAGGCCGTTCGCGGACGCGCCGCGGGTGACCCAGCCCAGGGCGGTCGCGGCGAATGAAGTGCCGCACGGGGCCGACATCGAAAACGGCGCGCATTTCGACTGAGCGGCGGAGCGGGACGCCGTTGCATTCTCCGCGCCCCGGGCGCAGCGTCGGACGCGGAGAATGATGTGGCGGGCTCAGCACGCAAGATGATCGTGGCGTTGACGGCGGCAGCGCTGCTGCTGCCCGTCAGTGGCAGCGCCGCGACCAGGCGCAAGCCGATCGACCCTTCCTACAAGATGCCGCCGCTGACCAACGCCCAAATTGACGACGCGCTGCAAATCGGCGGCACCGACGTCGATGCGAAAAAGACGCGCAGCCGCATGACCGTCGCGGCCACGGTCAACGGCAAGGGTCCCTATCGCTTCGTCGTCGACAGCGGGGCGGACAGCACGGTGATCGGTGCCCGGATCGCGCAAACGCTCGCGCTACCGCAAGGCTCGCCGGTGCTGCTCAACGGCATGACCGATTCGACGCGCGTGTTCCGCGTGCTGGTCGACGAACTCGGTCTCGGCACGACGACGATCCGCAATCTGGAACTGCCGGTGCTCAAGGAACGCGACCTTGGTGGCGACGGCATGGTCGGGATCGATGCGCTGGTCCAGCAGCGGCTGATGATGGATTTCGAAAAGCGCGTGATCAAGGTCGAGGACGCGACGGTGCCCGAACCGCGGATCGACGGCGAAATCATCGTCACCGCTCGGCGGCGGCGCGGCCAGTTGATCCTGACACAGGTCAGCGCCAACCGGCAGGTGGTGGACGCGGTGGTCGATACCGGGTCCGAAATCACGATCGGCAACATCGCCCTGCGCAACAAGATCATCCGTAACGATCCGAGCAAGGTGGTGACCGTCGCCGTCACGGGTGTGACCGGCGTGACGGTCAATCTGCAGCTCGCACGGATTGCCGAACTCAAAATCGGCTCGATCACGCTGCGCGACGTGCCGATCGCCTTCGCGGATGTGCCGCCGTTCGAGGTGTTCGGTCTGGACAAACAGCCGTCGCTGCTGCTGGGAACGGACATCCTCGAAAATTTCCGGCGAATCAGCCTCGATTTCCGCGCGCGGCGGGTGCGGTTTCAGCTGAAGCGGTGCGGCACAACCGGGATCGTGTTGACCACATCCTATTCGGTGCAGTTGACCCGTATGTCGTCGGAGAACGGGCAGGTCTGTCGGCCTTAACCTCGCTTGAGGTAGCCGTCATAATCGGCGCGCCAGGTATGGCGGGCGCGTTCGGTCGCTGCATGGGGCGAAGCCATGATCGCGACGAGCGATGGGCGGAGCAGCGGGCGGATCACCTGCATGAAGCCATAGCCGTTGATCGCGGTGCGTTCGAAGGAACCGGTCATCGCGGCGTCGAAGGCTTCGGCGGTCGCATTGCGCGCGGCCTTGCTGGTTTGCGTGGGAAAATCGATGCCGATTGAGCCGCCGATATCGAGGCGCAGGATCGTCCGCGCGACCAACGTTGCCCCGGCAATGGCGAGCTGATCGGGCGTCAGCGTGCCGTCCACGTCGATCAATGTCATCGCCTCGGTGGTGTCGAGCCACAGGCGAACGCCATCGCTATCGATGCGGCCGCTTTCAGCCTGTTCGATGAGTTCGCTCCAGCCCGCGGCTTCGAGCGTGTCGGACTGGTAAGGCGACAGCGGTTCGACGGCCAGTTGTTCGGCGAGGGTTGGTGCGGCGGCGGGCGCCGCCTCACTTATGCGCACCTTGGCGAGTTTGTCCGACCGCGGCGTCCAGACGCGCTCGCGAACCACTTCGACAGTCAGCGTTTGACCGGGCCCGGCGCCGGCGGGCGGACGCGGCAAATAGAGTTCGTTACCATGGCTGTCGGTCAGGATCGCCGCGGCGGGTCGCTCGCCCGCGTTGATGCGTTGCGGGCTGTACCATTTGGCCGCGAGCACCGTGCCCAATTGGGGATGATCGTCGCCCTTGAGTGCAATATGCGCGGCGAGAATCTCGTCGCCGTCAATCAGCGCGGCGCGGTCGGCGAGCGGACTTTCCTCGACGACCCAGCGCGCCGTCACAGATCGAGGCCGCTGGCGATCAGCAAGTTGCGCGTTTCGTAAAGCGGCAGGCCGACGACGCCCGAATGGCTGCCCCGAAAATCGCGGCAGAACGCCTCGGCATAGCTTTGCAGCGCGTAGCCCCCGGCCTTGCCGCGCCATTCGTCTGACGCGACATAGGCATCGATTTCGCGCCTGGTCAGCGGCTTCAGGGTGACCAGCGATTCCGACAGCCGCTCGCGCAATTTGCCGCCGGCGTCGATCACGGCGATAGCCGTAAGCACGCGGTGACGCCGTCCCGACAGCAATTCGAGGCATTGGCGTGCGACCGTCTCGTTCTCGGCCTTGGGCAGGATGCGGCGCCCGGCATGGACGACCGTATCGGCGGCGAGGACAATCTTGCCCGGTTGTCGACCCGCCACCGCCAAAACCTTCTCGCGCGCAAGGCGCCGGGCGTGATCGCGCGGCAGCTCGTTCTTGAACACGCTCTCGTCGACATCGGCCGGATCGACTCCTTCGGGTACCACGCCGATGCGCGCGAGCAGATCGAGCCGGCGCGGGCTGGCGGACGCGAGGATGAGCATTTGCGGGCTGTGCGGAAAACCGCGGCTTAGAACAAGCCCGTCACCTCGCGCTGCGCGACCGTTGGGTTCGGCGGTGTCAGCAGGATGTTGCGCCCGCCGGCCGATTGTGCCGTCTGGGTGCCGGCGATCGTGCCCGCCGCGCACGGCTTGCCCTCGACGAAATCGAGCGCCGCGCGCAGCGAAGGCTCGGTTGGATCGCCCAATTGTTCGGCCGGATCGTCGGCAGCGCGGCAGGTCACCGGCACGGTCGCTGCGAGCCCATCATAATAATTGGCGTTGCTGTCGCGGTTCTGCAGCGCGAGCGCGATGACGCGCAGCCGGTCGTCACATGACGCCTTGTCGATCGCGATCTGGCCGACGGGCTTGCCGTAGGTGTTGGCCCCGACCAGCGCCATGTTGGTGCCGAGATAGGGGATCATGCCGTTGATCACGAGTTCACTGGCGGACGCCGTCGCGCCAGTGCCGATGAACGCAACGCGTGTGGGCGCGACCGATTCCGCCTTGGGCGCGAAGAATTTCGTCGTGTTGCTCGACGATTTGGATGGCCGGTAGGTCACCTTGTCGAAGACGTCGCTGGTGAAACGGTTGGCGCCGAGCAGGTCGCCAATCAATTCGGCGGTCGAAAGCAGCCCGCCGCCATTGTAGCGCATGTCGATCACCACCTCGGTCACCCCCTGCGCGCGGAAATTGGCGAAGGCGTTGCGCAGGCCATTGTCGGCGGTGGTGATGAAGGTGCGCAGGTTGATATAGCCGACTTTGTGCCCGCCATCGTCGATGATTTTTGCACCGTAGCGCGGGGATAGGGGTTCAAGGCTGTAATCGGCCTTGGTGACGGTCAGGGTGCGCGTCCCGCTGGGGCCGATCACGCGCAGCGCGCGCGTGACTCCGGCGGTGGTCGGGCCGAAGGCGTTGGTCACGCCTGCCGTGCCCTCGCTGGCAATGATGCTGCTGACCGTGCGCAGGTCGGCGGTCGTCGTGCCGATGGCGTCGATCCGGTCGCCGCGGTCGATTCCGGCCGCATAACCAGGCGCGGTCTCGAAGGCTTCGGTGATCGTCGCTGTGCCGGTGGCCGCATCGCTCGCGACGCGGAAGCCGAAGCCCGCGCTCGAGCCAGAAGCGTAATACGCATTCTCTTCGGTGATCGACGTCAAATAGGTGAAATAGCGGTCCTTGCGCTGGCTGCGCGCGGTGGCGGTGAGCGCATCGATATAATCGCTGACCGTGCTGTACCCCGTCGGGCTGAGCGACGCGGGCAGCGTTTCGGGAAACAGATACCATTCGTTGAGGACGCCCGCGGCCCAGTTCTGCCGCTCGACGAGCGAGCAGCCGGCGCTGGTTTGCGTACCGCCGCCGGTCGTCGTGCCGGTCGAGGACGAGCCGCCACCACCCCCGCATGCGGCGAGCGAGGCGAGGGTGATCGCCGACACGAACTTGCGCCACAGCTGCGTCATTCAAAGAATCCCATGCTTGCGCAACGACTTACCAGAACGCGATTAACCTCGCAAAACCGCGCCCAGCTTGGTCGCCGCAGTCAAGATACGCTCGGCGATGGCTTTCAGATCAGCTTCGGTGAAGCTTTGTTCGCTGGGTTGCAGCGTCACCTCGACGGCGAGGCTGACCTGGCCCTCGGGCACGCCTGCACCGGCGAAGCGGTCGAACACCCGCGCAGAGTTGATTGCCGCCTTGTCGGCGCCCTTGACCGCGCGGACCAGCGCATCCGCCGCGACGTCGGCCGGAACGAGGAAGGCGAAGTCGCGGCGCACGGCCTGGAGCGCGCTCGGCGTGTAGGCGGGACGGCTGCCGCCGCGCGCGGCAGGGATCGCGTCGAGATAGATTTCGGCGGCGGCAACCGGGCCGTCCAGATCGAACGCCTTGGCGGTCGCCGGGTGGAGCATGCCGAAGCTGGCGAGCACGGTTTTTGGTCCGAGCCGCAGCGTTGCCGACTGGCCGGGATGGAAGTGATGTCCCGCCTCACCGAAGATCTGCAGATTGTCGACCGGGGCACCGGCGGCGGAAAGCAGCGCAAGCGCTTCGCCCTTGGCATCATAGGCGTCGAACGCCTGCGCCTTGCCGCTGGCCCAGCCGCGCGCGGATTTGTCGCCCGCGAGAACCACGCCGACGGTGGTGCGTTCGGCGTCCGCCAGATAGCGGCGGCCGACTTCGAACAAGCGGACGCTGGTCTCGTCGCGCTGCAGATTGCGCCGCGCGGCCGAGAGCAAGCCCGGAAGGAGCGAGGGGCGCATCGCCTTCAGCTCTTCGGAGATCGGGTTGGCGAGCGTCCAGGCGGCGCCGCCGAAGCTCGCGGCGTCGCTTTCGCTGACGAAGCTCCACGTCACGGCTTCGTTGAGGCCGCGCGCAGCGGCAGCGCGGCGGACGCGGCCTTCACGCTTCTGCGATGCCGTCGCGGTCGGCTTGGCAACGCCATCGGGACGCGGCAGCGCGACCGAGGTGACGCGGTGGAGCCCGGCGATGCGGACGACTTCCTCGACCAGATCGGCCGGGCCGTCCACGTCGCGGCGCCACGTCGGGACGCTGGCATTGCCACCATCAACCTCGAAGCCGAGGCGAGTGAGGATGGCAACCTGCTCGTCGGCGGGCAATTCGACGCCACCGAGTTTGGCGGTCAGCGCCGGATCGAACGGCACGACCTTGCGCTCGACCGGTGGCTGGCCGACCCGCGTGACCGCGCTTGCGGTGCCGCCGCAATGTTCGAGCACGAAGCGCGTGGCGATCGACAAGCCTTCATCGAGGAATGCCGGATCGACGCCGCGTTCAAACCGCGCGCGGGCATCGCTGGTCAGGCCGAGTTTTTGCCCGGTCAATGCGATCGTCTCGGGCGTGAAATAGGCGCATTCGATGATCACGTCGGTGGTCGTGTCCGACACGCCCGAGTGCATCCCGCCCATGATGCCCCCGATATCGTGGACACCGGCGTCATCGGCGATGACCGTCATGCTCGCGTCGAGCGTGTAGGTCTTGCCGTTGAGCGTCTCGACCGTTTCGCCGTCCCGCGCCTTGCGGGCGTTGAGCGGGCCACTGAGCTTGGCGCGATCATAGACGTGCAGTGGGCGACCCAAATCGAGGGTCAGGAAGTTGGTCATGTCGACCAGTGCCGAGATCGATTTCTGGCCGACCGCGGCCAATTTCTTGGTCATCCACGCGGGCGCGGCGCCGTTGGTCACACCGCTGATCGCCTGGCCGTAGAAGGCCGGGCAACCTTCGGGATCGTCGATACGGATTTCGGGCGCGGGTTCGCTGCCTTCGACCGCGTTCAGGTCATCGGCATAATAGACCTGCGCGAGCGGCTTGACGGTGCCGAGGCCCGCTGCCGCGAGATCGCGCGCAATGCCGCGTACCCCCATGCAATCCTGCCGGTTGGGCGTGATCGCGACGTCGAATACGGGGTCCGATCCGGCATAGTCGGCGTAGGCTGTGCCGACCGGCGCATCTTCGGGCAGTTCGATGATGCCGTCATGCTCGTCGCCTAGACCCAACTCACGCGATGAGCACATCATGCCGTGGCTTTCGACGCCGCGGACTGCCGCGACCTTGAGCACCATGCCGTTGGCGGGGACAGTCGCGCCGGGGCTGCCGAGCACGCCGACCAGGCCAGCGCGGGCATTCGGCGCGCCGCAGACGATCTGCAGCGGACCGTTACCCGCATCGACCGTCAGCACCTGCAGCTTGTCGGCCTGCGGGTGGCGATCGGCGGTGAGCACGCGCGCGACGGTGAAGCCGGTGAACCGGTCTGCCGGATCGTCGACGCCTTCGACCTCGAGGCCGATCTTGTTGAGCGTATCCGCCACGTCCTGCGCGGTCGCGTCGGAAACCAAATGCTCCTTGAGCCAGCCAAGCGTGAACTTCATGCCGAAATCCCCCGGCTGAGCGTGGGCACATCCAGCGCGGCGAACCCGTAGTGACGCAGCCAGCGCAGATCGCCGTCGAAGAAGGCGCGCAGATCGTCCATGCCGTATTTGAGCATCGCGAGGCGATCGACGCCGACGCCGAACGCGAAGCCCGAATAGCGCGTCGCATCGATGTTGCAGTTGGCGAGCACGCGCGGGTGGACCATGCCGCTGCCGAGCAGCTCCATCCAATTCTCGTCGCCGCCGAGAATGCGGCGGCCATCCTTCCAGCTGAAGCCGACATCGACCTCGACCGAGGGTTCGGTGAACGGAAAATAGCTCGGGCGCAGGCGCAGGACGATGTCGTCGCGCTCGAAGAACGCGCGCAGCATCGTTTCCAGCGTCCATTTGAGATGGCCGAGGTGAATGCCCTCGTCGATCACCAGACCTTCGATCTGGTGGAACATCGGTGTGTGCGT
>DATJIN010000059.1:0-10050 GCA_035493275.1 Sphingomonas sp. | reverse complement strand
CGGTCAGCTAGGCCTTGACCCGCTGGAACCGCGTTTCGATGTCTGGCGGCGTCGCGGCGTTCCACGCCGGGTCTTCGGGCAGCTTGTCGGACAGTACCGCGATCCGGTCAGAAGTGACGGGATGATCGTTGCCAAAGCTGTCGCCTTCGTCATTGAGCCGCAGACGATATTCCTGGTTCTGCAACGTCTTGAAGAACGAAATCATGCCTTTGCCGCTTACCCCGGCACCACGCATGAACCGCCGCGCGCTTTCATCGGCACCCGCTTCCTGCACGCGGGTGAACGCGATGTATTTGCCGAGCGCCGCCTGCTGGCCCGCGGCGAAGATGCCCGTACCCGCCTCGCCGGCGCCGGCCGCCATCGCCACCGCGCCGAGCAGCATCGAAAGAAGCATGATGCCGGTCGCCTTCTTTGCGCCCTCCGCACCGCGCAATACGTCACCCGCCGCGACATGGCCCAATTCGTGCGCAATCACGCCCTGAACCTCATTGGCGTTCTTCGCCGCCATGATCAGTCCGGCGTTGAGATAGACGTCCTGTCCCTGTCCCGCGAAGGCGTTGATTTCCTGGTCATTGACCACGACGACCCGAACATTCTTCGGATCCAGCCCCGCCGCCCGGATCATCGGCAACGACATGTCGTGAAACAGCGTCTCGGTTTCCGCGTCGCGCAGGATCGATTGCGCCATCGCAGGCTGCGCAACGAGCGTGACGGCGAGCACGATGGCAAGCAGGCGATAAAGGCAGCGCATGTCCGCGCCGTGCTATGGACGCGATGAACCACGGGTGAAAGAGGGGAACATCACCGGCCATGTTCCGTTCAGCACTGCAGGCACACGTGACAATATAACCTGGAAGGCGCCTGTACTTCGAATGTTGAACTGGTTTCGGAACCGTTATCTCGACCTTCTGGGCTCGATTTACATCTACAACGAACATCGCGGCTACACGGCGATCGACCGCGTGCTTGAGGCGGTCCGGGCGCGGGCGCCTCACGACCGCGCGCTGATCGCCGCGATCGAGCGGCACCGCGCCGACGAGCGCAAGCATTACGTGATGTTCAAACGCTGGTTCGAACTGCGGGGCACAATGCCGCTGCTCGTCGACCGCGCCTGCGGCCATATCGACCGTTTCGTCGAAATCATGTTCCGCACGAATATCGATGACCTCGATACCCAGGCGATCATTGCCAACGACGATCAGTTCGAAAAACTGTGCCGCGTGATTTCTCTGACCGAACGGCGCGGGTTCGTGCAGGTCGAAGTCCTGTTGAAGCATCCGATCGTCCGCCGCGATCGCACGCTCATCAAGATTTTCGAGGTCGTCCACCGGGACGAGCCGAGCCATTGGGCACCCTATGAAGGCTGGCTCAAGGCCAATCAGAAGCGCGACTACAAATGGTGGGAACGCGGCATAGACCGGTTCATCCACAGTGAACTGCTCTTCCTGAAATTGCCGATCCTGTTTCTTAGCCCGCGTCTGCCACGCCGTGCCGTGTGGCAGGACGCCGATGAGGTTGTCACACCGCCGCCGCTCGCCCAAGCAGCGTAACATGACCGAAATGAGTTTACGCTCGCGGCTGTTGTCGCGGCGCGCGGCGGCGATGCTCGGGCGCAATACGGTGGTGTCGACCGCGGTATTCCTGCTCGACATGGCGCTCCTTTGGGCGCTGGTTCAGCTTGGCGGGATGGGCAAGGTTCTGGCTGCCGCGATCGGCTTCGTCATAGCCAACACGCTGCATTACGCGCTCGGGCGCAGCTGGATTTTCGCGGGGACCGAGCGCGGCGTGGCCGAAGGCTATGCCTATTTCCTGATCAACGCGGGCGTCGGCCTGGCGATCACCTTGGGCCTGTACGCGGCCTTCCTGGCCTGGACGCCGATCAATTATCTCGTTGCTCGGGTGATCGTTTCGGTGTTTGCCGGACTGGCTGTGTTCCTGCTCAACGCTGTGCTCAATTTCCGGCGACTGTGATGCGCATCGCGCTGTTCACGGGCAACTACAACTACGTGCGCGAAGGGGCGAACCAGGCGCTCAATCGCCTTGTCGGCTATCTCGAAGATCACGATCACGACGTTCGCGTCTATTCGCCGGTCACTGATACGCCCGCCTTCGAGCCGGTCGGCACATTGATCCCGGTGCCGTCGGTCAAATTGCCCGTCCGCAGCGAGTTCCGCCTGGCACTCGGCCTGCCGCGCACCATCCGGCGCGATCTCAAGGCCTTCATGCCGCAAATCGTCCATATCGCCACGCCCGACATTCTTGGCACGCGCGCGCAGACTTGGGCGCGGCGGCACCGCGTGCCGAACGTGGTCAGCCTGCACACCTTGTTCGAGACTTACTTGGCCTACTACCATCTCGGCTGGTTGCGGCCGGTGGTCGAAGCGCACCTCCATCGCTTCTATCGACGCGCCGATCACGTTCTCGCGCCGACTCCGGCCATTGTCGCCGAGATGAAAGCGCTACGCGGAGACGGGCGCGCAAGCGTCTGGAGTCGCGGGATCGATCGGATATTGTGGAACCCATCACGGCGCGATGCTGACTGGCGCCGCGCGCAGGGCATCCGCGATGACGAAACCGTCATATTGTTCTTCGGTCGGCTTGTCCTTGAAAAGGGCATCGACATTTATCTGCAGGTGATCGCCGAATTGGCGCGGCGGGGCGTCAAAGTCCGCGCGATGGCGGTGGGCGAGGGGCCGGCGCGCGATCGCTTCCCGGCCGAGGCCATCTTGACCGGTCATCTCGACGGCATCGATCTCGCCCGCGCGGTGGCGAGCGCCGACGTCATGCTGTCGACCAGCATCAGCGAATCCTTCGGCAATGTGACGCTCGAAGCGATGGCGTCGCGCCTCGCCATCGTCAGCGCGGACGTAGCAAGCGCGCGGGGGCTGCTCGAAGAGGGGGTCAGCGGCCTGTTTTGCCCGCCAAAGGACATCAAAGCCTACGCCGACGCGATCGAATTGCTGGTCCGCCGCCCTGGCAAGCGGATGATGCTCGCCACTGCCGCGCGTGAGGCGAGCGCGGCGTTCACCTGGCAAGCCGCTTCGCGCGCGGTGGTCGATGCGTATGAAACGGTGGCCGCGCGCCGCTGAACCGTTATGACGCCGTCATGAGCTATGACGCACTGATCATCGGCGGCGGGCATAATGGCCTCGTCTGCGCCTTCTACCTCGCCCGCGCCGGCCTGAAAGTCCGGGTACTCGAACGCCGCCACATCGTCGGCGGTGCGGCGGTGACCGAGGAATTCCATCCCGGCTTCCGCAATTCGACCGCGAGCTACACGGTGAGCCTGCTGCGGCCCAAGGTGATCAGGGACATGCGGCTGCACGAACGCGGCTGGCGGATCATTGAGCGGACGATCAGCAACTTCTTCCCGCACGAACATGGCTATCTCAAGCTCGGTGGCGGCACCGCCCGCACCCAGGCGGAGTTCGCCCGCTATTCGCCAAAGGACGCCGAGACGTTCCCGGCCTATGAAGAAGCGCTGGAGCGCGTCGCGGAAGTGCTGCGCGACATGGCGCTCAAGACTCCGCCGAATGTTGGCGGGGGCGTGCGAGCGCTGATCGCGGCGGCAGCGCAAGGGCGGCGGCTGGCGGCGATGGACATCGAGGCGCAGCGCGATGTGATGGACCTGTTCGTCAAATCGGCGCGCGGCTTTCTCGATCGCTGGTACGAGAATGATTTCATCAAGGCGGCGTTCGGTTTCGACGCGGTGGTCGGGAATTATGCGTCACCCGACACACCGGGCAGTGCCTATGTCCTGCTCCACCATGTCTTCGGCGAGATCAATGGCAAGAAGGGCATGTGGGGACATAGCGTCGGCGGCATGGGCGCGATCACGCAATATATGGCCGAGGCGTGCATCGAGCATGGCGTCGAGATCAGCCTCGAAAGCCCGGTGGCCAAGTTGCTGGTCGACGGGAACCGGGCGGTCGGCGTTAAACTTGAAAGCGGCGAAGAAATCGCCGCGCCCATCGTGGCGGCAAATGTCGGGCCGGCGCTGCTCTATCGGCAATTGGTCGATCGCAGCGACATGCCGGCCGCGTTCGCCAAGCGGATGGACGGCTATAAGACGGGCTCCGGTACGTTCCGGATGAATGTCGCACTGTCCGAACTGCCCGATTTCTCGGTCCTTCCGGGCAAACAGGTTGCCGAGCACCATACCTGCGGCATCATCATTTCACCGACGCTCGATTACATGGACAAGGCCTATACCGACGCCAGGGCGAAGGGCTGGTCGGACGAACCCATCGTCGAAATGAAACTGCCGACCAGCGTCGACGACAGCCTGGCGCCGCCGGGCCAGCACATCGCCAGCCTGTTCTGCCAGCAATTCGCCCCGGCGTTGCCGAACGGGATGGATTGGGACGAGGAGCGAGAAAAGGTGGCCGATTTGATCATCGACACCGTCACGAAACACGCACCCAATTTCAAAAATGCGATCATCGCGCGGCAGATCCATTCGCCCAAGGACCTCGAACGCAAATTCGGCCTGATCGACGGCGACATCATGCACGGGCATTTGACGCTCGACCAAATGTGGTCGGCGCGGCCGATCTTGGGGCATGGCGATTATCGCGGGCCGTTGAAGGGGCTCTACATGTGCGGATCGGGCACGCATCCGGGCGGCGGCGTGACCGGTGCGCCGGGACACAACGCCGCGCACGAAATCCTGCGCGACCAAAGCTTTATGGGCCGCTTGTTCGGCTGATTTGAGCGGTGCGGGCGACGCCGGTGGCGCCGCCCGTCCAGTCTTTATCCTAGCGTGTCGAGCGTACGCTGCCACCAACCGCGACGGCGCGCGCCGCTATCGGCTTCGTCTGCAGCCGGTGCGGCTTCAGCAGGCGCGCTGTCCGCGACCGGCTCAGCGGCGGCCTTGGGCTTGCGCGTCCGCTTCGGCTTGGCCTCGGCTGCCGTTTCGGCAACAGGGGCTTCGACCGGCGTTTCGGCAGTCACCGCCTTGGTCCGCCGCGTCCGTTTCGGCTTCGCTGTTTCCTCGACGGGCGCTACGGGCACGGTTTCGGCGACCTCGACCGCCTCGACCTTGGCGGTGTCGGCTGCCTTCCGGCTGGGTCGTGCGCGCGGCTTGGGGGCCTCTTCCGGGGATGCTTCGGTCATCGCTTCCGCAACCACAGCCTGTTCGTCGACGGCGGGCGCTTCGACGCCATCGATGCGCGTTTCGGCACTGCTGTCCCGGCCGCGACGACGACGACCGCCGCGACGGCCGCGACGGCTACGGCGTTCTTCGCCCTCAGCGGCGGTTTCGCTACCCTCTTCGGAAGCTTCGCGCGGTTCACGAGGTTCACGCGGTTCACGGGGCTCGCGAGGTTCTCGCGCTTGCTGCGCTTCGCCCTCGACGCCCTCACCACGGCCTCCGCCACGTCGACGGCGGCGGCGACCACGGCGTCGCGCACCCCCTTCGCCTTCACTCTCGTCATCGCGGCGCGGGCGTTGTTCACGCGCTTCGACTTCGACGTCGTCATCCTCGTCCTCGGGGACGTCGTCCTCGAAATCATCCTCGATCAGCGGCATCGCCTCGACGCGCGGGGCATGGCTCGGCGGCGGGCCGGAGCCTTCGACCGACATCCGCGCGCCTTCGTCCTCGCCATCCGCCTGAACGTCGATGCGGACGCCGAAACGTTCCTCGATCTCCGCCAGTTCGGCGCGCTTGCGATTGAGCACGTAGAACGCCGCTTCCTGGCTGGCGCGCAGCGTCAGCACGCTGGAGCGGCCACGGCCGGCTTCGTCTTCGAGCAGGCGCAGAGCCGACAGGGCGGACGAAGATGCCGTCCGGACCAGCCCGGTGCCTTCGCAATGCGGGCACTGGCGGGTTGAGGCTTCGAGCACGCCCGTGCGCAGCCGCTGGCGGCTCATTTCCATCAAGCCGAACGACGAGATGCGGCCGACCTGAATTCGCGCGCGATCATCGGCCAGCGCGGCTTTCATTGCCTTTTCGACCTTACGGATATTACCGTTCGACTCCATGTCGATGAAGTCGATCACGACCAGCCCGGCCATGTCACGCAGGCGCAGCTGACGGGCGATTTCGTAAGCGGCTTCGAGGTTGGTGCCGACGGCGGTCGCCTCAATGCCATGCTCGCGGGTCGATCGGCCCGAGTTGATGTCGATCGACACCAAAGCCTCGGTCGGGTTGATCACCAGATAGCCGCCCGATTTGAGCTGAACGACCGGGTTGTACATCGCCGCAAGCTGATCCTCGACGCCCGCGCGCTGGAACAGCGGCACATGATCGGCATAGGGTTTCACGCGGCGGGCGTGGCTCGGCATCAGCAGCTTCATGAACTGCTTGGCGTGGGCATAGCCCTCCGCGCCCTCGACGATCACCTCGTCGATATCCTTGTTGTAGATGTCGCGGATCGCGCGCTTGATGAGATCGCTGTCCTGATAGATCAGCGCCGGCGCGGCGGATTTGAGCGTGTTGTCGCGCACTTCGTCCCACAGGCGGGCAAGGTAGTCGAAGTCGCGGCGAATTTCGGTCTTGGTCCGGCTCAGCCCCGCGGTGCGGACGATGCAACCCATCGTCTTGGGCAGGTTGAGGTCGGCCATGATGGTCTTGAGGCGTTTGCGGTCCGCGCCGTTCGAAATCTTCCGGCTGATCCCGCCGCCGTGCGACGTGTTGGGCATGAGCACGCAATAGCGCCCGGCGAGCGACAGATAGGTGGTCAGCGCTGCGCCCTTGTTGCCGCGCTCCTCCTTGACGACCTGCACCAGCAGCACCTGGCGGCGATGGATGACGTCCTGGATCTTGTAGCGGCGGCGCAGATTCATGCGCTTTTCGCGGACTTCCTCGGCCTTGGCATTGCCGCGCGAACGGCGTTGCGGCGCGGCCTCCTCGTCATGATCTTCGGCGTCGCCAAAGGCATCGGGTTCTTCGGGCCGGTCATCCTCGCCATCGTCGAGCGTGTGCTCCTCCCCGACGATCGCGTCTTCTGCGTCATCGGCTTCGGCGCGGAGGCGTTCTTCCTCCTCGGCATGCTCGGCTTCTTCACGAAGCAGTGCCTCGCGGTCCTCGCGGGGGATCTGGTAATAATCAGGGTGGATTTCGGAGAAGGCGAGGAAGCCGTGCCGGTTCCCGCCATAATCGATGAACGCGGCCTGGAGCGACGGCTCCACGCGCGTCACCTTGGCCAGATAGATATTCCCCTTGAGCTGCTTGTGCTCTGCCGATTCGAAGTCGAATTCCTCGATCCGGTTACCCTTGACCACCGCCACGCGGGTTTCTTCCCGGTGGCGCGCATCGATAAGCATGCGCATTGTCATGATTGATTCCTTGTGAACGCGGCGGCGCGAATGACCGCGGGGCCGGCGTCGTTGTGAAGTGAAGTTGGAATGCCTCTGCTCGCGTTGCATGCCGGGCGTGTCCGCGCCGGATATTGGCCCGCCCAGCGGCTAGCCTTTGAAGGCTATGGCCGGGAAGCGGGGAACCATGCGTCATGCGAGCGTCAACCTGTCGTACCGGCAAAGCGCCGGAAAACCGCCGGGCCCTGAAGCCGGCAGGCGGGCGAGGCCTAGCACCACTGTAACCCAGCGGCAACATGTGGCGCAGGGGCGATTTTACCGCCATGAACGCAAGGATGGGGACGAGGGGCGCTGTTGCAACCGCAGGGGCTGTGCTGATGCTCGCGCTGGCGGCGTTGGTGATGAGCTTTGGCGTCACCGCGCCCGCGCGCGTCGAGGCCGTCCTCGCGCCGCCGCTGCCGGTTCTGCCGCTGCCTAAGGTCGAAGGGCGGGCTGGGCGGCCGCTCATCGTCATCGACGCAGGCCATGGCGGCCATGATCCCGGGGCCTCCGGTGACAACGTCATCGAAAAGAACGTAACGCTGGCCGTCGCCCAGGCGATCCGTGATGCGGTGCTCGCGAAAGGGCGGCTGCGCGTCGCCCTGACCCGCGATGACGACCGCTACTTGCTGCTCGGCGAGCGGCCCGAGATCGCGCGTGCTCTGGGCGCCAGCCTGTTCGTCTCGATCCATGCCGACAGTGGAGGCGGGGCGGGCGCGACGGTCTATACGCTGTCCGAAACCGCCTCCGATCCCGCCGCGGCAAGGGTCGCGGCGCGCGAAAACGGCGTCGGTGCCGCCAGCAACGATGAGGAGGTCGCTGCAATTCTTGGGGATCTCGCGCGTGACGAACGACTCGGCGCGTCACTCGCGTTCGCCGACCGATTGCGCCGCACCGGGGGACTGCCGTTCAAGGCCGAATACCGCCGTGCGGCGAATTTCGTCGTGTTGCGCGGCACCAACATGCCGGCGGTGCTGCTCGAACTCGGCTATCTCAGCGATCCGGCGGATGTTGCGCGGCTGCAATCGCCGGAAGGCCGCGCGGCGGTCGGCCAAGCGGTCGCCAGCGCGGCCGATCTGTTCCTCGCGACCCGCCAAACAGCAAGCAAGTGACTGGCGAAGTTCGCCGCCCCTGCTAAAGCCCGGACCGTGGACGCAACCCTCCCGAAGCAATGGTTAGAGACCGCGCGCGCCGATTTGCGTGAGGGCTGGTCGAAGCGGTGGTTCCGCTGGGCGAGCTATGCCGCGGGTGGGCTGATCCTGCTGTGGGCGATCATCTGGTTCGGCGTGGCTCGCGCGCTGCCTGATGCCAATCAGTTGCTCAATTATGAGCCGCCGCTGCCGACCAACGTGCGCGGCATCAATGGCGAGCCGATTCACAGCTACGCCCGTGAGCGTCGCGTCGAAATCGCATTCGAAGACTTTCCCAAGCCGGTGATCGCCGCATTTCTTTCGGCCGAGGACAAGAACTTCTTCAAACACGGCGGCGTCGATTATTTCGGCATCGTCCGCGCGGTGTTCAACAATGCGACATCGTCCGGTCGTTCGCAGGGCGCTTCGACGATCACGCAGCAGGTCGCCAAGAACCTGCTCGTCGGCAGCGAGCGCAGCTACGTCCGCAAGGCCAAGGAAGCGTTGCTGGCATACCGCATCGAAGACGTGCTGACCAAGCAGCAGATCCTCGAGCTGTATCTCAATCAGATCCCCCTCGGGCGAACCAGCTTTGGCGTGCAGGCTGCCTCGCGCGCCTATTTCGACAAGGATCTGAACGAGCTGACCCTATCCGAAGCTGCGTTTCTCGCGACGTTGCCCAAGGCGCCTGAGACATACGGCCGCGCTAAATTCGCCGACCGCGCGATCGCGCGCCGCGACTATGTGCTCAACGAGATGCTGGCGAACGGCTATATCGACCAGCGCCAGCACGATGCGGCGATGGCCCAGCCGCTCGGCATCCTGCCCCGTATCGTCCGCCGCCAGTCCGACGCGACGGGCTATTTCGTCGAAGAAGTGCGCCGCTCGCTCATCGCCAAATATGGCGAGACCGCCGACGCCGGCTCGAATTCGGTGTACGCTGGGGGCCTGTGGGTCCGCACCTCGTTCGATCCCAAGCTGCAGACCTATGCCCAGGAGGCGCTGCGCGACGGCCTGCTACGCTATGCTCGCGGGCAGGGCTGGTCGGGGCCGCTCGGCCATGTCGATGCGGACGACAAGACGCTGTCGCGCTTCATCGGCGCCAATGTCGGCATCGCCTATGACAATTGGCGCACCGCCGTCGTGCTGTCCAAGGAAGGCGGGGAGGCGCTGCTCGGCTTCCAGAACGGCGCAAACGGCCCGCTGCCCGCGTCGTCGGCGCAAATGCCACGCAAGGGCACCGGCACGCCCGCGTTCAATTTCCTGAAGCCCGGAGACATTATCGCCGTGGCGCCCGAGGGCGATCATTTCGCGCTGCGCTCGGTCCCGGAAGTCGCGGGAGCGTTCGTTGTGGAAAATCCGCACACCGGCCAGGTGCTGGCGATGCAGGGCGGGTTCGACAGCCGCCTCGCCGCGTTCAATCGCGCAACGCAAGCCCAGCGGCAGCCGGGTTCGAGCTTCAAGCCCGTGGTCTATTCCGCCGCACTCGATCACGGTTTCACGCCTGCGACGCTGATCGTCGACGGCCCGTTTTGCGTTTATCAGGGCGCCAATCTCGGCAACAAATGCTTTCGCAACTTCGGCAACATGCGTGGCGCCGGGCCGCAGACGATGCGCTGGGGCG
>DATJIN010000058.1:0-31131 GCA_035493275.1 Sphingomonas sp. | reverse complement strand
AGGTCCATCACCGTGTCCGCGCCCCAGCGGATCGACCAGACCATCTTGTCGACTTCGCTGGCGACGTCCGACGCGACCGCGGAGTTGCCGATATTGGCGTTGATCTTGACCAGGAAATTGCGGCCGATCGCCATCGGTTCGGATTCGGGGTGATTGATGTTGTTGGGGATGATCGCGCGGCCCCTTGCCACCTCGTCACGGACGAATTCGGGGGTGACGTGGTCGGGGATGCTCGCGCCGAAATCCTGGCCGTCGCGGATATGGCCGACCAGCGCCTCGCGGCCCATGTTTTCGCGGACCGCGACATATTCCATTTCGGGGGTGATGATGCCGCGGCGGGCATAGTGCATCTGGCTGACGTTCGCGCCGGGCTTGGCGCGGAGCACGGTCTTGCGGACGTGGGGGAACGGGTCGACGCCGCCGCTGCGGTCCGGGCCAAGCTGGCCGTTGTCTTCGGGGCGGACTTCGCGTTGCGGCACTTCCTCGACATCGCCGCGCGCGCGGATCCAGTCGCGGCGGAGTTCCGGCAGGCCGCGCGCGATGTCGATCATCACGCTGGGGTCGGTGTACGGGCCGCTGGTGTCGTAGACGTTGAGCGGCGGTTCGCCCGACGATGGCTCGAGATTGATCGCGCGCATTTTGACGCCGAGCGGGCCGACATGGATTTTTCGCGAGCCGCGGATCGGGCCGGTGGTGACCTTCGGGGTCGGGGTTTCGTAATCGGCCATGCGCGCGTGCTCCATTCAAACGGAGTACGGGCGGTTCGATGTTCGTCGATCCCCCGGATCGGCTCGGCATCTCACCCCTTCCTCCGCCCGTGCTAACGGGATCAGGTTCGCGGGTTCGGCTTGCGCCATCTCAGCCGCTCACGCGGCACCCCGGGGATGCGAAGAGACTAGGCGCGTTGGCGCGTGGTGAAAAGCGCTATCGCGTCGGCACCGGCTCCGGCCCGGTCCAGTCGTAAAAGCCGCGGCCCGATTTCTTGCCCGTCCAGCCCGCCTCGACATATTTGACGAGCAGCGGCGCGGGGCGGAATTTGGGATCGCCGGTGCCGGTGTAGAGCACGCGGATGATTTCGAGGCAGGTGTCGAGCCCGATGAAATCCGCCAGCGTGATCGGCCCCATCGGGTGATTGAGCCCGAGGCGGCAGCCGGTGTCGATGTCCTGCATCGTCGCCACGCCTTCACCCAGCGCGAACACCGCTTCGTTGATCATCGGCATCAGCACGCGGTTGACGATGAAGCCCGGCGCATCGTTGGCGTGGACGATTTCCTTGCCGAGCGAGCGGCCGAATTTCTCGACGGCGGCGAGCGTTGCGTCGCTGGTGGCGAGGCCGCGGATCAATTCGATCAGGCCCATCACCGACACCGGATTGAAGAAATGCACGCCGATGAAGCGGCTCGCGTCGGGCGCGGCCTGGGCGAGGCGGGTGATCGGGATCGACGAGGTGTTACTGGCGAGGATCGCCTCGGACTTCAGGACCTTGCCGACATCGGCGAAGATCGCGCGCTTGATCTCCTCGCGCTCGGTCGCGGCTTCGATGACCAAGTCGCACGGGCCGAATTCCGCGGTCGAATCGACGGTCTTGATCCGCGCCAGCGTCGCATCGCGATCAGCGCCGGTGATTTTCTCCTTGTCGACGGCACGGCTCAAGATCTTGGCGATGCCGGCGACGCCTTTGTCGGCCAACGCCTTGTCGCGATCGCTGAGCAGCACGTCATAGCCCGCTGCAGCGGCGACCTGGGCAATGCCCGCGCCCATCTGCCCCGCCCCGATAACCCCCACAGTTTTCATGAAAAAAACCTCATCGAACGAACCTTTTGCAAAGCCTCCGTTAACTGCAAACGCCTAAAAGGCACAGCATGAACGTGGTCGCCAATAAACCCTCGAAAGAAGACCGGCGCGCCAACCGGCGCGCGCTCACGCTCCGAGCGGACCTGCGCGAAAGCGGGTCGGCGCGCTATCCGGTCGACGTGCTCGACCTGAGCGAAACAGGCTTTTCGTGCGAATCGTGGGACGCCATTGGCCTCGGCAAATCGGTGTTCCTGCAGATCGAGAGCTTCGCGCCCTTCCCGGCCCGCGTCGTTTGGCGCGACGGCAACCTGCACGGCTTCCAGTTCGTCCGCGCGCTTTACCCGGCGGTGGTCGACACCATCGCCCAGCGCTTCGAATTCAGGGAGCCGCAGGGACCGGGCGCGCGGCGCACAGACTGAGCGCGAAGGCGCCGTCGCCGGCCCATTCCTGCTCGACCGTCCAGCCGCCGGCTTCAAGCAACAGCCGCGACGAACGCGCGCTGTATTTGTGACTGTTCTCCGTGTGGATCGTCTCACCCGCGGCCATCGCGAAGTTTTGGCCTGACACGACGAAGGAAATGTCGCGAGTCGCGCGCAAATGCATTTCGATGCGCGACTTGGTGTCGTTCCAGCGTGCCTCGTGTGCGAACGCGTCGAGCGGGATCGTACCAGCCAGTTCGCGATTGATCCGCGCAAGCAGATTGAGATTGAACCGGGCGGTGACGCCCGCCGCGTCGTCATAGGCGCGGATCAGGACGTCCACATCCTTCACCCGATCCATGCCGATCAGCAGCTTGCCATTGACGCCCAGCGTGCCGCGCATCCGCCGCAGCAAATCGACCGCGGTGGCGGGGACCAGATTGCCGATGGTCGAGCCGGGGAAAAAGCCGAGCTTGGGCATGGCTTCGACTTGGGGCGGCAGCGCGATCGGCTCGAAAAAGTCCGCCTCGACCGGGTAGATCGCCAGATCGGGAAAGTCGGTCCGCAGCGCGTCTGCCGTGGCGCGGAGGAAATCGCCCGAAATGTCGATCGGGACATAGGCACCTGGCTGCGCCGCGTGCAGCAGCGTGCGCGTTTTGACCGAAGCGCCCGAACCATATTCGACGATCGCGCATCGATCGCAGGCCGCGGCCATTTCGGTGACGTGCGCATCGAGCAACGCCTGTTCTGCGCGCGTCGGATAATATTCGGGAATTCGCGTGATTTCCTCGAAGATCTCCGAGCCGGCGTCGTCATAAAACCAGCGCGCAGGGATCGCGCGCGGGCGCGCTGCAAGACCTGCCAAAACGTCTTCGCGGAAATCACTCAAAGTCGCGCGCCAATCGCAATCCGGTGAATTGCCAGCGCGCCGCGGGCGGGAAGAAGTTGCGATAGCTGGCGCGCGAGGTGCCGCGCGGGGTCGCGCAGCTCGCGCCCTTCAGGACCATCTGCCCCGACATGAACTTGCCGTTATATTCGCCAACCGCCCCTTCGGCGGCGCGGAAGCCGGGGTGCGGAAGGAAGGCCGACGCCGTCCATTGCCAGACGTCGCCGAACATTTGCGTCAGGCCACTGCCATCAGCGGGCAACGTTCGCACAGGTCCGGCAACATCGAGCTGGTTGCCCGATGCGGGATCGACAGTGGCGGCCGCCGCTTCCCATTCGGATTCGGTCGGCAGGCGGAATCCGGTCCAGCGGGCATAGGCGTCAGCCTCGTAATAGCTGATATGCGCGACGGGCGCCGCAGGGTCACGGCGGGTCAGGCCATCGAGGCCGAATTGCTGCCAGTCATCACGCCAGTGCAGCGGCGCTTCGATGCCATTCGCCTGCACCCAGGCCCAGCCGTCCGACAGCCACAGTGCCGCATCGCGATAGCCCCCCGCTTCGACGAAATCCTGCCATTCGCCGTTGGTGACGAGGCGATCGGCGAGCGCGTGCGGGGTGAGGTGAACGCGGTGGCGCGGCCCCTCGCAGTCGAAGGCGAAACCCGTACCGTTGTGCCCGATTTCAACAAGCCCGCTGCGCCCGTCCACCCAGCCGAGCGTCGCCGCCTCGCTGGTCGACTGCGGGGTGCGCGGCCAGACGGCGGGATTGGTCGGATTGAGCGACATCAGGTGGAGCAGATCGGTGAGCAGCAATTCCTCATGCTGCGCTTCGTGATGGCAGCCGAGGTCGATCAGGTTGTGCGCAGCGGCGGGCAGCGACGGCAGAGCCGCCTCGACCGCCGCATCGACATGTGCGCGATAGGCGCGGACGCGGTCGAGCGAAGGGCGGGTCAGCATGCCGCGCTGCGGCCGTGCATGGCGCGCGCCTTCGGCTTCATAATAGCTGTTGAACAGGTAAGCGAAGTGGGCGTCGAATGGTTCGTAGCCCGGCACATGATCGCGCAGCACGAAGGTCTCGAAGAACCATGTCGTATGCGCCAGATGCCATTTGGCGGGCGAAGCATCGGGCATCGACTGGACCGTCGCATCGGCATCCGACAGCGGCGTGGCAAGATCGATCGTCAGCGCGCGGCGCGCGCGAAAGCGCGTCAGGAGATCATCGGTCCGGGCCGGGGCCGCACTCGCCATAATCAGAACACTAAGCGAACATTTGGCGCTTGCCTAGCGCGATTGACCGGGCACCCACAAAATGTCGGTTTGTCCGTTGTCGTTGGCCCGTCGTGCCGCGGTGAACAGCCAATCGGAAAGCCGGTTGAGATAGGCGCGCGGCAATTCGCCCAATTGCGCGCCGACCAAGGCGCGCTCGGCCCGCCGCGCCGCCGTGCGCGCGACATGCAACGCCGCCGCAAGCGGCCGGCCGGCCGGCAGAACAAAGCTGCTCAAGGGCTGGAGTTCGGCATTCCATGCGTCAATCTCGCTTTCGAGCCGATCGATTTGCGATTGAACGATCCGTAGCGCCCCTTCGATCCCTGCAGGCGTCGCGATGTCGGCCCCTAAATCGAATAATTCGTTCTGCACACGGCGCAGCTGGTCGTGAAGCAGGCCGTTGGCGTGAGTATCAGTATGCGTCAGCACGACACCGATCAGGCTGTTGAGCTCGTCGACCTCGCCGATCGCATGGATCACCGCGCTGTCCTTGGCGACGCGGCTGCCATCGACCAGTCCGGTCGTGCCGTCGTCGCCGGTGCGCGTGTAGATCTTGTTGAGCTTGACCAACTTAGCGGTTCATGAGGAGCAGCAGCACGACGATCAGCACCGCCGCCGCCTGAAATGCGATGCGGCCGAACATCGCCTTGTTCTGCCTGACGCCCGACGCGCTGGGGCCGGTGCTCTGGCTGTTCAAATCTTCCTTCGTCGTCTGCAGGAACGCGACGACGCCGCGGATCAGCATGAACGCCGCACCGAGCATGGCGACGACGAGGAGAATGATAAGAAATGTGTTGCCCATGCGCGGTATCTAGGCGTCGCCGAAGCTGAATCCAACCGGCAAGCGATGCGCGCGCAAATCGTCCACCAATGCACGGCCATCCACGCCACTCGCGCGCAGGTGGGCCAAGGTCGCGCCCGGGGTACGCTTGGCGAGGCGCTTACCGTCCGGACCGAGGATCAGCGGATGGTGGTGATAGGCCGGTGTCGGGAGGCCAAGCAGGGCCTGCAACAGGCGGTGGACGTGCGTCGAGGTGAACAGGTCGATACCGCGCACGATTTTCGTGATGCCCATCGCGGCGTCGTCGACGGTCGCGGCGAGGTGATAGCTGGTGCCGGCGTCCTTGCGGGCGATGACCACGTCGCCGAAGATTTCGGGGATGGCGGTGACCTGTCCCGCAACTGTGTCTTGCCAGCTTAGCGGCCCCGCCAGTTCAATCGCCCGCACCATGTCGAGCCGCCACGCGAATGGCTTTGTCCCGTCCACGTCTCGCCCGCGGCAGGTGCCGGGGTAGATCGGCGGCTGTTCGCCCTGCGGCGCGCCCGCCGCGGCGGTGATGTCGGCGCGCGTGCAGGTGCAGCGGTAGACGAGGCCCAAAGCGCGCAATCGATCCAGCGCGGATTCGTGCCGCGCGACATGCTGCGACTGGATTACGGCCGCGCCATCCCACCGGATCCCCAGCCAGCGGAGATCATCCTCGATCGCCGCGACGAACTCGGGACGGCACCTGCCACCGTCAATGTCCTCAAACCGCAACAGAAAATGGCTAGCGGCACCGCGTGCCAGTACAGCCGAATAAGCGTGGCCAAGATGCAACATTCCGGTAGGCGATGGCGCGAAACGCGAAACCGCTTGACCGGGCGAGGGCTCAAATGCTGTCATACCGCAGTCATGATTTGGGTGTGTAACCACAAGCTGTAGCGTTTTCCGGGGGAGACGGCCGCAAAATGTATCATCCCGACCTGATCCGACATCCCGATGGCTGCCCCGCGCTGGTCCTCAACGCGGACTATACCCCGCTGAGCTATTACCCGCTGTCGGTGTGGCCATGGCAGACCGCGGTCAAGGCAGTGTTTCTCGACCGCGTGTCGATCGTCGACACGTATCAACGCGAAGTGCGCAGCCCGAGCCAAAGCATCAAGCTGCCCTCGGTTATCGCGCTCAAATCGTTCGTGCGACCGTCCGAATACCCCGCGTTCACGCGCTTCAACCTGTTCCTACGCGACCGGTTCGTCTGCCAATATTGCGGCACGCCCAAGGATCTGACGTTCGACCATGTCATCCCGCGCGCACAGGGCGGCAAGACGACCTGGGAAAATGTCGCCACCGCCTGCGCGCCGTGCAACCTCAAAAAAGGCGGGCGCACGCCCAAGCAGGCGCACATGCCGCTGCATATCGCGCCGATCCGCCCGACCAGCTGGCAATTGCAAGAACATGGCCGCGCATTTCCGCCGAACCATCTCCACGATAGTTGGCGTGACTGGCTATATTGGGATGTCGAATTGCTGGCCTAACGCGACCAGCGCCGCCACATGAAATACGCCGTCACGCCGACCGCGACCAACAGGCAGAAGCCGGTGATCACCCAGAAACTCGCGGGATGATGCTGGTACGGGATGCCGTCGACATTCATCCCGAACAGCCCTGTGATGAAAGTCAACGGCAGGAAGATCATCGCGGCGATCGCGAGGATCAGGCTGCGCGTGTCGATCAGTTCGGCGCGCAGGTCAGTCAGCTGTTCGTGCATCAGCGCGCTGCGTTCGCGGATCGCCTCCAACTCCTCGGCCATGCGCGCGGCGCGGTCGGCGGCTTCGCCGAGATGGCGACGATCGTCAGCGGCGAGCCAATCGCCATCGATCTTCGCCAAATCTTCGAGCGCGATTCGCTGCGGTTGCAGGAACCGGCGATAGACGATTGCACGGGAGCGGATCCGGGCAATTTCGCTGCGCATCGCAAAAGCGCGATGCGGATCCAGCGTTTCCTCGCAATCGTCGAGGTGATCGCCAAGTTCGGCGACGTCGGGGTCGAGTTCGGCGGTGATCGCGGTGGCCATGACGCAGACCAGATCGCCGGCGTCGAGCACCTTGCCTTCGCTCAGCTGCCGTTCGACATCGTGGATCGCTTCGAGGTCGGTGAGCGCGACCGAAAAGACGTGCTTGTTGGACACCCACAGCCGGACGGAGCCGAGCAGGTCGGGGTGATTGGCTTCCTGGACCAGCGGGCCGCGCAGATTGATGAGCGCGCCATCGTCAAAGGCTTCAGTGCGCGGGCGCGTCTCGGTGGCGGTGAGGGCCGAGACGACGATCTCGCTGAGACCCTGCGCCTCCAGCCAGCCGGCGGTGTCGGTATGGCTGCCGGGGAGGTGGACCCAGACAAGATGCGTCTTGCCGACTGCCGCCGCCGCTTCGTCGCGTGACACGCGCTTGGCGGACTGGCCGTCAAAAACCCAGCAGCGTTCACCCATCGCGGTGCTCGAGGACGAGGGTCAAGCCCGGTTCGGCATCGGCGGGCGGCACCCCCGGGATGCGCGGCGCATCGGCGCGCGCGCGGTCGAGAATAGCGGGCGCGATATTGGGCGCGTGATAGACCCGGTCGGCCTGGCCGAGCAGCCGTGCGGCGCGAAGGGTGAGGTCGTCGGGATCGTCAGAGGCAATCGCGACACGCACGACATTGGCCGCGCCCGCGCCCTGCGACAGCGCTTCGACCTGCCGCCTCGCTTGCGCCGGTACGGCGTCGAGGTTCAGCGCACCCGTCGCCAGCGCGTTGCTGATGATCTGATTGACCGCGTGACGGCGCTCGTCGGCCTCGGGCCAGCGCGCCCGCAATTGCGCGCGCGCCGCGAACAACTCGTCCGCCAGCGCACCCGATTCCGCGGGCAGCATCGTCTCGATCCGCTGCCTGAGCGCCGCCGCCAGCCCGGCGCTCGCGCCGCCCGTGCCGATTGCGACCAGCACCGGGTCGCGATCGACGATCGCCGGCAGGGTGAAATCGCACAGATCGGGCCGATCGACCGCGTTGACGAGCACGCCGCGCGCCTTGAGCCGGGCGACCGCCGCGTCGTCATCGACGACAATCGCGAGCTGGGCCGAGGCCGCCTCGCCGACCACGGTTGCCCCCGCGCGTTCGAGCAGGCGCCGTTTGGCATCGGCGCCGGGGCCGGCGCCGATGAGGATCACCGGACGCCCCTCGAGGCGCACGAAGACCGGCAGGCTATGCACGGACCGCCGTCAGGAAATGGTCGAGCGCCATGTTCGTGCCGAGCACGAAGCCGCGCGCCGGGGAGAAGCTGAGGCCGCTCTGGTCGATCACGCGCAGCCCCGCGGCTTCGGCATGGGCGCGGAGCTCGTCAGGGGGAACGAATTTCTCCCAATCGTGGGTTCCCGCAGGAATGCCGCCGATCGTTTCGCCAACCGAAATCATCGCGAAGCGCGATAGCGCAGTCTTGGCGGGGGTCGAGAGAATCAGCAGGCCGCCATCGGCGATCAAGCCCGCCAGCTGGCTCACGAATGCGGCAGGGTCGGCGACGTGCTCGAGCACTTCGAGACAGGTGACGAGGTCGAATTTTTCGCCCGCCACCGCGCCGGCATCACCCTGCCGATAGTCAATGTTAAGCCCGCTCCCTGACGAATGCGCACGCGCTGCGGCTATCGTTTCCTCCGCCGCGTCGACGCCGGTCACCTGCGCGCCCAGCCGCGCGAGCGGCTCCGCCAACAGGCCCGCGCCGCAACCCATGTCGAGCACGGTCTTATCGCTCAAAGGGCGCCGCGCACGCTCGTCCAAGCCCCAATGCCGATCGGCCTGTTCGCGGATGTAGCGCAGGCGCGCCGGATTGAGCTTGTGCAGCATTGCCGACGAACCGCGCGGGTCCCACCACGCCGCCGCCATCGCGCCGAAGCGGGCCTGTTCATCGGGCAAGATCGACTGCGTTGCATCCATCGCGACCGCTTTCTATCAGCGCCGCACCGAGACCCAAGGGAAAAGCGCGCGTGGCCCGCATCGTGATGAAATTCGGCGGCACGTCGATGGCCGGGATCGAGCGCATCCGCAGCGTTGCCCGCAGGGTCAAGCGCGAGGTCGATGCGGGCAACGAAGTCGCCGTCGTGGTCAGCGCCATGGCGGGGGAGACCGACCGGTTGGTTGGTTTCTGCAAGGAAGCCAGCCCCCTCGCCGATCCGCGCGAATATGATGTCGTGGTCGCGTCGGGCGAGCAGGTCACGTCGGGACTGCTGGCGATCGCGCTCCAGGCCCAGGGAATATCGGCACGCAGCTGGATGGGCTGGCAACTGCCGATCCGCACCAGCCGCGCGCACGCCGCCGCGCGGATCGAGGCCATCGAAACCGCCGAGCTCAACGCCTCGCTGACCAGCGGCGAAGTGGCGGTGGTGCCGGGGTTTCAGGGCTTGGCTGAAGGTGGCGGCATCTCGACGCTGGGCCGTGGCGGGTCGGATACCTCGGCGGTGGCGCTGGCCGCGGCGGTCAAGGCCGACCGCTGCGACATTTATACGGACGTCGACGGGGTCTACACCACCGACCCCAGGATCGTGCCGCGCGCACAAAAGCTGAAGCGCGTGACCTATGAAGAAATGCTCGAGCTCGCCAGCGTCGGCGCGAAAGTGCTGCAGACGCGCTCGGTCGGGCTCGCGATGAAGGAGGGCGTGCGCGTCCAGGTTTTGTCGAGTTTCGACGACCCCGACGCCGCGCCGATGGCCGACACCTTACCCGGCACGATGATCGTCGGCGACGATGAGATTGGAGATGACATGGAACGCCAGCTGATCACCGGCATCGCGCATGACAAGAACGAGGCGAAGGTCACGCTGACCGAAGTGCCAGACAAACCCGGCGCGGTGGCGCGGATTTTCACCCCGCTGGCGGACCTGTCGATCAACGTCGACATGATCATCCAGAATATCGCGCACCAGACCGGCTCGACCGACGTGACGTTCACCGTGCCGCAGGCCGAACTGGCGCGAGCGCTCGACGCGCTAGACAAGGCCAAGGCGTCGATCGGCTATGCGGCGATCGTCCACGACACCAAGGTCGCCAAAATTTCGATCGTCGGTGTCGGCATGCGCAGCCATGCGGGCGTCGCCTCGACGATGTTCACCGCGCTGGCCGACCGCGGCATCAACATCCAGGCGATCTCGACCAGCGAGATCAAGGTTAGCGTCCTGATCGAGGAGGATTATACCGAGCTGGCGGTGCGGGTGCTGCACACGGCTTATGGATTGGATGCAGCAGAATAGCGTCGGACGCCCGCAACTGGGTGGTTAGCGCCCCGTCCGCTATCCGTCATGAGCGGGGCGGAAGCGGACATTCGCGATAAGTCGGGAACTGGGTCATTAAATACCAGTCTGCTTTCTGCCTTTAATTCGAAAGCAAACATGGAATATTGCGGAAAGCCTGTGGCGGCCCGCACCTCAACCATGCGTTTCTGACTAGCCCATTCTCGACGGCAGGCCCAATGGGGTGAGAGACTTTATCGGGGCGCGGCAAAGTGTTAGAAACAATCCAACAGTTTATATCGGGTCAATACCAGCCGCATGGGTACTGCCTTCTTTGGCAGCCAGCGTTGATCTGGACGCACGTGATCTCGGACACGTTAATTGCCGCGGCATACTTCTCGATTCCTCTAGCCCTGATCCGTTTCGTGAACCGCCGTCCCGACGTCTCCTTCGGGTGGATGATCTGGCTGTTTGCACTCTTCATCCTCGCCTGCGGGACAACCCACGTAATGGGGGTCTGGAACCTCTGGCATGGCGACTATGGCGTAGAAGCGATGGTAAAGGCCATTACGGCAGCTGCATCGGTTCCGACCGCGGTCCTGCTCTGGCGCCTGATCCCGCAAGCGCTGGCGATACCGTCGCCCACACAATTGCAGCTGGTCAACGACCAACTCCGATTAAGCATCACCGCTCGCGACGAAGCACTGCAGCAGCTACAGTCGGAAGTCGTGCAACGCGAGAAAGCCGAAGCGGCCTTGGTACAGGCGCAGAAGATGGATGCGATCGGGCAGCTCACCGGGGGAATTGCACACGACTTCAACAACCTGCTTCAGGTGGTCGGCGGGAACCTCGACCTTATCCGCTCGCAACCATCAAACCCGGACAAAATCGCGCGCTGGGCGGTCAATGCTCGTAAGTCAGTCGCTAGGGGAACAAAGCTCACCAGTCAGCTTCTCGCGTTCTCGCGTACGCAGAGACTGGAACTTCACCCCGTCGAGCTCAATGCGCTGATCGAGGGGATGAGGGAGCTGGTGCTATCAAGCATCGGCCCGTCTATCGCTACCGAACTGGGCCTGGAACCGGACCTGTGCCATGTCTGCGGCGACGCAACCCAACTGGAACTCGCGATTCTCAACCTCGCCATCAATGCGCGGGACGCGATGCCGAATGGAGGAGTGCTCAGGATCTCGACCCAATCTGTGACTTTGGACGGGGGCGATGTCGACCTGCCCGCAGGTGATTATGTCGAGCTATCAATCACGGATAATGGGACAGGTATGCCACCTGAGGTCGTCGAGCGCGCGATGGATCCGTTCTTTACAACGAAGGGCGTAGGTGCCGGAACCGGCTTGGGCCTCAGCATGGCCTTCGGCGTTGCCAAGCAGTCTGGCGGCACACTTCGACTGAGCTCTACGGTCGGAGAGGGAACAACCGTGACGATCGTCCTGCCCTGCACGGCTCTGGAGGGCGAGAAACAATCGCCCAGCGAAGCAAGCGGCGATGCGTTTACGAACGACATTTCCGGTGCTCGTATTGCCGTGATCGACGATGACCCAGATGTGCGCCAGTTTGTAACCGACTGTCTTACAACCCATGGCGCGGCGTGTGAGGCGTTCGATGGCGGCGAGGCATTCCTGGCTGGCTTGGCGGAGTCGCCGCCGGATATGGTGCTGCTCGACTTTGCAATGCCCGGAATGAGCGGTGCCGAGGTCGCGCGGCGCGCCAAACTTGTCGACCGCAAGGTGCCAATAATCATTATGACGGGATATGCCGACAGCACCGCGCTCGACGGCATTCTCGGCGATGTTGCAATTATCAGAAAGCCGTTCGGGATAAACGATCTGCTGGCGGTAGTCCGACGTTTAAAACGGTAGACCGTGCATGCGGCTAATCGTTGCAGCGTATCCAGAAACACGCGCTGCAATAGGTCGACGACTGCTTCCAGCAAACTCAGCGACGGGTTCAAACGACCGTAAGTCGGCGCGTTGCTGCCAAATACCCACCGCCTAGAGGGTCCGCTTTAAGGATCGGACAAATCTTCGACGACCGTCCGCAATTGGGTCGTAAGCGGCCGTTTATCGCTCCCCAATCAAATGCACCACCACCCGCCGCCGATGCGGCGCACTCCGGTGCTCGAACAGATAAATGCCTTGCCATGTTCCTAGTGCCGGCACTCCGTTCAGCACCGGAATCGACAAACTCGTCGCGGTGAGCGCAGCACGGAGGTGGGCAGGCATGTCGTCGCGGCCTTCGTCGTCATGCTCGTAGTCCGCGCTTTCCGGCGCGATGCGGGCGAAATAGCTTTCGATGTCGCGCCGCGCGGCTGGGGCGGCGTTCTCCTGAATCAGCAGGCTGCAGCTGGTATGGCGCACGAACAACGTGAGCAGGCCGGTAGCAATGCCCTGCGCCGCGACCCAATCGGTCACCTGCCGCGTGAAATCGTGCAGCCCCTGCCCGGGCGTGGCGATGACAAGTTCGGTCACGGCCTGGCGCATGGCCCAACCGTAATTAGCGGACCCAGAAAATCCAGATCGCCGACAGGATCACGATCGCCAGACCGATCGAAACGCCGAGCACCCAGGTCATCCCCGGCACGTCGACCGCGTCGCGCGCCTCGTCTGCGGTTTCGTGGATCTGGTCGCCATCCTTGTGCATCGCCGTCCCTTCTTCGTTTGGCTCTGTATAAGGCAACGCGCAACAATCCCAAACCGGGGTAGACGGTTGGGGTTGGCGCCGGGGGGCCTGGCACGCTAGCGGCGGCGGATGATCGACTCCTCACCCCGTCTCCAATCCCTGATGCAGCGCGGCTGCGACTTCCTTGGCAGCGAGGTCGCGATCCTGTGCGGCGCGATGTCATGGGTCAGCGAGCGCCATCTGGTTTCGGCAATATCGAACGCCGGCGGGTTCGGGTTGATCGCATGCGGAGCGATGACGCCCGAACTGCTCGACGCGGAGATCGCCGCGACCAAAGCTCTGACGCAAAAACCGTTCGGCGTGAACCTGATCACGATGCATCCGCAGCTGATGGAACTGATCGCGGTGTGTGCGCGGCATGGCGTGACGCACATCGTCCTCGCGGGTGGACTGCCGCCGGCGGGGAGCCTCGACGCCATTAAGGGGGCTGGCGCCAAACTGATTTGTTTCGCGCCCGCCTTGAGCTTGGCGAAGAAGCTGATCCGTTCGGGCGTCGATGCGCTGGTGATCGAAGGGATGGAGGCCGGGGGGCATATCGGCCCAGTCTCGACGTCGGTGCTCGCACAGGAAATGCTGCCCGAAATCGCCGAACAGCTGCCGGTGTTCGTCGCGGGCGGCATCGGGCGGGGCGAGGCGATCGCGGCATATCTCGAAATGGGTGCGGCAGGCGTCCAGCTCGGCACGCGCTTCGCCTGCGCCAGCGAATCGATTGCGCATCCCAATTTCAAGAAAGCGTTCTTCCGGGCCTCAGCCCGCGATGCAATCGCTAGTGTCCAGATCGACCCGCGCCTGCCGGTGATTCCAGTTCGCGCGCTCAAGAATGCGGGGACCGAATTGTTCACCGCCAAGCAGCGGGAGGTCGCCAACTCGCTCGACGAAGGCAGCATCGCAATGGCCGAGGCGCAACTGCAGATCGAACATTATTGGGCCGGCGCGCTGCGCCGCGCGGTGATCGACGGCGATGTCGAGAACGGGTCGCTGATGGCCGGGCAGTCGGTCGGGATGGTCAAGTCCGAAGAACCGGTCGGAGCAATTATCGCCGAACTGGTTGCCCAGGCAGACGCGGCACTGAGCCGGCGCGACTGACCGCATTCTCAAAACGGGATTCTACCAGCCTAAATCTTGATTGCCCAAACATCCGCCATGCGTAGAATTTGCCGGGTTATGGGGGTGAGTCGTACATTCAGATCGCTTGTCGCGTTGGGGGCCATGGCCTTTGCGTCAGCCCCCGCGCTCGCAGTCAATACCAGCTTCACTTTCGACCTTAACGGGACGGGCACCGCGGGCGGTGGCTCGAGCTACGGCAATTACCGCACCTACCAGCTGAGTTCGGGTAGTGGCGCGAACAAGCTAACCGTCAATCTACGTGTCAGCGCGTGGTCGTGGAGCGGCACGACAATCACCAACGCCTTTCTCGGCAACAACACCGCGTCGAACGGCGGCTTGTACGACATCAACCGCAACGAAGGCAGTGGCGCGAACAACACGCACACGATCGACAATCAGTCGGGATATGATTTCCTGCTGTTCCAGTTCGATCGCAACGTGCAGCTAACCGGTGTGACCGCCAACGCGTTTTCCGTCGCCGGTTCGCTCGACAACGACCTGACGATCGGGCGCTCGGTGTCGGTGACCAGCAGCTGGAACACCGCGCCCACCGGATTGAACGGCATGAGCGTCAGCAACATGGCCTCGCTGTTTCAGGCCCAGAAGAATATTGCTTCATCGACCACCGGCGGGACGCTCGACGCCAATCGCGTGCTGAATCCCGGCGGCAGCAGCATCGTCACCGGCAAGGTATGGATGATTTCCGCCTCTTTGGTGAACACGGACAAGAAGATTGACGGCTTCAAACTCGACACGCTGAAGGTCCAGACCAACACCAATATGGGTATTCTCGGCCCGATACCGGAGCCCGCGACCTGGGCGATGATGATCGTCGGTTTCGGCGCGATCGGCAGCGCCGCGCGCCGCCGCAAGGCCATCGTCGCCTAGCCATCCGCTGCGGCGGGCTTTGCTTTGAGCCGGTAGCTGCTAAGCCTGCGCCATGCCCGCTGCCGCCGCCGCTTCAGCCCGTGAAATCCTGACCCGGCTGCACGATGTGATGGCGGCGCGCACCGGCGCGCAAGCGAAGCTCAACCAGGTCGTCGGCATCATCGGCGAAGCGTTGGCGAGCGAAGTCTGTTCCATCTATTTGTTGCGCGACGGGGTGCTCGAACTGTTCGCGACGCGCGGGTTGCAACAGGAAGCGGTCCACGTCACCAAGCTGGCGCTGGGCGAAGGTCTGATCGGCACGATCGCCCAGAATGTCGAAACGCTGAACCTCGACGAGGCGACCAGCCATCCCGATTTCGCCTACCGCCCCGAAACCGGCGAAGACTTGTTCCACTCATTCGCCGGCGTGCCGATCGTCCGGCGGGAGCGCAGCGTCGGCGTGCTGGCGGTGCAACATGCCGAGCCGCGCCGATACGCCGAAGAGGAGATCGAGGCGCTGCAGACCGTGGCGATGGTGCTGAGCGAGTTGATCGCCAATGCCGGCCTCGTCGACGAACAACGTCGCACCGGCGACAAAGCCTCGCAATCCGATCAGCCTGTCCGGATGAACGGCCTGAAACTGGTCGATGGGATGGCGCGCGGGCACGCGGTGTACCACCAGCCGCGCATCGTCATCGAGCACACCGTCGCCGAGGATACCGAGGCTGAGCGGCGCCGCGTCTATTCCGCCTTCGCCAAGATGCGCGAGCAGATCGACAATATGGGCCGTGAGGCCGAGTTCGGCACCGAAGGCGAGATGAAGGAGGTCATCGAGACCTACAAGATGTTCGCCTATGACGAGGGTTGGTCGCGGCGGATCAATGAGGCGATTGACAGCGGCCTGACCGCCGAGGCGGCAATCGAACGGGTGCAGCAACGCACGCGGATGCGGATGCGCCAGATCGACGATCCGCTGCTGGCCGACCGGATGCACGATCTGGAAGATCTGGCGAACCGGCTGTTGCGCATCGTGTCGGGTCAATTGGGCACGGCGGCGTCGCAAGGTCTCAAGCAGGACGCGATCCTGATCGCGCGCAATCTGGGCCCCGCGGAACTGCTCGAATACGATCGGCGGCGGTTGAAGGGCGTGATCCTCGAGGAAGGGTCGCTGACCGCGCATGTTATCATCGTCGCGCGGGCGATGGGCGTGCCGGTGCTCGGCCGCGTCCGCGATGTGCGGCGGCATGTCAGCGAAGGCGATTTGCTGCTGCTCGATGTCGGCGAGGGAAGCGCCACTGTGCGCCCGACGGGGCCGCTCGAAGACGCGTTCGAAGCCAAGTCAACGATCGGCGCCAAGCGTCGCGCGCAATTCGCCGCGCTGCGTGACCAGCCGCCGCTGACGCGGGACGGCACGCGCATTGCGCTGATGGTCAATGCCGGGCTGCGCGACGACGCGCAGGCGCTCGACATGACTGGGGCCGATGGTATCGGGCTGTTCCGCACCGAATTTCAGTTCCTCGTGTCCGCCACCTTGCCCCGCCGCGAGCAGCAGCAGCGGTTATACCGCGACGTGCTGGACACCGCGGGGGACCGGCCAGTCGTATTCCGCACGATCGACATCGGCGGCGATAAGGCGCTGCCATACCTCCGCCAGGACGACGGCGAAGACGGCGAGGAGAACCCGGCGATGGGCTGGCGCGCGATCCGCGTCGCGCTCGACCGCGACGGGCTGATGAAGGCGCAGGCGCGCGCGCTCGTCGAGGCTGCGCATGGACGCGCGCTCAATGTCATGTTCCCGATGATCAGCGAGCCGTGGGAATTCGACGAGGCAAAGACCCTGTTCGAGGCACAGCGCATATGGCTGCACGACCGCGGCAAACGGCCCGCATCGATCCGCTATGGTGCGATGCTCGAAGTGCCCGCGCTCGCCGAAGTCCTCGACGTGCTGTTGCCCAAGCTCGATTTCATCTCGATCGGCACCAACGATCTGACTCAATTCCTGTTCGCTGCGGATCGCGCGAACCCCAAGCTGGCCGAGCGCTACGACTGGCTGAGCCCGGCGATCCTGCGTTTCCTGCGCCGCGTGCGCGCACAATGCGGCAATACCCCAGTGACCGTGTGCGGCGAGATGGGTGGACGCCCGCTCGAAGCGATGGCGCTCATCGGCTTGGGCATCGAGCGGCTGTCGATCACGCCCGCTGCGGTCGGGCCGGTCAAGGCAATGATCCGCTCCCTCGACGTACCCGCGTTACGTGCGCGAATGGCCGAATGGCTCGACGCGGGCGAGCATGACATGCGGCTCAGGCTGACCGCCTTCGCGGTCGAACAGGGCGTCGAGATCAATTAGGCGTTGAGGCTCTTCGACGCCTGCTCGAACACGTCCTTGGACAGATTAGACGCCGCGAGAATGCGTTCGAGCGCGGCTTTCATCCTCCTTTGGCGCGCCACATCAAACCGCTTCCAGCGCCCAAGCGGTGGGACCATTTTTGCGGCGGTCTGTGGATTGATTGCGTCGATCGCGACGATCTGATCAGCGAGCAATTCGTAGCCCGCGCCATCCGCGCGATGGAAGGCGCGCTGGTTGACTGAGAAGGCACCGATCAGGCTGCGGAAGCGGTTCGGATTATTAAGCGTGAAATCGGGGTGGCCGAGCAACGCGATGACCTGCTCCGCGGTGTCAGGCCGCGCCGAGAGCGCCTGCGTCGTGAACCATTTGTCGATGACCAGCGGATTGTCGCGATAACGATCGTGGAACATCGCCAGCGCCCGTTCGCGCTCAACGAAGTCACCATTGGCAAGGGTGCCCAGCGCGGCGATGCGATCGGTCATGTTGTCCGCAGCCTCGAACTGCGCGAATGCGAGCGTCCCGATCTCGGCCGAACCACTCGCCGCGAGATAACCGAGCGCGAGATTGCGCATCCGCCGCGCGCCTTTTGCTGCGGGCGAATATTCGAAATGCTGCGCAGCATGACGCGCGTAGCGCTCCCGCCAAAGCGGTTCGAGTTCGGCCGAGAGCTTCAGACGCAGCGCATCGCGCGCCGCAGCAATCGCATCGGGATCGACCACCTCCATCGCGTCGCCGATGAACTGTTCAGACGGGAGCAGCACCGCCTCGGCGACGAACGCCGGGTCAAGCGCGGCATCCTCAAGCGTCGCGCGGACCGCAGCAAGGACTGCGGCATCATCATGCACGCGCCCTTCGATCGCCGCCCTGAGCGTATCGAGCATCAATTGCTGCATCGCCTCGTAGCGCGCGAACGGATCATCGTCGTGTGCGGATAGGAAGGCCAGATCTGCGGGCGTGCGATCGCTTTCGACGATCACCGGCGCTGAGAAATTGCGGTTGATCGACAGGATCGGCGCCTGCGCGAAATCGTCGAAGCTCAGCTCAGCTTCGGCCTTGTCGAGCAAGAACAATTCCTCGTGCCGCTTGCCGCCATCGCGTTCGAACAAGGCAAGCCCGAGCGGCAATGGCATCGGCTCTTTGACCGGCTGGCCGGGCGTGGGCGGCACGGTCTGCGACAAATGCAGTGTTGCGCGGCCCGAAACCGGATCGTGCGCCAGTTTCACCGTCACTTTCGGCGTTCCGGCCTGACGATACCACGTCCGGAAATCGGACAGGTCGATGCCTCCGCCCGTCTCCATCGCAGCGACGAAATCCTCACAGGTCGCCGCCTCCCCGTCATGCCGTTCGAAGTACAGATCGGTGCCCTTACGAAACCGCTCGGCGCCGAGCATCGTGTGCATCATGCGGATGACTTCGGCGCCCTTGTTGTACACCGTCGCGGTGTAAAAATTGCCGATCTCCATATAGCTTTCGGGCCGGATCGGGTGCGCCAGCGGCCCTGCATCCTCCGGGAATTGCGCGGCGCGCAGCGTGCGGACATCCTCGATCCGCTTGACCGCGGCCGAGCCCTGATCGGCGGAGAATTGCTGGTCGCGGAAGACGGTAAAGCCTTCCTTCAACGACAGCTGGAACCAGTCGCGGCAGGTGACACGGTCGCCCGACCAATTATGGAAATATTCGTGTGCAACGACCGCGGCGATGGCGTCGTAATCTGCGTCGGTCGCGGTGTCGGGATCGGCGAGGATGTAGCGGCTGTTGAAGATGTTCAGCCCCTTGTTCTCCATCGCCCCGAAATTGAAATCGTCGACCGCGACGATGTTGAAGATGTCGAGATCATATTCGCGGCCGTAGACATCCTCGTCCCACTTCATCGCGGTCTTGAGCGCGTGCATCGCATGATGCGTTTTGGGCAAATCGACGGCGCGGACCCATATGCCGAGTTGGACCTTGCGGCCCGACATGGTCGTGAATTCGTCGCGGTTGGCTTGCAGATCACCCGCAACCAGCGCGAACAGATAGCTCGGCTTGGGGAACGGGTCGCACCATTCAGCCCAACCCTCGCCCGCACCGATGCGGTCACCATTGGCGAGCAGAATCGGGAAGGCGGCGGGATCGGCCTTCATCCTGACCGTGTAACGGCTAAGGACATCGGGCCGGTCGGGGAAAAAGGTGATGCGGCGGAACCCTTCGGCCTCGCATTGCGTGCAGAGCAGCCCGCCCGAGGCGTAGAGCCCCATCAGCTTGGTATTGGCGGCGGGGTTCAGTTCGACCTCGGTTTCGATCGTGTGCGCATTACCGGGCACGTCGATGACCAGATTACCGTCTTCGATCCGCCAGTCGTTGATCGCCTGCCCGTCAACGCGAACGGCGAGCGGAGTCAGTTCGTCGCCGTCGAGCACGAGCGCGCGGGCATGATCGCCATTGCGGATGACGTCGAGCTTGGCGGTAACGCGCGTGCGCTCGGCGGACAGGTCGAAATCAATTGCGATGTCTGGCACCAGCCAGTCGGGCGGGCGATAATCTTCGCGGCGAATGGTCGGAGGCGTGGCGGCGGCGAGCGTGGTCTGAACGTCCATGCGCTCCGATGTAGGCGCGCCGATCAGGCGGGGCTAGGCTTCTTCGCGGGCGTTTTCGGTGCGGTTAGGGCGATGAGCAGCCCGGCAAAAGCGAGCACGCCGCCACCGACGGCCAGGATGGTCCAGCGATAGTCTTCGAACAAGGTCGAGAGGACCATCGCCAGGACCGGCGTAATCACGCTCGAATAGGCCGCTGGGCCGGGTCCGACGGCGCGGATCGCGATGAAGTAACAGGCAAAGGCGAGCGAGGAGGCGAACAGCCCGAGATAGGCGGTGCCGAACCAGTAAGAGAGCCGGTGCTCGATCACCGGCGGGCCGACCGTCGCATAAGCAAAAACAGCATCGAACAGGACGCCCCACACCATGCCCCAGGCGATCAGTGCGAATATCGGCAGTGCTTTAGCGCGCCGGGTACCCTGCATGACGTTTGCCAGCGAGGCGCACAGAACCCCGAGCACGGTCAGCGACAGGCCGAGCCAAGTCTGCCCGCTGGTCGAGGGATCGCCGCGGGCTTCGTTGACGATCAGCAGTCCGACCCCGGCAAGCGCGACAAGCGAGCCGAGCAGGAAGCGCGCGGTCAGACGCTGTTTGAGGAACAGCGCGCCGAGCACCGAATTGGGCACGATCAGCAGCGCGAAGATCACCGCGACGAGCCCCGAAGTGATATGGGCTTCGGCGCGGTAGACGAAATTGAAGTTCATCATGAACTGGAGCAGTCCGAACAATGCGGCGAACGTTTGTCCCTGCCGGCCAAGGCGCAGCGGGGCGCGGGTGACCGCGATCCACGCGAACAACCCCGCCGCGGCGATGATGAAGCGATAGGTCACCGACCAGCTGGGCGGCACCACGCCAAGCTGGTCGCGGATGATGATCCAGGTCGAACCCCAAATCAGCGTCGCGACGGTGAATGGGATAAGGATGCGGGGTGTTGCGAGGGTGGGCGGGTTCACAGCGCGGACAGCGCCTTCGCCAGCGCGTCGATTTCGCGAGAATCCTGATCCCATGAAACGACGAAGCGGACTTCGCCTTCCGCCCAGTCGTAGAATTGAAAGCCTTGCGCGCGGAGATCGGCGGCCTCGCTGACCGTCATGCGGAGGAAAAGCTCGTTGGCCTGTACCGGAAACAGCAAGCGGTCTCCCGCTGCGGCAGCCAGTCGCGCGGCACCGTTGTTCGCGGCACGGGCATTGGCCAGCCACAAATCGTCCTTCAGCAGCGCGAGGAGTTGCGCCGCGAGGAATCGGCCTTTTGAATTCAGGTGACCGGCGCGTTTGCGGCGAACCTTTACCTCTTCGGCCAGATTGCGATTGAAGAGGATCAACGCTTCGGACGACAGGCCGCCGTTCTTGACGAAGCCGAAGCTGAGCGCGTCCACGCCCGCGCGCCAGGTCAGATCGGCGGGCGAGGCACCGGCATGAACCGCGGCATTGGCGAAGCGTGCGCCGTCCATGTGGAAGCGGAGCTTGCGCGCTTTGGCGAGTTCGCCGAGCGCGGCGACTTCGGCGGGCGTGTAGCTCAGGCCGTATTCCGTGGCGTTGGTAATCGACATTGCCGCCGCCTGTGTGCGGTGGACGTCGTTGGCGATCATGCCGAGGCGCGCTTCGACCAGAGCGGGCGTCAGTTTCGATCCTGGTGCGTCGACGGTGATCAGCTTACCGCCGCCCGAGTAGAATTCGGGCGCGCCGGCTTCGTCCTGATTGATGTGGGCGTCGTTAGCGCAGAGCGTCCCGCGATAAGGCGGACAAAGCGCAGCGAGCGCGAGGCAGTTCGCGGCGGTGCCGGTTGCAACCCACAGCGCGCTGACTTGGGTTTCGAACAGGTCTGAAAAGGCCGTGTCGAGCCGCGCCGAGATCGCATCGCCATCATAGGCGGTGTCGGGGGCGTTGGCGGCCGAGACCGCCTCGAGCACCGCGGGGTGCACCGAGGCGGCGTTGTCGGAGAAGAAGCGCATCGCCGCGCCATGCGCGGCGATACGCGTGGGGTCAATCTGCGGTTAGGCCTTGCAGGCTTGGCTGCCCTTGCCGGGACGTTCGATGGTCACCGAAGAACCGTTGCCAGTGACTGAATAGCCGCCCTCGGCCTTGTACGGATCGCCCGCCTTCTCTGCCTTGAGCGTCGTCGCGGCAGCGGCCTTGTCACCGTCACGGAGCACGGCTTGCATGTCGCCTTCGAGGAAGTTCACGTACACGACGCTGGCATCCTTGCAGCGATAGACCTTCTGCGCCTTGATCGGCGGGGGCATGTCGGCGACGACATTGGCCTCCTCTTGCGCGGCTGCCGCGTTGGCGGCGGCGGCGGCCTGGTTGGCGGCGTCCTGATCGGCCTGCTTGTTGCAGGCGGAAAGCGTGGCGAGCGCCGCGACGGCGGCGAGGGGGAGAAGGCTTTTCATAGAGCCCCTCCGTTTGTGCATTGCAACGCAAGCGTCAAGCATCATTCGTGAAACTCGGCGATATCGGGAATACGCCCGAACGCGATCGAGGTGCCAACGCGGTCGATTCTTCCGCCCGTCAAAGGCCCCAGGGAAACCGCATTCTTGCCGAACCGCGTATTGATCCGGTCGAGCGCCCGGCTGAGTGCGGCGGTGCGGACGCCGCGCGCCAATTCGTGATCGGGCGCGAGCGCGGCGAACAGCGAGCCCTGCCCGCCAGCAGACGGCGCCAAATTGGTCAGCGCGACGCCGACCATCCGCAGCTTTAGCGGCTTTGGCGCTGCTTCGACGAGGCTGGGCCAGAGCGCGTCGAGCCGGGCGATGACCTGAAAACTGTCATCGGTCGCGGGCAGCTTGATCGAGCCCCGCCACTTGCCGCCATCCTCCAGCCGCGCATGGAGCACGAGCAGTCTTGCCGTCACCCCCTTGCGGCGGATGCGCGACGCGGCCTTCATTGCCAGGCGGCGGGCGGTGAGGCGGGCAGGATCACTGGCGCGGTGGCGCGGGCTAAGCACATGGCTGTGGCCAACCGAGCGCATCTCGCTGTGTTTTTCGGGCAGTTCGACGCCGTGCAGCGCGTACCACAGTCGGTCGCCATCGCGCCCACCATAGGCATGGCCCGCTTCCTTGGGCTTTCGCGCGCAATATTGCTCGATATCGTTGACGCCGTCCTTGGCCAGCCGCGCGGCCATTTTGGCGCCGATCCCCGCGATGGCCGTCAGTGGCAGGTTGTAAAGCCGCTGCGGCAGTTCCTCGCCGCGGAGCACGACCAATCCATCGGGCTTCTGCATATCGGTGGCGAGTTTGGCGAGCAGCCGGTTGGGCGCGAGGCCGATCGAGCAGCGCAGCCAATCGCCGACATTGTCGCGAATGCCCGCCTTGATGCGTAGCGCCAGCGCATGTGCCGACGCTTCGTCATTCTCGTTATCGAGCAGGCGGCAGGCAACCTCGTCGATCGAACAGATTTTGGTCACCGGAATGTGCCGCTCGATCTCGGCGATGATCCGCTCGTGATAATCGACGTATAATTCATGGCGCGGATTGACGACGATGATCTCCGCGCAGCGCGCCCGCGCCTCCCACACCGGCATCAGCGTGTTCACCCCGCGCGCCTTGGCTTCATACGACGCGGCGATGGCAACGGTCGTATCGTGGCCGCCCGGCGCGACGATGATCGGCTTGCCGCGGAGTTCGGGATTTTCCTGCTGTTCGACGCTCGCGAAATAGGCGTTCAGATCGAGGAACAACCAGCGCAGCGGTCGCGGCGGAAGTACAGGAAGTTCACGACCCGTTGCATGAACTTCCGCTAATTCGGGAGGTCCGCACACGGGCGCACGGGCAGCAGCCAAGGCATGACGACTCGACATCGTCATGCGAACATATATGGAACTTTCCTATTCCGCCAGCGCGCTGCTCAACGGTCCTTGTCGCGAATGTGCATCGTACCCGCAGTGCCACCCTTGTCTGTCGCGACAAGGCTGAGCGTGAAATCGTCGTCGTCCTTGGTCTTGCCCGCAAAACCATCCCCCTGCATCGCAGCGGTGACACCCTTTTCGGCAAACTTCTTGCCGTAATACTCCTTGAGCTCGGCGACCGAGGCCGGTGATATGAAACCGATCGTCACCACCTTGTCTTCGGCGCGGACGCTGTTCACCGCGCTGCCGGGGTAGAGCTTGACCCCGTCGATATCCATGTCGCTGTGCTTCATCATCGACGCAGGCAGCTTGAAATTGCCCTTCACGCCGGGGACTTGAAACGACACCGCGCCGTCTGCCGATGCGTTGATGTTGACCGTCTTGTCGTCCTTGCTGGTCCGCTGCACGTCGCAAGCAGCTACTGGCAGGGCGGCAATCGAAACGAGAAGCAGTGCGCGCATATCCCAACTCCCAGTGTGTTATTTGTATAATACGGTCAATCGGTGAATGCCGCAAGTGTTCCCCACCCCGCCGCCTTCGCCGCAAAGGCCAGAGTGTAGGCCGGACTGCTCGACGGCAAGTCGATCAAGGTGAGCGCTGTGGTGCCCATCGCGCGGCGTCCAAGGCGAGCGGCGGTCTTGCCGTTGAAGGCGACGGCGCGCAGCGCGGGGAGGCTTGCGATCAACGCGAGCAGGTCGTTCGCCTCGACGTCCCGGATCGCGCCGTCGAGGCTGCCTTGCCGCGTCGCGCCGGCGACAACATCCCACAGGCCGATCTTGTGAGCGAGGAGTGTGTGGAGGCGCGACGCGTAATCCAGGGTTGAGAGATCCGTGTCGAGCACGCCGCCGAGGAGCCGCCAGAACGCATTCTGGGGATGGGCGTAATAACGCTGCGCCGCGAGCGAGGCCTCGCCGGGCAGGCTGCCGAGGATCAGCAGCCGCGTGCGCGCATCAACGACCGGGGGAAAGCTGCGCTTTATCATGCGCGTCTCAGACTGGCTTGCTCCCGCACCCGCGCATGATAGTCAGCAGGGGTGATCGCCGCCAACCCGCTCGCCCTGATCGGCAATACGCCGCTGGTCCGCCTCAAAGGCCCGAGCGAGGCGACCGGCTGCGAGATTTTGGGTAAGTGCGAATTCGCCAATCCGGGGGCGAGCGTGAAGGACCGCGCCGCGCTGTTCATCGTCGAGGATGCCGAGGCCGCAGGTACGCTCAAACCGGGCGGGACAATCGTCGAGGGGACCGCCGGCAACACCGGCATCGGGCTGGCGCTCGTCGGCAATGCTAAGGGCTATCGCACGATCATCGTGATGCCCGAGACACAGAGCCGCGAGAAAATGGACACGCTGCGCGCGCTGGGTGCCGAACTCGTCACCGTGCCTGCCGCGGCCTATTCGTCGCCCTGCCATTTCGTGCACCAGTCGCGGCGCATCGCCGAGGAAACCGAAGGCGCGCTGTGGGCCAATCAGTTCGACAATGTCGCCAACCGCCGCGCGCACATCGTCGGCACGGCAGAGGAAATCTGGACGCAGACCGGTGGGCGGATCGACGGTTTCACCTGCTCGGTCGGCACCGGCGGGACGCTGGCAGGCGTGGCGATGGGGCTCAAGGCGCATGACGAGACCATCACCATCGCGCTGACCGATCCGCATGGCGCCGCGCTCTACAATTACTACGCCCATGGCGAGTTGCGCTCCGAGGGCAATTCGGTGGCCGAAGGGATCGGCCAGGGGCGGATCACCGGCAATCTGGAAGGTGCGCCGATAGACACGCAGTATCGCGTGTCGGACGAGGACGGCTTGGAGCAGGTCGCGGCCTTACTGCGCGACGAGGGATTGTGCCTTGGTCTGTCGAGCGGGATCAATGTGGCGGGAGCGATCCGCCTCGCCCGGGATCTGGGGCCGGGGAAAACGATCGTCACGATCCTGTGCGACACCGGTTTTCGCTATCTGTCGAGCCTGTACAATGCCGACTGGCTGCGCGCCAAAGGCCTGCCGGTATTTGACTGGCTGGAGCGATAGGCTAGCCTCCGCGTCGTGGCCGCCCCCCTGCCCGACGAACCGCAACGCAAGATGCAGCGCCTGCGCGTGGGCGTGACCGGCCTCGCGTTCGTCGTCGTCCTGCTGGTGGTGTTCTTCGCGGTGATGGCGAGCCTGCGCCGCAATGCCGAGGGCGGCAATGTGGTCGCGATGCAGAATACCACCGATCCGATGGCGCAATTGGGTGTGGCACCGGACGGTGCCGTCAACGCGACCGCGAAGAAATGAGATTCAGCGCGTTTTGACGTAACGACCGGGGGCGTCCTCGATCGCCTTGAGCTTGCCTGCGCCGGGTTGACGCGCACCCTTCACCGGAACTTCCTTGCCGTCGCGCCCGCGAATCCAGTCGATCCAGTCGGGCCACCAGCTGCCCTTGTGCTCTGTGGCGCCGGCCAGAAATGCGTCGAGCGTCGTCAGCGCCGCATCGTTGGTCCAGTAGCCGTATTTGTGCGCGGCGGGCGGATTGACCACGCCAGCGATATGGCCGCTGCCAGCGAGAAGGAATTTGACCGGACCGGCAAAATGCTCGGTCAGCTTCCAGACGCTGGCGAGCGGAGCGATATGGTCTTCCTTGCCGGCCTGAATGTAACTGGGCGTTGTCACCTTTGACAGGTCGAGCGGCACCCCGAGCGCGGACAGCGCGCCCGGCTGGACCAGCTTGTTGTCACGGTAAAGGTCCATCAAATACGCGCGATGCCATTTGGCAGGCAGGTTGGTGACGTCGCCATTCCAGTGGAGCAGATCGAACGCCGGATAGTCCTTGCCCAGCAGATAGTGGTTGGCGACCGGGCCCCAGATCAGGTCCTTGCCGCGCAGCTGGTTGAACGTCGCGGCGAGGTAGCGGCCATCCAGAAAGCCCTCGCCCGACACTGCCTCGATCATCGCCAGATAGGCGTCGTCGATAAAGTTGAGCAGTTCGCCCGCTTCGGAGAAATCGACCTGCGCGGTGAAGAAGGTCGCGCTGGCGACCTTGTCCGCCTCTTGCCTGCCCGCCAGCACGGCGAGCGTCGCAGCGAGCGTGGTGCCAGCGACGCAATAGCCGATCGTATGGACCGCGGGAACGTTCAGCGCATCGCGGATGGTATCGATCGCGTCGATCTGCGCGGCGATATAATCGTCCCAGACGACGTCCTTCAGTGTCGCATCAGCGGATTTCCAGCTGACCATGAACACGGTCAGCCCTTGTCCGACCGCCCAGCGGATGAAGCTTTTTTCAGGCGTGAGGTCGAGGATGTAGAAGCGGTTGATCCAGGGCGGGAAGATGACCAGCGGCGTAGCCAGGACCTTTTCGGTGGTAGGGCTGTACTGGATCAGCTGATACAGCGGCGTTTCGTGGATCACCTTGCCCGGCGTCGTCGCGATGTTGCGGCCGACTTCGAACGCGCCTTCGGCGACATGGCTCAGCTGACCGTTGTTGAAATCGCGCAGGAGATGCTGGAAGCCGGTGGCGAGGCTCTGGCCGTTCGTTTCGATCGCCCTGTTGAGCGCGACCGGATTGGTGAAGGGCGAGTTGGCCGGGGACATGGCGTCGACCACCGTGCGCATGGCGAATTCGGCGCGCTGGCGCTGAGCTTCGTCGAGGCCGGGAAGTTGCTCGACCGACTTCATCATCGTGTCGGCCATGATCGCATAGCCCTGACGCATGAGATCGAAGACGGGGTGCTCCCATTCGAGCCCGGCAAAACGCTTGTCCTTGGGATCAAGCGCACCGCGCCCCGCAGCCGCCACGGGAGCGAGCATCTGGCCCCAGGCGTCGAGCACCGCATGGATGCCCGCGCCTGCCGCGTTCGTCTCAGTCTCCTTCTCGGCCATGCGCTCTCCTCACGCCCCGCGAGTCACGCGGCGGTTGGATAGTCGATATAGCCTTCCGGCCCCTGCGAATACCATTGCGCCTGATTGTCTGGCGCGAGCGGCAGTCCCTTGGCGAGTCGTTCGGGGAGATCGGGGTTGGAGATGAACGGACGGCCGAAACTGATCGCATCGGCGACGCCGCTGGCCAGCGCGGCTTGCGCGGCCTCGAGCGTGTAATCCGAATTGAGGATCAGCGGCCCCTTGAACACCTTGCGGATCGCCGGGCTGAGACGCGGGACATCGGTGCGGCCGAAGGTGCCGTTCTCATCGGGCTCGCGCAGCTCGAGGAACGCAATGCCGTGCCGGTCGACCATGGCCGCCGCGGCGGTGAACAGTGGCTCGGGATCGCTGTCGTCGACGCCCTGGCTGTCACCATTGGGCGACAGACGGACACCCACGCGATCCGCGCCGACTGTTGCGATCAACGTCTGGACGACCTCATCGAGCAGGCGGATGCGCCCGTCGATGCTGCCGCCGAAATGATCGTCGCGAAGGTTCGAGCCGTTGCGCAGGAATTGATCGATCAAATAGCCATTGGCAGCGTGAAGCTGGACGCCGTCGAACCCGGCGGCAATCGCATTGCGCGCGGCATGGGCATAATCCGCAAGCAGGCGCGGGATTTCACTGATTTCGAGCGGACGCGCGACATCATAGTCCTGCCGCCCGTCATAGGTGTGCGCCTTGTATGGCGCCTGGGTCGCGGACGCCGACACGGGCGGCTCGCCATTCAAAAAACTGGAATGGACGACACGGCCCATATGCCACAGCTGCGCCACGATGCGTCCGCCCGCATTGTGGACGGCTTCGGTCACTGGCTTCCACGCGTTAGTCTGCGCGTCGGTCCACAGGCCCGGCGCATAGGGCCAGCCCAAGCCTTCGCGACTGATACCGGTCGCCTCGCTGATCAGCAGCCCGGCCCCGGCCCGCTGCGCGTAATAGGTCTGCATCATCTCTGTCGGGACATGATCGCGGGTCGAACGGCCACGCGTCAGAGGCGCCATGATAACACGGTTGGGCGCATGGATGGCGCCGAGTTGGATGGGATCGAACAGGGTCGGCATTCGGGTTCCTTTATCGTTACGCATCGCTAATGGGGACGAATGGCGGCAGCGGGAAGTCAAGAAACCCTTGGGGGGCATGAAGGCGCGCGCGCCATCGCCGCACTGATCCTAGCCAACGCTCTGCTCGCCTTCGGTCCGGTCCTCGTAAGGCTGAGCGATGTCGGCCCGGTCGCCTCGGCGTTCTGGCGCATGGCCATCGCCTTTCCCATCCTGGCCGGGGCCGCGGCATGGACCGGGCGCGGCAAGCCCAGCGGGTTCAGTCCCGCGCTCATCATGATCATCGCCCTGTCGGGCCTGCTGTTCGCCGCCGACCTGGCCAGCTGGCATCTGGGCATCGTCCGCACCAAGGCCGCCAATGCAACGCTGTTCGGCAATTCGGCGAGCCTGTTGTTTCCAATCTATGGTTTTGTCGTCGCCCGCTCCTGGCCGACGCGGCGGCAGGGGCTGGCGCTGCTCGTTGCAGCCTTGGGCGCGGCGGTACTGATGGGGCGCAGCGCCGAGCTGAGTCCCGAACATGTCGCGGGCGACCTGCTGAGCCTGGTCGCGGGGGTATTCTACGCCTTTTACTTCATCGCCATCGCGCGGGCGCGCGCGACGATGACACCGCTGCCGCTCCTCGCCGCGTCGACGCTGGCGAGCGGGGTGCCGTTGCTGCTGCTCGCGCTGGCGCTCGGCGAGACGATCATGCCGCATAATTGGTGGCCGCTGCTTGCTTTGTCCTTCTGCAGCCAGATCGCCGGACAGGGGCTGATGACGCGCGCACTAGGCCGGACCAGCCCATTGATCATCGGCCTGGCGCTGTTGATGCAGCCAGTCGTCGCGGCGATCAGCGGTTACGCAATGTTCGGTGAGACGCTGGGTGCACTCGACTTGCTCGGTGCGGTGCTGATCGCCGTCGCACTGGTGCTGGTCCGCTAGACTTCCCGCGGCTGGCCTGGCACGCCCATCGGGCAATCGAGCTTGGCGCGGTCCCACTGGCCGAGGTCTGCGGCGGCGTCGTAAGTCGCACGGGCGAAGGCGAGCAGCGTAGCGTCGGGGTCGGATGAAGCCCGCATCGTTTCGTAGTCGAGCAGGAATTCACCGAGCGCATCGTCATAGGCGCCCGGCCCGGCATCCGCCGCGGCATAACCGTCGGGTGCGGGGTAGGCATAGGCGTAGAACGCTGCGTGCGGATGGCGCGAATCGCCGGGCCAGAAACCGAGGCTGGCTTCTTCATGGCTATACGCCTCGCACGTCACGGCGTCCGGTAGCCCCGGCATCCCGCCCGGATGCTTCGGCGCCACCCGACCCGAAAAGCGCGTCACTGCCAGATCGCAACTGCCCCAGAAAAAATGAATGGGGCTCGCCTTGCCGAGAAAGGCCGAGCGATCCTGCGTGAACACCCGCGCCGCCGACAATATGACGCGGTGGAAGCGGCGCACGGCATCGGCGTCCCACGGTCGCGCCGCGTCGTCCGCCGCAAAGGGTGTCGCGCCGGGGATTTCGCTGGGCATCGCATCGATTTGCGTCGGCGCGCCGAGTTCGGCCAGCGCGCCCATGATATCGCCATGGGCGGCGGCGATGCTGCCTTCGCCAAGCGGCAGCCGCCGTATCGCGCCGCTGACGTTGGCGACGATCAACGCGCTATCGTGGAAATCGAAGTCGATCTGGACCTCGGTTGCCGCGGGAATCGGCCCGGTCGTCAGCCCCCGCACAGTTGGGTAGAGCGTGACCTGCCAACTGTGATTGATCCACGGCGTGTGCGCGAGGCGCACCTTGCCGACAATCTGCGTCAGCAGGTGCAGATGATTTTTAGTTCCGGCCCAGCCCGCATAATCGAGCGCGGGCCAGTCCGGATTCACGCCGCGGTACCGCCGACGGTCAGTGCATCGATCAGCATCGAGGGCTGACCGACACCGGCGGGAACGCTCTGCCCGCCCTTGCCGCAGATGCCGATGCCTTCGTCGAGCGCCATGTCGTTGCCGATGCCGAGGACGCGGGTCAGGACCGTCGGCCCATCGCCGATCAGCGTCGCACCCTTGATCGGCGCGCCGAGTTTGCCGTTCTCGACCTTGTAAGCTTCGGTGCAGCTGAACACGAATTTGCCGCTGACGATATCGACCTGGCCGCCGCCGAATGATTTGGCGAAGATGCCGGTCTTCATCCGCGACAGGAGCTCGCCCGGATCGTCATTGCCACCACGCGCAAATGTGTTGGTCATGCGCGGCATCGGGGCGTGGGCGTACGACTCCCGCCGCCCATTGCCCGTCGGCGCGACGCCCATCAGGCGGGCGTTGAGGCGATCCTGCATATAGCCCTTGAGGATGCCGTCCTCGATCAAGACATTTTCTTGCGTCGGCGTGCCTTCGTCGTCGATCGACAACGAGCCGCGCCGGTCGAAG
>DATJIN010000057.1:0-9027 GCA_035493275.1 Sphingomonas sp. | reverse complement strand
TGCGCGCATTCATTTCGCGTGGTGAATTGTAGCGGTAGAGGCCGGGATGCAGCGCCAATGCGCGGCGGAGGATGTCAATATCACCGGCCAGTGACGGCGCCGGCTCGGCGCGGGCGAGTTGCGGGAGTAACGGCGTGGCGGGTGGTGACGAGATCGAATATTTCGACGTGTTCCACGGGCTGCTTTACGGCGCCCCGCCCGGCGGCGAGCACCGCGTCTCGCTCCGCCTCCCCGATGGCCGCACCGCCAGCCGCACGCTGCCCGCCATCGGCCTTGCCGCGCGCCAAGCGCAAATGGTCAAGCGCGCCTATGACGGCGACCAACCGGTGTGGGACTGGTCCATGCGCCCCGATGGCATCGCCGTGCTGACCATGCCCGGCTGGGCGCTTTACAACAGCAAGTGGAATTGGCGCGCCTGGCTCGACGACCGACTCACCAGCCTCGGCGGTGCCAAAGGCCTGATCGTCGACCTGCGTGACAATGAAGGCGGCGAGGATTGCGGCGACCCGCTGCTGGCGCGGTTGGTCGATCGCCCGATCGAAATGGCGCCGCGCGACCGCCTGCTGCGCTTTCGGCGCACCCCGGCGGATCTCGATCGGTATCTCGACACATGGGACGACAGCTTCCGCACGCTCGGCGTCGACGCGACCCCGCTCGGCAACGGCTTTTTCCGGCAGACGGGCGCGATGGCCGATGAAGCGATCCGTCCGGCCGGGCCGCGCCTCACTCTGCCGGTCGCCGCGCTGATCGGCCCGGTGAACAGTTCGGCGACCTACCAGTTCGCGCTCAAGGCGCGCGCCAGCGGCCGCGTCCGCCTGTTCGGCGAGACCACCGGCGGCAACCAGCGCGGCATCAATGGCGGTTGCTTCTTCTTCGTCCGCCTGCCCGCCAGCGGCCTCGAATTCGATCTGCCGCTGATCGGTTACTTTCCCGCCGGCCATCCGCCCGACGCCGGTGTCGATCCCGACATTCGCGTGGTCCAATCCGCTGCAGATCTCGCCGCCGGCCGCGACCCGGCGATGGCGGCGGCGGCGGGCTGGATCAGCCGAAGCTAAGCCGCTTCGGCTTTCGCAGCCGCCTCGGCAGCTTCCAACTCCGCCGCCTTGGCTTCGACCAGCGCCACGACGTGGTCGATCATGCCGTCGTCCTGGACCGTGTGGTCCGTGACGCCAGACAGATAGATCATGTGCTTGCCGTTGCCGCCGCCCGTCACGCCGATATCGGTTTCGCGCGCCTCGCCGGGGCCGTTCACGACGCAGCCGAGGACCGAGAGCGACAGCGGCGTGCGGATGTGCTGCAGCCGCTCCTCGAGCTTCTCGACGGTGCGGATCACATCGAACCCCTGCCGCGCGCAGCTCGGGCAGCTCACCACGCGCACGCCGCGGTTGCGGATGCCGAGCGACTTCAAAATCTCGAACCCGACGCGGACTTCCTCTTCTGGCTCCGCGCTCAAGCTCACACGGATCGTATCGCCGATGCCGAACCACAGCAGCGAGCCGATGCCGATTGCCGACTTGACCGTCCCGCCGACGAACCCGCCCGCCTCGGTGATCCCAAGATGCAGGGGGCAATCGACCGCCTCGGCCAGTTGCTGATACGCGGCAACGGCGAGGAATACGTCGCTTGCCTTCACCGCGACCTTGTAATCGCGAAAATCATGCTCTTCGAGCAGGCGGATATGATCGAGCGCGCTTTCGACCAGCGCTTCAGGGCACGGCTCGCCATATTTTTCCAGCAGGTCTTTTTCGAGGCTGCCGGCATTCACGCCGATACGGATCGCACAGCCATTGGCCTTCGCCGCGCGCACCACTTCGGCGACGCGCTCCGACGAGCCGATATTGCCCGGGTTGATCCGCAGGCACGCCGCGCCCGCATCCGCCGCCTCGAGCGCGCGCTTGTAATGAAAATGGATGTCGGCAACGATCGGCACCCGCGCGGCGCGGGTGATTTGCTTGAGAGACGCCGTCGCCTCGGGCGTCGGGCAACTGACCCGGATGATGTCCGCCCCCGCCTCTTCGCACCGCCGGATCTGGTCGATCGTCGCGCGCGCATCTTCGGTCGGGGTGTTGGTCATCGTCTGCACCGTCACCGGCGCATCGCCGCCGACGGGGACATTGCCGACCATGATCTGGCGAGACTGACGGCGCGCGATATCGCGCCACGGGCGGAGAGACATGAGAGCCTCTATAGCGGCTCGGTGCGGGGGCGTCACCTGAAGACGCCCCCGCGCTGCGATTACATGCCTTCGACGGCCTTGCTGACCATGATGTTGACCGCGACCCGGCGGTTCTGTGCCTTGCCTTCGGGCGTGGAATTGTCCGCTACCGGATCGGCCATCGCCATCCCTGTCGGGGTCAGCATGCGGTACGGTTTCCAGTGACACGCCTGCTGCAGGTAATTGATCACCGTCGACGCGCGCTTTTCGCTCAGCTGCTGGTTATATTCCTGGCTGCCCGTCGCATCGGTGTAGCCGACCACCAGCAACAGCGCGTTGTTCGTCGCTTCGGCCTGGGTCGCGGCTTGGCACAGGCTGGACTTGGCCTGCTCCGACAGCGCGGTCTTGCCGGTGTCGAAGTTCACGTTGGTCGTGCCCTTGATCAGGTAATTGTCGATATCGCCGACGCGCCCGCGCAGCGCCTCGGTCGCCGCCGCCTGCTCGCCGAAGCGCTGGTCGGTGCCGTTGTGGATCATCGACGCGAGCTTGGCGTCGTTCTTCTTGAAAGTGACCTGGCTCGCGACCAGCCCGCCATTCCACTGCCGCGTCTTCACCGTCACCGGCAGCCCGTTGAGTAGCGCGGCCGTACCGGTTTTGTCGCGGCTGCTGAACAGCCCGGCGTTTTTCACCTGCGTCGTGTCGCTGAGCGCGATCGGCGTCCGCTGGCCGTCCGCGGTGCTCACCTGGATGCGGTCACCCTTACGCGCGGAAATGATCCCCTTGATCTCGGGGCCGGCGGGCAATGTCGCCAGATCGGGAATTTCGGCAGTGACGGTAATGTCGGACGAAGCCGTCCCCTGCGATTGTGCCGACACGCTCGTCGCGAGCGGGATGGCCGTAACGGTGGCGAGAAGGACGGCGACCGGCCGTTTGAATTTCAGAGACATGGAACACTCCTTGGAAATCTCACGCGATCGGGTGTTAACCATTTCCTTGCTCGCGGATGAACGCAACCCGCTGGGTCGATGGTTCGAAACCAAATTGCGATAAGCCGTGGCCTGACGGGACGACGAGCCACATGCGGCTTTCACACTGTGGCGACGTCGTTAGGGTGTGAAACGACCGACTGGAGACACGTATGCGGCCGACCCGTTTGACCATCGTCTTGTCCATGCTTCTGGCCCCGACCGCCGCTTACGCCAGTGACAAGGGTTGGGGGACGGCTTCGGACGTCGGCGCCTATGGCTTGGCTGCCGTGGCGCTCGGGCTGCCATTGGCCAAAGGTGACGACAAAGGGGCGCTGGAAGCCGCCTTCAGCCTCGGCGCGGCGGAAGGTGCGACCCAAATCCTCAAGGCCGCGATTCCCGAAACCCGCCCGGACGGCAGCAACCGCAAGAGCTTTCCCTCAGGCCACACCGCCCTGGCATTCGCCGGCGCGGCGACGATTCAGCAGCGTGAAGGGTGGGGCGCAGCCATCCCCGCTTATGCCGTTGCGGCATTCGTGGGCGTCGCCCGGGTCGAAGCACGCAAGCATCATTGGTATGATTGCGTGGCCGGGGCCGCGATCGGCGAGACGGCCGGTCTGCTGCTGACGCACCATAACCACCGTGATGTCGCCCTCATCCCCTGGGGCGATAGTCAGGGCGCCGGGATTTCGCTGGCAGCCCGCTTCTAAACGACGGGCGCAGCAACACTGGACGCGGCTTTGGCGTGGGCGATAGACTTGCCGGATGGCTGACGCATTTCTCCACGGCACAGTTCATCAGGCCGCCGACGACCTGCAGGCGGCGCTCCGAGCCGATCCCGCCGCCTTCGCGCTGTGGCAGGGCATCACCCCGCTCGGTCGCAACGAATTCATCTGCTGGGTCGATGACGCCAAGCAGGCCAAAACGCGCGAACGGCGGATCGTCCGCACCGTCGAGGAATTGCACGAAGGCAAGAAGCGCCCCTGCTGTTGGGCCGGCTGCATCCACCGCACCGACAAAAGCCCAAGCAAATGGCAGCAGGCGGTGCTGATCGACGGGAAGAAAATTTGATCTTCGGCCTGCCTTAAACTTCCGCTCACCGCTGTTGTCGTCGGGCTCCGCATTCGTCATTCTCCAGCACGCACCATTTCTTGCGACAGGAGAACGAAGATGCGCGCACTGGTCGGTCTGCTGGCGTCATTCCTATCGTTGTGGGTCGCGACCCCTGCTGTCGCCGATGACTTCGCTTTTCCCTCCGGCTTCCACATTGAAGAAGTCGCGGCGAACGGCACGACCATCCATGTGCGCGTCGGCGGATCGGGGCCCGCAGTCCTTCTGATTCACGGCTATGGGGACACGGGCGACATGTGGCGGCCACTCGCCGCCCGGTTGATGCGAAATCATCAGGTGATCGTGCCCGATTTGCGGGGTATGGGCCTCTCGGCCGTCGCCACCAGTGGCTTCACCAAAGCCAATCAGGCGGCCGATCTTGCCGGCGTCCTCAATCACCTGCGGATCGCGCGTGTCGACGTGGTCGGCCACGATATTGGCAATATGGTCGCCTTCGCCTTTGCCGAAACTTATCCGCTGCGCACGACCCGCCTCGTCATGATGGACGCGCCGGTGCCGGGTGTCGGGCCTTGGGACGAACTTCTGAAAAACCCGCTTCTGTGGCACTTCCGCTTCGGCGGCCCGGACATGGAGCGGCTCGTGGCGGGGCGCGAGCGCATCTACCTCGACCGTTTTTGGAACGATTTCGCCGCTAGTCGCACCGCCTTTCCGGAGGCAGCGCGGGTTCACTATGCAAACCTGTATGCCGCGCCGGGTCGGATGCACGCCGGCTTCGCGCAATTCGCGGCATTCGATCAGGATGCGATCGACAATCGCGCCCTTGTCGCTCGCGGGTCACTTCAGATGCCGGTCTTGGCCATCGGCGGCGATCATTCCCTGGGTGCAACCATGGCGATGATTATGCGCACAGCCGCGAGCAACGTGACCGAATTGGTCGTGCCCAATTCGGGTCATTGGCTCATGGAAGAACAGCCTGGCGCGACGATCGATGCCATCGCCAAATTCCTCGACCAGAAATAACGCCGCAACCTCTCCCGTCTCGCGCTCAGCTGCCCTCGAACGAAAGATCGACCATGCCCACCGTTCTCATCTCCGGCGCCAATCGCGGGATCGGCCTCGAATTCGCGCGCCAATCCGCCGCCGACGGCTGGACGGTCATCGGCACCGCGCGGCACCCCGATGGGGCTGATGAGCTGCGCGCGACCGGTGCCGAGATCTTGCCGCTGGACATCGCCGACCCTGCCAGCATCGCCGGGCTCGCGCGCGCGGTCGGCGATCGGTCGATCGATCTGCTGTTCGCCAATGCCGGTATTTACGGCAACGCCCGGCTCGACAGCGCAACCTGGCTCGATGTGCTGCGCGTCAACACGATCGGGCCGACCCTCCTCGCCGCTGCGTTGCGCGATAGGGTCGCGGCCTCGGACCAGAAACGCATGATCGCCGTCACCAGCGGGATGGGCAGCATTGGGGAAACCGAGGGCGGGCACATTCCCTACCGCACGTCGAAGGCGGCGCTGAACATGGCGTGGAAGAACCTTGCGATCGAATATGCCCGCGACGGCATCACCGTTGCCGTCATCAATCCCGGCTGGGTCCAGACCGACATGGGTGGCCCGGGGGCGTCGGTCACGCCCGAAAACAGCGTGGCCGGCATGCGCTGCGTCATCGCCGCGCTCACGCCGGCCGACAGCGGTCGCTTTCTCAGCTACGACGGCAAGGAATTTGGCTGGTGATTTAGCGGATCGCCCGCCGCAGCAATTCGGACAGTTCGTTCACCTTCTCGCGCTGCGCCGCTTCGTCCCCGCCCGCCACCGCATCCGCGACGCAGGCATCGATATGCGCATCGAGCACGTCGCGCTCGACCCGCGCCAGCGCCGCGCGCACAGCCTGCAGCTGGGTCAGGATGTCCATGCAATAGCGCCCGCTCTCGATCATCGCCGCGATCCCGCGCACCTGCCCCTCTGCCCGCTTTAAGGCGGCGAGCTGTCGCGAATGGTCTGGATGAGCACTGTCGGCCATGTTTGACATATACCCCCAGGTGGTATATTTGCAATACGATTCTCGGTTGGTTGGACTGCATCATGCCATCGTCGCCGCGCACTGCCAGCATTTATCGCATGGTTATGCCCAGTCATATCTGTCCCTACGGGCTGAAGGCGCTCGACCTGCTCCACCGTCGCGGCTTCACGGTTGACGATCACCATTTGACGACCCGCGCCGAAACCGACGCGTTCAAGGCGCAGCATGGCGTCAAGACGACCCCGCAAAGCTTTGTCGATGGCGTCCGCATCGGTGGCTATGACGATTTACGCCGCCATTTCGGGATGCGGGTTACGGCGCCGGGGGAGACCAGCTACCGGCCGGTCGCGGCACTGTTCGCGATGACGGCGCTAATGGCCCTCGCTGCCAGCTATGCATTCACAGGCAGGCCGCTCAGCATCGTGGCGCTCGAATGGTTCCTCGCCTTCTCGATGTGCGTTCTCGCGCTGCTCAAGCTGCAGGACATCGACAAATTTTCGACGATGTTCCTCAATTACGATTTGCTCGCGAAGCGCTGGGTCCCATACGGCTTGGTCTACCCCTGGCTGGAAGGGCTGGCCGGTTTGCTGATGATCGCCGGCGTGCTCCACTGGCTCGGCGCGGCGATCTCGCTGACGATCGGAACGATCGGAGCGGTGTCGGTGTTCAAGGCCGTCTATATCGACAAGCGCGAACTGAAATGCGCGTGTGTCGGCGGGGCGAGCAGCGTCCCGCTCGGCTTCGTTTCCTTGACGGAAAACCTGATGATGATCGCGATGGGTGTGTGGATGGCCACCGGCCCCGCCGTCCACCCCGCAATGTAAGGATTAGCATGCGCCTGCCCCTGCTTCTTGCCACGACCGCCCTGTGTGCGGCACCTGCGATTGCGCAGGATCATCAGCACATGCCCGGCATGACCATGCCGACGCCTGCGCCTGCTCCCACTCCCGCGCCTGCTCCTGCCGATCCCCATGCCGGGCACAATATGGCCGGGATGGATATGTCGGACATGCGCGAAGGCACGACGGACTCCACCATGCTCATGCCTGCCGCGTTCGGCCCCTATCGCATGCAGCGCGAAGCCTCGGGTACCTCGTGGCAACCCGATGCCAGCACCATGATGGGCGCGATGTCGATGCGCGGGAGCTGGCACTTGATGGGCCACGCCCTGCTCAACGGCGTCTACGATCACCAGTCCGGCCCGCGCGGCGCGGATAAGGGGTTCATCAGCGGCATGGTCATGGGCATGGCGATCAAGCCGCTCAGCAACCGCGACACGCTCCAGCTCCGCGCGATGCTCTCGCCCGATCCGCTTATGGGCAAGCGCGGCTATCCGATCCTCCTCGCTGCGGGCGAAACCGCCGACGGCGTGAACACATTGGTCGATCGGCAGCACCCGCATGATCTGTTCATGGAATTGTCCGCCTCGCTTTCGCATCGCATCGGCGATCGCGGCAGCATCTTCCTGTACGGCGGCCTGCCCGGCGAACCGGCGTTCGGCCCGCCTGCCTTCATGCACCGCCAGTCGATCATGGATTCCCCCGAAGCGCCGATCAGCCACCATTGGCTCGACTCCACCCATATCACCTTCGGCGTCCTCACCGCAGGGGCGACCTGGAATGGCGTGAAACTCGAAGTCTCGCGCTTCAAGGGACGTGAGCCTGACCAGAAGCGCTACGATATCGAGACGCCCAAATTCGATTCCACGGCCGTCCGCCTCAGCTGGAACCCGTCCGAAAACTGGTCGCTGCAAGGAAGCTATGCGCGGCAGAAATCACCCGAGCAGCTCGAACCCGATGACGATCAGGACAAATGGTCGGCCTCGGCGATTTACACCGCGGACCTCGGCTCGGGGAATATTGCGACGACCCTGGCCTGGGGCCGCAAACAGACCATCGAAGCGGATGGGCACCGCCGCAAACCGCAGGACGCGTTCGTCGCCGAAACCACCTGGAGCGGCAACAGCTGGACGGTGTTCGGCCGGGGTGAAGTTATCGAAAGCGATGAACTGCTCGCTCCGCCCGGCGGCGCGCATGGCCCGGTCTACACCGTCGGCAAGATGTCGCTGGGCGCGATCCGCGATTTCAACGTCACCAGACACGTCCGCTTCGGCCTCGGCGCCCTCGTGGCGCGCAGCCTGACGCCCAACGCGCTCGACCCGAGCTATGGCGGCGACAGGACGAGCGGCATGGCCTTTGTGCGGCTGAAGGTGCGCTAGGCAGTACCGTTTTGCGCTGATAGCGCCGCCCGATGACCTTTTCCGGATCGATCGGCTGGTCGCTCGTCATTCACGGCGGCGCTGGCACCCAGAGCCGCGGCGCCTGGCCTGATGCCACCACCGAGGCCGCAGCGCGCAACGGCCTCGGCAACGCCCTCGCTGCCGGCACAAACATCCTCCGCGAAGGCGGCAGCGCGCTCGACGCGGTCGAGGCGGCGCTTATCGTCCTCGAAGACGATCCGACGTTCAATGCCGGACGGGGCGCGGTGTTCACCGCCGAGGGCAAGATCGAACTCGACGCGGCGATCATGGACGGTCGCGACCGCGACGCCGGTGCCGTCGCGGGGGTCCGTTGCACCAAGAACCCGGTCAGCCTCGCCCGCGCCGTCATGACGCAATCGCCGCACGTCTTCCTCGCCGGCCAGGGTGCGGATAAGTTCGCCCGCGAACACGGTTTCGAGGCCGTCGACCCGTCCTATTTCGCGCTGGAAGAACGCCGCCGCCAGCTCGACGAATTCCTCGCCGACCCCTCGACGGATTTCACCGCCGGGTCGAAATACGGCACCGTCGGCGCGGTGGCGCTGGACAGCCAGGGCCAT
>DATJIN010000056.1:0-12849 GCA_035493275.1 Sphingomonas sp. | reverse complement strand
TGTCCGTGTCTGGGCGGTGGGCCAGGCGATGGCGGTCGACCGCGCGCTCACGCTGTTCCAAGGATCGCTCGGGCAGGACGGCGCTTTCCCCCAATTCACCTTCTACGATTGTCACAGCTGCCACCGCGCGATCCGTGACGGGGCGACGTTCTCACCGACGGTCTTCAGCAACCCCGGTCGCCCGCTGCCCCCCGGTTCCCCGCCGTTCAATGACGAGAACATGATCATGCTCTCCGCCGCCGCGCGCGTCGCCGCGCCCGCGCTCGGCCAGCGTTTCGATGCCGACAGCCGCGCGTTCCATGCGGCGATGGCGCAGGGCCGGCCGCAAGCGATTGCCGCTGCCGCCAAGCTGCGTGCCTCGGCACAGGCGCTCGCCGCGGCCTTCAACGGCGCCGCATTCAGCCGCGAAACGGCGTTCGCCATGCTCGACGCGATCGGCAGCGAGGCGATTGCCCCGCGCTTCACCGATTACACCGGCAGCACCCAGGCGGTGATGGCAATGGACACACTGCTCAACGGGCTGGTGTCGCAAGGCGCAGTGAGCGCCGGGGCGGCCAGCGGCGTGCGTGGCGATATCAACCGTGCCTATGCCGCGGTGAAGGACCCGAACGCCTATCGTCCGCTCGAATACCGCCAGGCATTGGGCAGCGCGATCCGGGGCATTCGTTCACTGCGATGAAGCGCGCCATTGCCTCGATTACCACGCTCGCCTTCCTGCTCGCTTCGTGCGGCGGCGGGGGCGGTGCGGACACCAGCCAATCACCGGCGGCGCCATCGCCCCCGCCCGCGACGACCGTGTACACGACCCCAGCGCGCATCGCGCTGACCAGTGCCGACGTCCGGCAGATCATTGCACAAACCGCTGCCGAAGCGACCGCGCGCAGCCACCCGGCGACGATCGCGGTGGTCGACCGCGTCGGCAATGTCCTCGCGCTTTATCGCATGACCGGCGCCAAATCGCTGATGCACGTCGCCGACGCGCCGAACGGCCAGAATTTCGATGCGCAAGGCCTGACCGTCCCGTCTGAATTCGGGGCGATCTCAAAGGCGGTGACGGGCGCCTATCTGTCGTCCGATCAGAACGCCTTTTCCTCGCGCACCGCGAGCATGATCACCCAACAGCATTTCCCGCCCGCGCCAGTCGCGGAAGGGCTCGAAAGCGGTCCGCTGTACGGCGTGCAGTTTTCGTCACTGCCCTGTTCGGATTTCAACACGCGTTTCGGTTCGGGCGCGCCGCAGATCGGACCGAAGCGCACTCCACTCGGCCTGTCGGCCGATCCTGGCGGCTTCCCGCTTTACAAAAACGGCACGCTGGTCGGCGGCATCGGGGTCATGTCCGACGGCGAATATGGTTTCGACCCCGACGTTTTGGACGTCGACGCCAATAACGACGACGAAATCATCGCGCTGGCCGGAACCTATGCCTTCGAAGCGCCGGGCGAAATCCTGGCCAGCCGCATTACGATCGACGGAACGTCGCTGCGCTACAGCGATGCCACGGGCACGGACCTCAAGAGCAACCCGGCTACACCACCAGCGTTTACTGCAGTCTCCGGCACTTTGCTCGCCCAGAGCAGCTTTGCCGCCGCGATCGTCAACGACGGCGCCGTGCTCGGGACCGAGGCTTCGGGCATCCGCGCCTCGACCCCGTCCGAATTTTCAAATCGCGATGCCTGGGTGTTCAGCGACGGCGCGGGCACCAACCGCTTCCCGATCCGCGCGGGCACCGATGGGTTGATGACCGCCACCGAGGCGCGCACGATCCTCGAGGAAGCGTTCAAGATCATGAGCCGCGCGCGGGGCCAGATCCGCCGCCCGCTGGACAGCCGCGCGCAGGTTACGATCAGCCTGGTCGACAGCGCGGGCGCAGTGCTCGGCATGGTCCGCGCGCCCGACGCGCCGATGTTCGGCGCCGACGTATCGCTGCAAAAGGCGCGCACTGCCGCGTTTTTCTCAAGTTCGACAGCCGGCGACGTGCTCGACAACGATCCCAGCCCCGATGTCCGCAACTTTGCCGTGCGCGCGCGGGCCTTTTTGGGGTCTGCGGCATTCAGCGGACAATTTGCCTTCTCGGACCGCGCCAACGGGAACCTTCACCGGCCTTTCTTCCCGGATGGCCAGGTCAATCGTCCCGAGGGCCCGTTCTCCCGCCCCATCGAACAGTTCAATCCGCTGTCGACCGGGCTGCAATCGGCGCTGATCCTGTCGGGTCTGCGTGCCCAGTTGCTCAGCAACAGCCGACCGTTTTGCACCACCACCGCGCGAACCGGGAATGGCATCCAGATTTTCCCCGGCTCGGTGCCGATCTATCGCGGCGAGACTTTGGTCGGCGCGATCGGCATTTCGGGCGACGGCATCGACCAGGACGACATGATCAGCTTCCTCGGCACCAGCAACGCCGGGCTGAAGCTGAACACGGGCATCGGCAATGCCCCCGTGGGACGGCGGGCGGATCAGCTGGTCTTCGCCTTGCCCAACTCGCCGGGCGTGCGCCTGCGCTACGTCTCCTGCCCGTTCGCACCATTCCTCGACACCAGCGAACAGAATGTCTGCGAGGGCCGCTAAGTGTTTGCGTTGCTCCTCGCCGCGCAAAGTGCGCCCCCACCGCCGACCAGCGATGCGGAACTGGCGAAAAATCTTAGCGTCACCGCTGCGGCGGAGGAACAGGGCACGCCGCCCAATTCCACGCCCGACGACGCGATCATCGATGGCCGCCGCCGGCCCGGCTACAATCAGCCGCTGCCCGACAAGGTGACGCAGAACAATCAGGGCGCGATCCTGGCGCCGCCGCCCGAAGCCTTCCCGCCCGACAGCTATGACTATGCCGTGCCCGATCGCTGGCGGCTGATGAAGACGCTGTGCGGCACGCTCGCGACCGATCCCAACGCGCGCGGCCTCTGTTCGCCGGTGCGGCGATCGATCCTCGACCCGTATCACCAGAATGTCTTCAAGGGCGACCGGCCGCTGTGTATCCGCTCGCGCGAAGAGAACCAGCGGCGCAAGGAAGCCGGCATCGCCCCCTGCCTGACGCCTACGTTTCTTAACGGCGATGACTGGTTTCTGTCAGTCAGTTTGGTCTCGGACACGGTGATCGAGCCGCGCAGCTTCCCGACCCCGGTGGGCGTGCAGACAACCACGCGCCCGGGCAGCCTCGATGTGTTCGGCCGCGCCGACAGCTATGCGTTCGCGCAGACTTTTCTTGCCGGGTTCGATCTGTTCAAGGGCTCGACCGCGTACAAGCCGCCGGAAATCGAATATAAGGTCCTGCTGGCGTATCAGATCAACTATGTCGACGTTCACGAACGCCGCATCCTCAACGTCGCCCCGACCTTCCATAGCTACCGCTTCGACGACGCGTTCGGGCTGCAGGAAGCCTTTATCGACTACCACATCCGCAACACGTCGGACCGCTTCGATTTCGACAGCGTGCGCATCGGCGTCCAGCCATTCCAGCAGGATTTCCGCGGCTTCCTGTTCCAGGATTCGCAGCTCGGCATCCGCTTGTTCGGCAACCGCGACAACAATCGCTGGCAGTACAATATCGCCGCGTTCTGGCGCCTCGAAAAGGACACCAATTCCGGGCTGAACGACGTTACCCAGCGCATCCGCGACGACTGGGTGTTCGCCGCCAACCTTTACCGCCAAGATTTCCCCTTCGTCGGGCTGACCAGCCAGATTTCGATCACCTACAACCGCAACCGCGAGGGTGATGAGATCAAGGTCGACGACAATGGCTTCCCCGCGCGCCCCGGCCTGCTCGGCGACCTGCGTCCGCGTGAATATGACGTGACCTATCTCGGTTATTCGGTCGACGGGCATATCGGCCGCGTCAACCTGACCGGCAGTGCCTATGGCGCGTTCGGGCAGGACCGGAACAGCTTCTTCACCTCGAAGCCCGCGCGCATCCGCGCCGGGTTCTTCGCCGCCGAAGCGTCGATGGATTTCGACTGGATCCGCGTCCGCGCGTCGGGCCTCTACGCCAGCGGCGACCGCAATCCGTACGACAACCAGGAAAACGGGTTCGATGCGATATTCGAAAACCCGATCTTTGCCGGCGCCGACACCAGCTACTGGATCCGCCAGTCGATCCCGTTCGCCGGCGGCGGCCGCGCGATCGGCATCAACGGGCGCAACGGCATCCTCAATTCGCTGCGCTCGTCGAAAGAACAGGGTCAGTCAAACTTCAACAACCCCGGCACGATGCTCGCCGGCGTCGGCTTCGACGCGGACATCAAGCCCAATTTCCGCCTGTCGGGCAACGTGAACCAATTGTGGTTCCAGAACACGGCGACCCTCCAAGCGCTCCGCAGCGAAGGCAGCATCCCGCGCTCGATCGGGACTGACGCCAGCCTCGCCGCGATCTTCCGCCCCTTTGCGGTCCAGAACCTCGTCTTCCGCCTGTCGGGCGCCGTGCTGCAACCGGCCAAGGGCTTCAAGGACCTGTTCACCAACAGCCGGCGTGACAGCCGCTATTACAGCGTCCTGTTCAACGCGGTGGTGAGTTACTGATGCGCCGCCTGCTCGCCCTTGCCGCGCTGATCCTCGCCATTCCGGCGGTGAGCCTGGCGTCCTATGGCGAAAAGCCGGTGAAGCGCCATTACGTCTTCGCGCCGCCCGCCCCGGCGGCACAAACGCCCGACGAAGCCCTGGCCAAATCCGCCGGCTGCCTCAGCTGCCATACCGCGTCGGATGCCGCGTCGATGCACAAATCGGACGCGGTCGTGCTCGGCTGTGCGGATTGTCACGGCGGCGATGCGACCGTCGCGCTGACCGACCGACGCCTCAATCCCGCCGATCCGGCCTATCGCGCCGTGCTCGCCAAGGCGCATGTCATGCCGCGCTTCCCGAAGGCCTGGAATTGGCCGAGCTCGGCCAATCCGCGCGCCAGCTATACACTGCTGAACCGGGAATCGCCCGAGTTCATCCGCTTCGTAAACCCGTCGGATTACCGCATCGTCCGCGAAAGCTGCGGCGCGTGCCACATGGACACGATCCAGGCTGCGGAACGCTCGCTGATGTCAACGGGCGCGATGTTCTGGGGCGGCGCGAGCTACAATAACGGCATCGTCCCGTTCAAAAACTACGTCTTTGGCGAGGCCTACACCCGCAACGGCGAACCGGCGAAAATCGTCTCGCCCGGCGACCCGCCCGGCACCGTGACCGAGGAGCAGAAGGCGCGCGGCGCTCTCCCCGCGCTCTATCCGCTGCCCAGCTGGCACGTCGTTCCGCCAGCGGACATTTTCCGCGTGTTCGAACGCGGCGGGCGCAACATCAGCACGGGCTTTGCCGAAGTCGGCATCCCAAATTCGACAGGCAGCATCCAGCGGCTCGAGGAACCCGGCCGCCCCGACCTCAAACAATCCAACCGCGGCCCCGGTACCGGCCTGCGCGTCGCGATCCCGGTCCTCAACATTCACAAGACACGCCTCAACGATCCGTTCACCTGGTTCCTCGGGACCAACGATCAGCCGGGCGACTATCGCTCCTCCGGCTGTGCGGCGTGCCATGTGGTCTATGCGAACGACCGTGAGCCGCGTCATTCGTCGGTCTGGTCGAAATACGGTCATGACGGCCAGAGCGCGACGGTCGATCCGACAATCAAGGACAAGCTGGAAGGCCCGCCCGATCATCACGACGTGTTCGGCGATGTCGCGGTCCATGGAGATGCCGCCCGCGAACCCGGTCAGAAAGAAAAGGGCCACCCGGTCGAACACGCCTTCACCCGCGCGATCCCGACCAGCCAGTGCATGACCTGCCACATGCACCAGCCGAACATCTTCCTGAATTCGTTCCTCGGCTACACGATGTGGGATTATGAATCCGACGCGCCGGCGATGTGGGGCGACAAGCAGATGTACCCGACGGCGGAAATGCGCCGCCGCGTGCTGGACCGGAACCCCGAAATGGCCGCGAGCCACGCGCCCTGGGCGGACCTCGACGTGCTGCGCAACACGTACGACAAGAACCCCGCGCTGAAGGACACCCAGTTCGCCGACTATCACGGCCATGGCTGGAACTTCCGCGCGATCTTCAAGCGCGACCGCGAGGGCAATCTGCTCGACGCCGAGGGCAAGATCGTCTCCCCCGATGATCCTGAGAAATTCCGCAAAGCCGGCGAAGGCAAATGGGTGCCGCCAGGCACCAACCCCGGCAAGGCCGTCCACATGATGGATATCCACGCCGAAAAGGGCATGCAGTGCGCCGATTGCCACTTCGCGCAGGACAATCACGGCAACGGCCTGATCATGACCGAAGTGGCGAACGCGGTCGAAATCGGCTGCAAGGACTGCCACGGCACCGCCGACAAGCTGCCGACGCTGCTGACCAGCGGCCCCGCCGCGCCGCCGACCGGCACCAACTTGACGCTGCTGCGCAATCCTGACGGCCAGCGCCGCTTCGAATGGACCACCGACGAAACGGGGCGGCAGGTGCTGATCCAGCGTTCGACGAGCGATCCCAAGCTTGAATGGCGCGTCCATCTGGTCAAGGACTCGGTCGATCCGACGTCGCCCGGCTTCAACATCAAATCGGCGCGCGCCAAATTGATGGGCGGCGCCGCGACGATGAACTGGGGCCCGGGCATCCCGGCCGCCCAACGCGCGCACGGCGATGACAAGATGACCTGCTTCACCTGTCACTTGTCGTGGACTACCTCATGCGGCGGTTGCCATCTGCCGATCGAGGCCAACTGGAAGACCACCGCCCACAAATATGGCGGGGAGGAAACGCGCAACTGGGCGAGCTACAATCCGCAGGTCGCGCGCGACGACATGTTCCAGCTCGGCCGCCATCAGACGACCAAAGGCAACATCATCGCCCCGGTGCGCTCGACGTCGGCGCTGGTGCTCTCCTCCACCAACGTCAATCGCGAGCGGATCTACGTCCAGCAGCCGCCGATCTCGGCGGTCGGCTTCTCGTCACAGGCGTTCACGCCGCACTTCCCGCACACTGTCCGCACGACCGAAACCAAGACCTGCTCCGACTGCCATTTGTCGGCGAACGACGACAACAACGCGATCATGAGCCAGCTGCTACTGCTCGGCACCAATTTCGTGAACTTCGTCGGGATGAACGCCTGGACCGGACTGGAAGGCGGGTTCCAGGCGACCCGCGTCACAGAATGGGACGAGCCGCAGGCGGTGATCGGCTCCTACCTCCAGCGCTGGGCCTACCCCGATTTCTACAAGCAGCATGTCGAGCGGAACAACCGCGAGCTGATCAACTGGACGCGCGGCAAGATCGTCGACGGCAAGCTGTCGGGCGAAACCGATGCCACCGAGGTGTTCCGCAACGTCGTACAGAGCACGGTCGGCGCGACCAACTGCCTCCAGCTCCGCGGCGAATATATGTACGTGGCGGAAGGGCGCGGCGGCTTCCGCGCCTATGATGTCGCCTCCATCGGCAACAAGGGCTTCTCCAACCCGATCGTCAGCGCGCCCTTCTCGCCCCTCAGCCAGGACACGCATGTCTCGACGACCAATGCGACTTGCATGGCCCTGCCGACGGACCAGCCGATCGCCCCCACGCGCAGCACCCAGGCGATGCGCGACGCCAATCAGGAACAACCGTTCCACCCGATCTATCACTATGCCTTCGTCACCGATGCGGTGGAGGGCCTGATCCTCGTCAATGTCGACACGCTGGCCGACGGTAATTTCCAGAACAACCGCATCGGCCGTGCGCTGACCTGGAACCCAGGCAACATCCTTGCGGGGGCGCGGCACATCACGCTGGCCGGGCATTTCGCGTACATCACGACCGCGCGCGGGCTTGCGGTGATCGACCTTGACGATCCGCTGAAGCCCCAGCTCACCGCCGACATCCCGCTCGACGATGCGCGCGCCACCGCCGTTCAGTTCCGCTATTTGTGGGTCTCGACGCGGCAGGGCCTCAAACTGTTCGACGTGACCGACCTCGCCCATCCGCAGGCGCGTCCTTCCGGTGATGTCCCGCTCGCCGACGCGCACCGCATCTATGTCGCGCGGACCTATGCCTATGTCGCGGGCGGTGCCGAAGGGCTCGTCATCGTGAACGTGACCAAGCCGATGGCGCCGACGGTCTACTGCAAGGAAAGCTTCGGCGGACAGATGAACGACGTGCGCGATGTCATCGTCGGCAGCACCAACGCCTCGCTGTTCGCCTATGTCGCCGACGGCAAAAATGGCCTCAAGGTGATCCAGCTGACCAGCCCGGCGACCCGGCCGAATTTCTACGGCTTCTCGCCCGCGCCGATGCCCGAACTGATCGCCTGGGCGAGGACGCCGTCACCGGCACTGGCGCTGAGCAAGGGGTTGGACCGCGACCGCGCCGTCGATGAAACAGGCGGTCAGATCGCGGTGTTCGGCCGCCTCGGCAGCCGCCCGTTCACCCGCAGCGAGATGGAACGGCTGTTCCTCACGCCCCGCGGTATTCCCTACAGGGTGGTCGATACCGCGAGCATGGCGAACTACGTCAAATAATTGGGGCGGGAGAGCCGGGCTCCCCCGCCCCAACCCCCTTTAGGTGTTGATCAGCTTGCGCGCGCGTTTGCGCAGTGCCGCGCCCAGCAGACCGAAACCGGCGAACAGCATCGCCCAGCTTCCCGGTTCCGGGATCGCGGCGACCGATTGCTGCACGAGCCCGCCCAGATCGCTGTCCTTGAAGCCATAGACATAGACCTGGCTCGGGCCGGCGAAGCCGGGGAGGAAGTCATTGTCGTTGGAGACGTACAGCGTGTGATAGGTGTCGCTGCCGACAACCACGTCCTGTCCGAAGGTGATGCCTTCGATCTTCGACGGCACCTGCGTGTTGCCGCCCAACGCCGTCGAGAGCGAGGGCACGAGGTCGAGGAACAGCGTCTTGCCGACCGCCGCATTGGCAATTTGCGTCGGCGTCATCGCGCTGGTGAGTTCGGTCGCGCCGGTCAGGCTGATCTTGAACAACTGTTTGACCACGGCCTGGCTCCCCGGCGCATCGCCGCGTCCCTTCCCGTCGCGTTCATCGACCACGAATTCGTGATCGTTGAGCGCGGTAATTTCGCTGGCGCCCGAACCGGTCGTCAATTTGTAGGCATATTCGTGCGTCGTGCCGCTGGCGATATCGATGGTGACGATGCGGATGACCTTCTTGGTCGGGGTGGCCGATGCGTCCTGCGCCAAAGGTGCCTGCATGATGCCGACCAGCGTCTTGCCGTCGGGCGTGATCGCCAGCCCTTCCATGCCCTTGTTGGCGACGCGTCCGACGGTGTTGCCGCTGATTTCGGTATCGCCCCTTGACGACAGGTTCGGCGCGGCGAGGTTGGCCGGCAGATCGTAGGTGCGGATCAACGCGCCGGTACGGCGGTCGAACTGGCGGACATAGGGGCCATATTCGTCCGACACGAACACGCTGTTGCCGTCGTTCGACACGCGCACGCCCTCAGGGTCGAAGCGCGCATTGAGCGGGTTGGTCGAGACGCCGGCGCCAAAATTGTCCGAACGGCCGCTGAAATAATATTTGCCGGCGCTGTTCTGCACGGGCGCGGCACCGGCGGCATAGGTCAACGCCGTCGGGCTCGACAGCAGCGTCGTCGCCTGCAGGATCGGCGTGATCGTAAACGGCAGCGCGCCGCCTGAGGCTTTCAGTGTCAGATCGACAGTGTGAAAGCGCGAGATGTACGAGGTCGTGTCGTCCAGGTTTGAATACCACGGCGTCGCGTTCGGCCCACGGTCGGGCAGGAACAGGAATGTCGATCCGCCGGCATGAGCGATTGCCGACCCCACCCCGCCAAAGACATTGGCGGCGAGACCGTTTTCGAGGTTGCCGGTCAGGCCCGAACGGTCGGTCGTGTTCTTGAAATCGCCGATCGCCAGCAAGCGGACATCGGCATGAGCGGCAGTGGTCAGCAAACAGCCGGTAAGCGCCGCGGCTGCGATGAATTTGCGCATGGATTTTCCCCTAGGCGGCCGCACCTCGCGCACGGCCAGGGAAAATCGTTAACCATCCGCCATGACGGTCCCGTGGCAATCGTGTGACGTTTCGGGGACTCGGTGGACAGCTTTTAGAGCATCGCCATCCCGCCATTCACATGCAGCGTCTGGCCGGTGACATAGCCCGCCTCGCGGCTCGCCAGATAAACGACCGCGGCGGCAATATCCTCGCCAGTGCCCATCGCGCCCGCCGGGATGCGCGCATTGAGTGCCTCCTTCTGCGCATCGGGCAGCACATCGGTCATCGCCGTCGCGATAAAGCCCGGCGCGACGCAGTTCGCCGTCACACCGCGGCTGGCCAGTTCCTGCGCGACCGATTTGGTCATCGCGACCAGCCCGCCCTTAGATGCGGCGTAATTCGCCTGCCCCGGATTGCCCGTGGTGCCGACGACGCTGGTGACCGAAATGATCCGGCCGAACCGCGCTTTCATCATCGGCTTGGCGGCGGCGCGCATCAGGCGGAACGCGGCTTCCAGGTTGACACCGATCACCGCGGCCCATTCCTCGTCTTTCATCCGCATCAGCAGATTGTCGCGCGTCACGCCGGCATTGTTGACGAGAATGTCGAGCTTGCCGCCCAACGCCTCGACCGCCTGCGGCACCAGCGCATCGACCGCCGACGCATCGGACAAGTCGCACGGCAAGGTCACCGCGCCCTCAAGCCCCTGCGCCGCTTCGGCCAACTTCTCGGCTCGCGTGCCCGACAAGGCCACCCGCGCGCCCTGCGCCGCCAGCGCCTTCGCCACGGCGGATCCGATTCCGCCGCTCGCGCCAGTCACCAGCGCGGTCATGCCGGTCAAATCGAACATGCTCAAATCTCCTTCGCCAGCGCTTCGATGTCGTCCATCGACGTCACGCTCGTCACGGTGATGTCGCGTGAGATGCGCTTGATCATCGGCCCCAAGACCTTGCCGCCGAACTCGACGATCTCGGTCACGCCCGCCGCGGCCATCGCCTCGACGCTTTCCCGCCAGCGCACCGTACCGGTCACCTGCTGCACCAGCAGCCGCTTGATATCGTCGGGATCGGTTACCGGCGCCGCGGTGACATTGGCATAGACCGGCACCAGCGGCGGCTGGACCGCCACCGCCGCGAGCGCGGCATCCATGACGTCGGCGGCCGGCCCCATCAGCGATGAGTGGAACGGCGCCGACACCGCCAGCGGCACGGCGTGCTTCGCGCCGCGTTGCTTGCCGATGACCATCGCCCGCGCGACCGCATCGGCATGGCCCGACACGACGACCTGGTTGCCGCCATTGTCGTTCGCTGCCTCGCACACTTCGCCTTGCGCGGCCTCCGCCGCGATCGCTTTGACGGTATCGAAATCGAGGCCGAGCAGCACGGCCATCGCCCCCTCGCCCACCGGCATCGCCGCCTGCATCGCCTGCCCGCGGGTCTTAAGCAGGCGCGCGGTGGTCGCCAGGTCGAACGCCTGAGCCGCGCACAAGGCGGTATATTCGCCGAGCGAATGCCCCGCGACGAAATCGGCTTTGTCGACCAGCTTGACCCCGCCGCTCTCCAGCACGCGCAGCGTCGCGATGGCATTGGCCATGATCGCCGGCTGGGCGTTTTCCGTCAGCGTCAACTGATCCTCCGGCCCCTCCGTCATCAGCTTGGTGAGGTGCTGGCCCAGCGCGTCGTCGACCTCCTGAAATACCGCCCGCGCCACGGGGCTGGCCTCCGCCAGCGCCGATCCCATGCCGACCGCCTGGCTCCCTTGCCCCGGAAAAACGAACGCCCGCATGCCACTCTCCTTTGAACGCGGCCACTAGCCTTTGCCCACGAACAGGCGCAACCTCGGCGGCAAAAGAGGAGAGGAACGATGCACGATCTCGTCATCCGCAGCGGCATGATCGTCGATGGCAGCGGCGGCGCGCCCTTCACCGGCGACGTGGCCATCGACGGCGCGACGATCACGCAGGTCGGCCGGGTCGACGCCAAGGGCCGCGAAGAGATCGACGCCGCCGGCAAGATCGTCACGCCCGGCTTCGTCGACATCCACACGCATTATGATGGCCAGGCGACCTGGGACCAGGAAATGGCCCCTTCGTCCTGGCACGGCGTCACCACCGTAGTCATGGGCAATTGCGGCGTCGGCTTCGCGCCTGCCAAGCCCGACAAGCACGAATGGCTGATCAAGCTGATGGAGGGCGTCGAGGATATTCCCGGGACCGCGCTGGCCGAGGGGATGAAGTGGAATTGGGAAACCTTCCCCGAATATCTCGATGCGCTTGAAACGTTGCCGCGCACCGTAGACATCGGCACGCACGTCCCCCACGGCGCCGTTCGCGCCTATGTCCTGGGCGAGCGCGAGCGGCCCGGGGCGGTGCCGACGGCCGAGGATATCGAGGCGATGGGCAAGATCGTCGAGGAAGGTGTTCGCGCAGGGGCCCTCGGCTTTTCGACCAGCCGCACCGTCCTCCACCGCGACGTCGATGGCGACGTCGTCCCCGGGACCACCGCGACCAAAGAAGAGCTCATCGCGATCGGCCGGGCGATGGCACGCGCCGGCCACGGGGTGTTCGAAATGGCCAGCGACATGCGGCGCGAATGGGACGAATTTGGCTGGATGGGCGCGCTCAGCCGCGAAACCGGCCTGCCCTGCACCTACGCCGCGCTGCAATCGATCGCCAAGGAGATGCCGCTCGACGAACAAATTGCCGCGATGCGCGCCGAAAACGACAATGGCGCGAATATCGTCGCGCAGATCGCGCTGCGCGGCAATGGCATCGTCATGGCGTGGCAGGGCACTGTCCACCCCTTCCGCCTGAAGCCCAGCTGGAAAGCGATCGAGGCCCTGCCCTGGGCTGAACAGCGCGCGCGGTTGCTCGATCCCGCGTTCCGCGCGCAGCTGCTGGCCGAAGCGGACGACTTTTCGGAGGTAAATCCGGACATTGCCGGG
>DATJIN010000055.1:0-34440 GCA_035493275.1 Sphingomonas sp. | reverse complement strand
ACTGCTGCCGCTGCAGGTGCCGGTGACGATCAGTGGCAAGCTCGATCTATACGGCCTGGAACGGCAAATCGCGCATCCCGAAGTTCTCGCGCCGGGCGAAAGTTTTGCGCTCGCCGAAGCCGTCTATCCGCAGAGCGAGGGGGTCACGAGCCGCCAGATCGCCAAACTGGTCGAGCAGGCGCTGGAGCGTGTGCCGCCGCTGCCCGAGTGGATCGAGCCGGGGCTGCTTTCGACGCGGCATTGGGATGGGTTCAACGCGACACTCGCGGCGGCGCATGGCACGCCCGATAGCGACACGGCCCGGCTGGCGTATGACGAAGTGTTCGCCAATCAGCTCGCGCTGATGCTGGTGCGAGCGAGCGCGCGCAAACGACGTGGCACACCGCTGACCGGCGATGGCCGCCTGCGCGCGCAGTTGCGGCTACCTTATGAGCCGACAGGGGCGCAGCGGCGGACGATGCGCGAGATCGAGGGGGATATGGCGCAGGCGACGCCGATGGTCCGCCTGTTGCAAGGCGATGTCGGTGCGGGGAAGACACTGGTGGCGCTCGAGGCGCTGCTCATTGCAGTCGAGGGCGGCGCGCAGGGCGCGTTGCTCGCGCCGACCGAAATTCTGGCGCGGCAGCATTTTGCCAATCTGTCCGCGCTGCTCGTAGGCGTCGATGTACGCATCGCGATTCTCACCGGTCGCGACAAGGGGCGCGTGCGCGAGGCGACGCTGATGGGGCTGGCTTCGGGCGAGATCGACATCCTCGTCGGGACGCACGCGATCTTTCAGGAGCATGTCCAATACCGCCGCCTCGGCCTCGCGGTGGTGGATGAACAGCACCGCTTCGGCGTCGCGCAACGCATGCTGCTGACCGACAAGGCGGAGCGACCGCCGCATTTGCTGGCGATGACCGCGACGCCGATCCCGCGCACGCTGACGCTGACTCAATATGGCGAGATGGACGTCAGCCGGCTGGACGAGATGCCGCCGGGGCGGACGCCGGTGCGCACCACGATCTTCCCGACCAGCGGCATCACCACGGTGGTCGATCGGCTGGGCGATCATGTGGCCGCGGGCGGCCAGGCCTTCTGGGTCTGCCCATTGGTGGAGGAGAGCGAAGTCTCGGACCTCGCTTCCGCCGAGGCGCGCGCCGACTTGCTGCGCCAGAAATTCGGCGCGGTCGTCGGGCTGGTTCATGGCCGGATGAAGGGGCCGGAAAAGGACGCGGTGATGAGCGCGTTCGCGGCTGGCGATCTCGCGGTGCTGGTGGCGACGACGGTGATCGAGGTTGGCGTCGATGTGCCCAACGCGTCGCTGATGATCGTCGAGGAGGCTGAACGTTTCGGGCTCGCGCAGCTCCATCAACTGCGTGGACGCGTCGGGCGCGGGGCCAAGGAGTCGACTTGCGTGCTGCTGCGCGGCGAGGTTCTCAGCGAAGTTGCGCGCCAACGGCTCGCGCTCATGCGAGAAACCAATGACGGCTTCGTCATCGCCGAGAAGGATCTCGAGTGGCGCGGCGGGGGGGCGTTGCTGGGCACGCAGCAAGCGGGGAAGGGTGTCGGCTACAAGCTGGCCACGCCCGAGCAACTGATCGACTTCGCACCCGTCGCTACCGACGACGCCCGCCTGCTGACCGAACGCGACGGTGGTTTGGACGCCGAACGCGGCCAGGCGGCGCGGGTCGCACTGTACTTGTTCGAGCGCGACGCGGCGGTCGGGATGCTGCGCTCGGGCTAGCGGATCAGCAGTCCGTGGACTTTCTTGCCCGCGGATAGTTTGACCGGCTCGTTGCCGACCGCGATCGACACGCTTTCGTCCGCCACGCGCTCGCCGTCGATCTTCGCGCCACCGCCCGCGATCAGGCGGCGCGCCTCGCCCTTCGATTTGACGAAGCCGAGTGCGAGCAGTGCGTCGACGACGTTGATCACACCGCCTTCGCCGATCGCATGGGTCGGCAACGCCTCGCCGACGCCACCGCCTGCGAACGTTGCCTGTGCGGTTTCATGCGCCGAACGCGCCGCATCCTCACCCCGGCACATTGCGGTGGCCGCGTTGGCGAGGGCGATCTTGGCTTCGTTAATATCGGCGCCTTCAAGCGCCTCGAGACGGGCGACCTCGGCCAGCGGCAGATCGGTGAACAGGCGAAGTCGCTTGCCGACATCGCGGTCGTCGGTGTTTCGCCAGAACTGCCAGTAATCGTAATGTGGCAGCTGGTCCTCGTGCAGCCACACCGCGCCCGACACGGTCTTGCCCATTTTCGAGCCGTCCGAATTGGTGATCAGCGGCGTCGTTACGGCGAACACTTCGGTCTGGTCGGCGCGGCGCGCGAGATCGACGCCGTTGACGATGTTGCCCCACTGATCGGACCCGCCCATTTGCAGGCGGCAGCCGAGCCGCCGCGAAAGTTCGAGGAAGTCGTAACCCTGCAGAATCATGTAGTTGAATTCGAGGAAACTGAGTGACTGTTCCCGGTCGAGGCGCAGTTTGACGCTGTCGAAGCTCAGCATGCGGTTGACCGAGAAATATTGGCCGATGTCACGCAGGAACGGCAGATATTCGAGTTTATCCAGCCAATCCGCATTGTTGACCATCACCGCATCGGTCGGGCCGTTGCCAAACTTGAGGAAGCGTTCGAAGATGCGGCGGATCGAGGCGATGTTCTGGTCGATCGTGTCCTCGGCGAGGAGCTTGCGGGCTTCATCCTTGAAACTTGGATCGCCGACCTTGGACGTGCCGCCACCCATCAGGACGATGGGCTTGTGGCCCGACTGCTGCAACCGGCGGAGCAGCATGATCGACACGAGATTGCCGACATGCAGCGACGGTGCTGTCGCGTCGAAGCCGATATAGCCGGGTACAACCTGCTGCGACGCAAGGGCATCGAGCCCGGCAGCGTCGGTCATCTGGTGGATGTAGCCGCGCTCGTCGAGCAGGCGGAGGAGATCGGACTTGTATTCGGTCATCATCGCGGCAGGTAGCAGCGGTGACGTTCGTCGGAAAGCACGCCCTGATCGCGCACCCTCTGTTAGGATCGGGCGGAATCCGCGCGGTTGATGTTGAGGTTGCGATGACCGACGGCGACGACGTCTTGCTGACCTATCACGTCAGGGGTGGCAAACTGGTGCTGCCCGATTGGGCAACGCCGATCCGCGAGAACAATTTGTGGCAGACAACCTGCTTTGAGCTGTTCCTCAAACCGCGCGGGCTCGGCGGCTATTTCGAATTCAACTTTTCGCCTTCGACACGTTGGGCAGCTTACGCCTTTGACGGCTACCGCTCGGGCGTTCGCGATCTTGTGATGCCGGTAGTCCCTCATATCGAAGTGATTGCAAGCGAAGGAGGTGACAGCTTTTGCTTGGAGGTCGATCTTGATCTTTCAGCTGTTTCCAATTGCTCCCTCGATGTTGGCCTTTCCGCGGTAATCGAGCAGCAGGATGGCACCAAATTCTACTGGGCGCTGCGTCACCCCAATCCGGACAAGCCTGATTTCCACGACCCGGCTTGCTTCACGCTCAAGCTTTCGCCACCGCCCGCCGCATGATCCAGTTCGGTATCGACCGCCTTCTCGCCGACCCCGCGCTGCGTGCGCCTCTCGAGGGTAAGCGCGTCGCGCTGCTAGCGCATCCCGCCTCAGTCACCGCGGATCTGACGCACTCGCTCGACGCGCTGGTCGCAGCTGGGGTCAATGTCTCGGCGGTGTTCGGGCCGCAGCACGGCGTGCGCGGCGACCTGCAGGACAATATGATGGAGTCGCCCGACTATACCGACGCGACTTACAACGTCCCGGTGTTCAGCCTGTATGGCGAAGTGCGCCGCCCGACCGGCCAATCGATGGGCACATTCGACACGATCCTGATCGACCTGCAGGACGTCGGCTGCCGCATCTATACCTTTGTCACCACACTGCTCTACGTGCTCGAGGCTGCTGCAGAACATGGCAAGTCGGTCTGGGTGCTCGATCGGCCCAATCCGGCGGGCCGGCCGATCGAAGGAACGACATTGCGCCCCGGCTGGGAGAGTTTCGTCGGCGCGGGACCGATGCCGATGCGGCACGGGATGACGCTCGGCGAAATGGGCCACTGGTTCATCGACCATTTCAAGCTCGATGTGGACTACCGGGTGATTGAGATGACGGGGTGGAAGCCTGATTGTGCCCCGGGGTTCGGCTGGCCGCCCGAGCGCGTGTGGATCAATCCCAGCCCGAACGCTGCGAACGTCAACATGGCGCGGGCCTATGCCGGCACGGTGATGCTGGAGGGCACAACGCTGAGCGAAGGGCGAGGGACGACGCGACCGCTCGAACTGTTCGGTGCGCCGGATATCGATGCGAAGGCAGTGATCGCCGAAATGCGGCGGATCGCGCCCGAGTGGCTGGCGGGCTGCACATTGCGGGACGTCTGGTTCCAGCCGACGTTTCACAAGCATGTCGGCCAGCTTTGTTCGGGCGTGTTCATCCATGCCGAGGGCGCGGGCTACGATCACGCCGCGTTCCAGCCGTGGCGGCTGCAGGCGCTCGGTTTCAAGGCGCTCCGGTCGCTATACGCCGATTACGATCTGTGGCGCGATTTTCCGTACGAATATGTCTTCGACAAATTGGCGATCGACGTGATCAACGGCGGGCCGCAATTGCGCGATTGGGTGGATGATTCCGCGAGTGAACCCGGCGACCTGGAAAAGATTTCTCGTGCGGATGAAGCGGCTTGGCGCGAAGAGCGGGCGCCGTTTCTGCTCTATTGAGTCCAACTATCGCCAAGGCGAGCACGATGCGCGTTGAAACGAATTGTCCCCTATCTTGTCCTAATTAGGGATTTCTTTAACCAAGTTGATCAAGAGTAAGTGAGTCGTCGGAGTTTTCCGGGGGGAAGGCCCAGTGGAATCGGATCTGCGTTACTATTCACGGCGGGCAGCTGCGGAGCAGACCGCGGCGAGTCGCGCCTTGACTCCCGAAGCGCGGGGCCGTCGCTTGCTGCTGGCCGAACAATTCGCCGCCAGGGCGCGCGAACTCATGAACATGCCGGAACGTGTCGCCGCGGAATAACTATCCGGACAATTCCTGCGGGCCGTATTCTTCGCTTGCCCGCGCTCTGATCCACCGGCTCGCCAACAGTTTCTGACCTGCCGTTACCGGTCGACCCTCATGCCGCATCTTTGCATCGGGTCGCCCGGCATGATCGACATTGCTAAACTCGAGCGCGTCGCCGATTTGACCACGTAACGACAGCCCCAGTCGATCGAAGGCGGTCTCGCCGCCGTCGAACGCGTCGTTCAACCATATCAGCATGGTCGTCACGCGCTGATTCTCCAGGCCCGGCACGGCATCAAGGTGCGGTGCGTAAAGTTCGCCCGGCACGTAGCGCAGCACTTGCAGCGGCTCACCGCGACGCACATCCGTCCCCGTGGCAGCAGCAATGCGCCGGTTGATCGCGTGAACGAATGGCCATTCGTAGACGACGGCAAAGCCGGCCTGATGCGCCTGCCGAAGCGGATCGACCACCCACGCCCGCTGCCCCTCGTGCCAGATGCGCGCCGGCTTGAGGCGCGGAGCGGCGAGGCTGGCCAGAAGTGAGCATTCGGCAGGTGACAGCAACCCGCGATGCCACCGCAGACCGGGCGCGATCGGCTCGGCCTCGGGCAGGGCTAGCGGCGCCCCACCGGCGTCCAGCGCCATCGCGGCGATGAGATCATGCTGACGCTGCATCAGCGGATCCGCCGATGCCGCCAGCGCCTGAACCGCGGCCGGCCAGTCCGCCGGTCCGCCGATCCCGGTGGCCAACAGTCCGGCGTGAATCCGTGCCGCCTGTGCCGAACCCAAGTCTGCGGCGCGCTTCAGATTGGCGCGAGCTGTCGCGGTGTCGCGCGGCACTTGCTTGCCCTCGATCTGCCAAAGCGCGAGCAACGTCAGCGCCCCCGCTGATCCGTCGGTCTGCAACTGCGCGACCGCCGCCGCGCCTTGCCCGTCGCGCGCCAGTTGCAGCGCGCTGGCGACCCCGTTCACCCCGCCTTGCGCGTCAGGGCGCGCATCGCGTCATCCAGCCCCGCCAGGGTCAGCGGGTACATCCGGTCGTCCATAAGCTCGCGCAGGATGCGGATCGACTGCGAGTAGCCCCAATGCGCCTGTGGCACCGGGTTGAGCCAAGCCGCCGCCGGATAGGTGTTGGTCATACGCTGCATCCACACCGCGCCAGCTTCTTCATTGAAATGTTCGACCGACCCGCCCGGGTGGGTGATCTCATACGGACTCATCGACGCATCGCCGACGAAGATCAGTTTGTAATCGTGGCCGTATTTGTGGAGCACGTCCCACAACGGCGTCCGCTCGGTGAAGCGGCGCTTATTGTCCTTCCACACGCCTTCGTACGGGCAATTGTGGAAGTAGAAGAATTCGAGGTTCTTGAACTCGCTCGTCGCAGCGGAGAACAGTTCCTCGCACAGCTTGATATGCGGGTCCATCGACCCGCCAATGTCGAGGAACAGCAGCAGTTTGACCGCGTTGCGCTTTTCCGCGCGCATCCGGATGTCGAGCCAGCCTTTGCGCGCGGTGCCGTCGATCGTGCCGTCGATATCGAGTTCGTCCTGCGCACCTTCGCGGGCGAACCGCCGCAGGCGACGCAGCGCGATCTTGATGTTGCGCGTGCCGAGCTCCTTCGTAGAATCGAGGTTCTTAAACTCGCGTTTGTCCCATACCTTGATCGCGCGTTTGTGCGTGCTTTCCCCGCCGATGCGGACGCCTTCGGGATTATAGCCCGAATTGCCGTAAGGCGACGTGCCGCCGGTGCCGATCCACTTGCTGCCGTCCTGATGGCGCTCCTTCTGCTCCTCAAGCCGCTGCTTGAGCGTCTCCATGATCTCGTCCCACGAGCCGAGCGACTTGATCGCCTCCATCTCCTCGGCGGAGAGGTACTTTTCGGCGACCGCCTTGAGCCAATCGGCTGGGAGCTCGACCGCCTGTTCGCCGAAACTGGTCTCCAGCCCTTTGAACACTTTGGCGAACACCTGGTCGAACCGGTCGAGCAGCCCCTCGTCCTTCACGAAGGTCGCCCGGGACAAATAATAGAAGCTTTGCGGATCGCGCTCGATGACATCGCGGTCGAGCGCCTCGAGCAGGACGAGATGTTCCTTCATGCTCGCGGGGATGCCGGCGGCGCGCAGTTCGTCGAGGAAGTTGAAGAACATCGAGTGAGCGTAGGGATATCGGCGCACCAATCCAATAGGTTCGCGGCCAGGGTTAACTGCCTGATTACACCTGATCGTTAGGTCAGGCGCGTTACGGAGACCTGCATGAAACTCGACCGAATCGAAGCCGCCGATGCCAGCCTGGTCGATCTTGCCGCGCGGCAATGCGGCGAATTGGCGATCGGCTGCACCGATACGTCCGGCGAAGTCACTGCGGTGATCGAAAGCGTGCGCGGCCAGCTTGGCACCCTTACCGGCTTGCAGTCGGTAATGGAGAGCCTGGAGGTTGACCAGCGGCAGGTGACCGATGCGACCGACGAGGCGCGGTTGCATGCCGAACAGGCGCGCATCCGCCTCACCGACGGTGCGGATACGGTGTCAAAGTCGATCGGTGACCTCGTCAGTCTGACCAAGCTCATCGACCGGCTCGGCACGCGTATCACCAGCTTTGCGTCGGCGCTCGAACAGGTTCGCCGCACCACCGAAGTGATCGATGCGATCGCCCGCACGACCAATATGCTGGCGCTCAACGCCGCGATCGAGGCCGAGCGCGCCGGCGAAGCGGGGGCAACGTTTGCCGTCGTTGCGATGGAAGTGAAGAAGCTCGCGCGCGACACCCGCGCCGCGACCGACGAGGTGGCGCAGACCATGGCGTCGCTGACCCGCGAGGCCGAAACCTTCGTCGTCGAAGTGGAAGAAGGCGTCCAGCAGGGCCGCGCGGCGCAGAAGAGCTTTGCCGCGATCACCGGCACCATCGGCGAGGTAACGACACTCGTCGAACAGCTCGACAGGCAGAGCGAAGATATCGCCCAATCGACCAACGTGATCCACGACAGCATTTGCCGCGTGGGTGACGCGCTGGACGGCTTCGCCGAGGCCGCGCGCGCCAATGACAAACACCTCGGCGCATCGCTCAGCCGGATGCACGCGCTCGAGCAGCAGGCCAATGCAATGTTCGACACCATCGTCCGCTCGGGCTTTGCCACCGAGGACGGGGCAATGGTCGAACGCGCGATCGCCGAGCGTGACGTGTTCCTCGAAAAGGCCGAGGCCGCGCTGAAGAGCGGTGCGCTGACCGAGGCGCAGCTGTTCGATTTCGATTACCAGCTGATTCCTGGATCGAACCCCGAGCGCTACGACGTGCGGCTCAACGCATTTGCCGATGCCGCTTGGCGGCCCGAGCTCGATCGCGTGATCGCGTCGTCATCCAACATCGTGTCGACCGCCTGCACCGACAAGAACGGCTATCTGCCGACGCACACGACCAAATATAGCCGCCCGCCGACGGGCGACCCGGTGCATGACGCCGCCTTCTGCCGCAACCGCCGCAAGCTGGTCGACGACACCGATCGCATCGCCAAGGCCTCAACCAAGCCGTTCCACGTCGCGGTGTTCCGCCGCGAACGCGAAGGCGGCGGCTACGACGTAGTGCGCAACGTCTACGTTCCGCTGTTCATCGCCGGCAAGCGCTGGGGCGACTTCGAGATCGCCTACCGGCTGGACTAGCGCGTCGCGCCCTGCCGCCGCGCCATGAACGCCAGCCGTTCGAACAGCATCACGTCCTGCTCGTTTTTGAGCAGCGCGCCGTGGAGGGGCGGGATGGCTTTGCTTGGGTCTTTGGACTGGAGCACGTCGAGCGGCATATCTTCGGCGAGGAGCAGTTTGAGCCAGTCGAGGAGTTCGCTGGTCGACGGCTTCTTCTTGAGGCCCGGCACTTCGCGAATGTCGTAGAAGATATCCATCGCCTTGTTGACGAGGATCTTCTGGATCCCCGGAAAATGGACGTCGATGATCGCCTGCATCGTCTCGCGGTCGGGGAATTTGATGTAGTGGAAGAAGCAGCGGCGCAGGAACGCGTCGGGCAGTTCCTTCTCATTATTGGACGTGATGACGACGATCGGGCGTTCCTGCGCCGTGATCGTCTCGTGCGTCTCGTAAACGTCGAACGACATGCGATCGAGTTCCTGCAACAAGTCGTTAGGGAATTCGATATCGGCCTTGTCGATCTCGTCGATCAGCAGGACGGGCAATTCGGGCGAGGTGAACGCCTCCCACAATTTGCCCTTTTTGATATAGTTGCGGATGTCGTGGACGCGTTCGTCGCCGAGTTGGCCGTCGCGGAGGCGAGCGACCGCGTCGTACTCATAGAGACCCTGATGCGCCTTCGTAGTCGATTTGACGTGCCATTCGATCAGGGGAGCGTTGGCGGCCTTGGCGATTTCATGGGCGAGCACAGTCTTGCCCGTGCCCGGCTCACCCTTGACCAGGAGGGGCCGGCGCAGCGTGACCGCCGCATTCACCGCGACCTTCAGGTCGTCGGTCGCCACATAATCGCTGGTGCCTTCGAAACGCATCGGCTTTCCCTTGACGTGAAGGGAAAGCGTGTGGCGGACGCGCCGCCGTCTCGCAAGAGGTTAGAGCGGGTTCGCGGTGCGGGCGACGGCCCGGCTTTCGAGCAGGTCCCATAGCCCGCGATGCTGGGCGAGGAGCTGCTGCGCGCCGAATTGCGCGGCACGGTCTTCCGCGTCGCTGCGGATGGTATCGCCGAGGCGCGCAACGGCGTCCGCGGGGAGCGGGTTGGCGGGCGCCGCGACGAGCAGCCGATCGGCAATCTGATCGACCAGCGGGCGGACCTGGCTCCAATCCAGCGCCAGCGCGATCGTTGCACCCGAAGCGCAGCCGGTGCGTTCCGATTTGGCAAGCATTTCGAGCGCGTGGCGCTGAGCGAGGACGATGCTTTCGCTCTGCATCTGCGCCGGGGTGGACGGCAGCGGGCCGACAGCGACGACCAGGCGGGTCAGCAATGCGCGCTCGGTGTCGAACCAGTTGGCGAGGGCTTCGAGCGCGTTGCGCGCCTCACCGTCCTTGGTGCGCCATGCGGCATGATCGACCACACCGGGATGGCGGCCATGCAGGGAGCAAAGGAAATGGATCGCATCGGCCAGATTACGCGGATATTCGGCATGGCGCGACGGAATGACATGCGCGAAAAAGGCGTGGCGCGCCGAGCCATCGCGCTCGACCAGCGCGAGCAGCGTATCGAGGCGCTGGGGTTGCGGTTGCGATCGCGCCTGTACCTGAAACTGCTCGACCACTGCCCGAAACTCCACGCTGGCTAAGAACCATCTAGGTAGAGGAGCGGGGTTAAAGGCACGTTGACGGCCAGCCGTCCGGATATGGGACGGGTCAGGGTTTTGGACAGGCCTTGCCGGTCTTGGCGTAGAACGCGGCAAGCACGTCGCCCTTGTAATCGACCTTGCCCGCATTCTGCACCGTTTCGACAATCGCCGGCGGGATGGCGGCGCGATAAGCCCTGCCGGCTGGCGAGGCGTCAAACGCCAGGATGGCGCGCATATCGCCTTCGCTCAGGCGTGTTGCGTACGCGTGACCGGTCAGCCGCATCAGTCGCTCGCGTGCTTCGTTGGCGACGCGCCTTGCCGTGTCCCGCAGGTCGCGTTTTTCCGAGTCTCCGAGTTCCGGGTGCTCGGCCACGAGTTCTTCGGCCTCCTTGGCGGTGACGATCGGCAGCAGGCTGGCAAGCGTACCCAGCTTTGCGACTTCGATCCCGAGACGTTCGGCCTCGGCGGAAGGGGCGGCAGCGAGCAGCGCCAGGGTCGCAAGGATCATTGGACGTCTCCAAGATAAGCAAGGCGGTCGATCGCGCCCTGCAGGATATAGGCGGCGGCGGCATTGTCGACGGTGGCGGCGCGTTTGCGGCGGCTAACGTCCGCCTCGATCATCTGGCGTTCGACGGCGGCGGTCGACCAGCGCTCGTCCCACAAGAGAATGGGCAGGCCGAGCACATCGAAATTCTTCGCGAAAGCGCGGACCGACTGGGTGCGCGGCGAATCGCTGCCGTCGAGATTCAGGGGCAGCCCGACGACGGCGCCCTTCACCGATTGCTGGCGGATCAGCGCCTGCAGTGCGTCACGATCCGCGCCCCATTTGCCGCGCGTTATGAGGGTCGCGGGTGACGCAATCGTCCAGGCGGCATCGCACAATGCGGTGCCGATTGCGGTCGTGCCGACATCCAGCCCCAGTAGCCGGCCGCCGGCCGGGAGCGTTTCGGCAAACGCGGCCGGGTCGGCGGTAATCATTTTTGACCGTACGCGGCCAGCCGGATCGCGGCATCGGCACGCAGGTTCGACCAGAACAGGCTGTAATCGAACACGTGGTAATTGTTGCCGGGGAGGATGTAGCTGTCGAAGCCTTCAGGCGGATCGCCGATCAGCAGGAAACCGGGATCGTTACAGCGCGCAGGAATTTTGCCGATTTCCAAGCGGCCGGTTTTGAGGTCGTCCGCCGGGATCACGGCGCCGATATTGGCGTTGGCCAGTGCGGTGCCGCCCGGAGTCCCGTTGAGCGGGTTGGTACACAGCATGTGAGTGGCGCGGCGCGGCTTGCCAGTGAATCCGTTTGAGCGGTCGAAAAGGTCAACGACTTGGGAAGGGTCGGCGGGCTCAGCAAAACTCTGCCAGCTGATCAGGCATCCTGTGGCGGTCCGGGTATCGCAGGCGGGGAGCAAGGCGGGCACGTCGGCCTCTACCGAAACTGGCCAACCGATCGCATAGGCCGCAACGATCCGCTTTGCGACGGGCTTCCCGACGATTTCGTCACGGATGAGTCGCGTGAGATGCAGCGCGCCCTGGCTATGCCCCGCGACGATGATCGGGCCGTCGGGATTTGCCTTGAGGAACGCCAGCCACGCCATGCGGACATCGCGATACGCGGCGTCGAGGGCCATGCCCGCCTCGCGCTTTCCCGTGAGGAAGGCGCCAAACGTCGCCTGCCGGTAATGCGGTGCCCAGACCTGGCCGACGCCGTTGAACGCGGAGGCCTGGCCGCGCGTGAACAAGGCTGCGCGGTCGTTCGCTTCGGCATTGTCGAGCGGGGCATTCCAGGCTGCGCGGTCGAGATAGCTGGTCGGATGGACGTAAAATACCGCTGCTTCACCCGGTGCGACCGGCTGGAAACCGTCAGGCAGCCATTCGGAGGGATTGTTGCGAATGTCGGGCCGCGCGACCCACATTTTCGCATCGTCCCACGCATTGGCGGGCATCGGCTGCTGTGGCTTGAATTCGGCGCTCGGGACCAAGGCAGCGCTCATCAACTGCGGGCCGGCAAGGCGGTAAGTGACCAAGCCGGCGACAACCAAAAAGATGATCGCGGCGATAACATAAAGGAACTTGCGGGCCACAGGTGCTCTTGCAGTTGTCGGAAACAGGCCTCGCTGCTAGCGGCCCGCCTCATGTCCGTCGATAGCGCAACCGTACGCAAGATCGCCGGCCTCGCGCGGATCGCAGTCAGCGACGCAGAGGTCGAGGCGATGGTGCCCGAATTGAACAACATCCTTGGCTGGATCGAGCAGCTGGGGGAGGTCGACACGTCGCAAGTTGCGCCGATGACCGCCGTCATTCCCAACACGCTGCGCCTGCGCGACGACGTCGTCACCGACGGCAATGTCCGCGATAAGGTCTTGGCCAATGCCCCCGCGCCCGAACACGGCTTTTTCGGTGTGCCCAAGGTGATCGAATAGTGTCCGAGCTTACCGAACTGGGTATCGCGCAGATCCGCGACGGGGTCGCCGCGGGCGATTTCTCCGCGCGCGAAGTGGCGCAGGCATTCGTCGCCAAGGTCTCGGCCGCGAAAATGCTCAACGCCTTCCTTGTCGAAACGCCGGACCATGCGCTGGCCGCCGCCGACGCAGCCGATGCCGCGCGCATCTCTGGTGACCTGAAACCGATGTCGGGCGTGCCGATCGGCATGAAAGACCTGTTCTGCACCGAGGGCGTGCCGGCGACCGCCGCAAGCCACATTCTCGAGGGGTTCAAGCCGCAGTACGAAAGCACCGTCTCCGGCAAGCTGTGGGCGGCGGGCGCGGGCATGCTCGGCAAGCTGAACATGGACCAGTTCGCGATGGGATCGTCCAACGAGACCAGCGCGTTCGGCAATGTCATTTCGCCGTGGCGCTCGACCAGCGGCGGCAATGCCGCGTTGACCCCTGGCGGGTCTTCGGGCGGCAGCTCGGCGGCGGTCGCGGCGAGGTTATGTCCGGGCGCAACGGGCACCGACACGGGCGGGTCGATCCGCCAGCCCGCTGCGTTCGTCGGCATTTCGGGAATCAAGCCGACTTATGGCCGCTGCTCGCGTTGGGGCGTGGTGGCATTCGCCTCCTCGCTCGATCAGGCGGGTTCGATGGCGCGCGACGTCAAGGACTGCGCGATCATGCTTGGCAGCATGGCCGGTTTCGACCCGAAGGATGCGACCAGCCTCGACCTGCCGGTGCCCGATTGGGCGGGCGGTCTAAACGCGAGCATGGCGGGCAAGCGCGTCGGCATTCCGAAGGAGTACCGCGTCGATAACATGCCGCCGGAAATCGACGCGCTGTGGGAGCAAGGCATCGCGTGGCTCAAGGACGCGGGGGCGGAGATCGTCGAGGTCAGCCTGCCGCACACCAAATACGCGCTTCCGGCCTATTACATCGTTGCACCCGCGGAAGCCTCGTCGAACCTCGCGCGCTATGATGGCGTACGGTACGGACTGCGGGACCTGCCCGAAGGTGCCGGCTTGCAGGACATGTACGCCGCGACGCGCGCTGCCGGCTTCGGGGCCGAGGTCAAGCGTCGGATCATGATTGGCACTTATGTCCTGTCGGCAGGGTTTTACGACGCATACTTCACCCAGGCCTCGAAGGTTCGCACGCTGATCGCACGTGATTTCGAGGATGCCTGGTCAAAATGCGACGTGCTTCTGACGCCGACTGCACCGAGTGCCGCGTTCGCACTCGGCGACAAATCGAGCGATCCGCTGGCGATGTACCTCAATGACGTGTTCACCGTGCCGTCGTCGATGGCCGGGCTGCCCGCGATGTCGGTGCCGGGCGGACTCGACAGCAACGGGCTGCCGCTCGGGTTGCAGGTGATCGGCAAACCGCTCGACGAGCAGGGCGTGCTTGACGCATGCCTTGCGCTCGAACAGCGCGCGGGCTTCGTCGCGCGGCCTGAGACGTGGTGGTAAGCCAGGGCGAGCCGGTTTAGGGAGGGGATTGAAGATGCATCGTTTCGCCAATCCCGCCCGATTCCTGCGCATCGTCCGGCCGCTGACGCTGCCGTTGCTGCTGATTGGCGCGGCGCTTATCGCGGCGGGCTGTTATGCGGGACTGTTCGTGACGCCACCCGATTACCAGCAGGGCGATACGGTTCGCATCATGTACATCCATGTGCCCGCCGCGTGGCTGGGCATGGCAGGGTGGAGCGGCATTGCCATTGCCAGCCTGACACAGTTGATCTGGAAGCATCCGCTGGCCGGCGTCGCGGGCCGGGCGATTGCCTTGCCGGGCGCCTTGTTCACCGCGATCTGCCTGGCGACAGGTTCGATCTGGGGGCGGCCAACGTGGGGCACGTGGTGGCAATGGGACGGGCGGATGACGTCGATGCTCGTGCTGCTGTTCCTCTATATCGCCTATATCGCGCTGGCCGATGCGGGGGAGGAACGCACAAGCGTTTCGCCCGCCACGGCCATTTTCGGCGTGGTCGGTGCAATCAACCTGCCGATCATCAAATACAGCGTGACGTGGTGGAATTCGCTGCATCAGCCGCCTTCGATCGGGCTGCGGGGGAGCGCGATTTCGTCCGAGCTGCTTTGGCCGCTGGCGTTGACGACGCTCGGGTTCAGCCTGTTATTCGGCGCTATCGTGCTGATGCGGATGCGCGCGATCCTTGGCAATGCCAAGCGCGAGGCACGTCTCGAGCGGATGGCACGGGCATGACCCAATGGGCGTACGTCTGGGCGGCTTATGCGCTGACGCTCGGCGGGACCGCGGCGCTGGTGGCCTGGGCGTGGACCGCGATGCGCCGGGCCGAAGGCGAGTGAAGCCTAAGAACCAGAGATTGGTGCTGGGGATCGCCGCGCTGGTCGCGGTGGTCGGCGCTGGGCTGTTGTCGCTCAGCGCGCTCAAGGACAAGGCGAGCTATTTCTACGCGCCCACCGACTTGCGCCGCGATCATGTCGCCGACGGGCAGGCAATCCGGCTCGGCGGGATGGTCACCGTCGGCAGTCTGAAGCACGACGCCGATGGCGTGACCCAGCGCTTTGTGGTGCACGACGAGGGCGGCAGTGTGCCGGTGGTTTTCCAGGGCATTGCGCCCGACCTATTCCGCGAAGGCGCGGGCGTGGTGGCCGAAGGGTCGATGGAGCGCGGGACATTCGTCGCGACCAATCTCCTCGCCAAGCATGACGAGCGCTATATGCCGCCGAAGCAAGCGGGCGCGGTGCACGAGACGAAGACGCTCGAAAAATGATCCCCGAAACCGGCCTTGCCGCCTTGTGGCTCGCCGCCACGCTGGCGTTGCTGCAGTTCGTGCTCGGCGCTCAGGCAGTGCGCGAGCGTGGCGAAGGCACGATGCGTACGTTGCGCGCCGTGACGGTGGTGCAGGGGCTGTTCGTCGCCGCGGCGATGGGACTGCTGATCGATTGCTTCCTCAATTCGGACATGTCGGTCGCGCTTGTCGCGGCGAACAGCCATTCGCTCAAACCCTGGCTGTACAAATTCTCCGGCACCTGGGGGAACCACGAGGGTTCAATGCTGCTGTGGGTGACGATCCTCGGCATCGCGGGGGCGGCGGTGGCGCTGTTCGAGCGGACGGTGACCGAGCGGATGCAGGCGGCGACGATTGCGGCGCAGGCGGCGATCAGTTTCGGCTTCTACGCCTTCCTGCTGTTCGCATCCAACCCGTTTGCACGGCTGACCCCGGCTCCGGCGGACGGGCAGGGGCTTAACCCTTTGCTGCAGGATCCGGGTCTCGCCTTCCATCCGCCGACGCTTTATTTCGGCTATGTCGGCATGTCGGTGGCGTTTAGCTTCGCCGTCGGTGCGCTGGTGACGCGTGAGGTCAACCGCGACTTTGCCAAGTCGATGCGCACATGGGTGCTGGGGGCGTGGATTTTCCTGACCCTGGGGATCACCGCCGGCTCCTACTGGGCGTACTACGAACTCGGCTGGGGCGGCTGGTGGTTCTGGGATCCGGTCGAGAATGCCTCACTCATGCCCTGGCTCGCAGCGACCGCATTGCTCCATTCGGTGACGGTGCTGGCGACGCGTGACAGCTTGCGTGCTTGGACGGTGATGCTCGCGGTAGTCGCGTTTTCGATGTCGATGGTCGGCACCTTCCTCGTCCGCTCCGGCATCCTCACCAGCGTGCATAGCTTTGCGGTCGATCCGACGCGCGGCGCGTTCCTCCTGATCCTGCTCGCACTCTATATCGGCGGCGCGCTGGCGCTGTTCGGCGCGCGGATCGCGACGGTGAAGGAAGGGCAGCAGTTCGACCTGGTCAGCCGTGAAGGATTCCTCGTCGCCAACAATCTCGCGCTTTCGGCAATCCTCGGCATTGTTCTGATTGGCACGCTCTATCCGCTGGTCACCGAGGCGTTGGGGACAAAGGTTTCGGTCGGGCCTCCCTATTTCAACGCTGTTGCTGGGCCGATTGCGCTGCTGATGGTGATCGGCATGGGCTTCGGACCGCTGGCGAAATGGCGGCGTGACGATTTCGGCGTGATGGCGCGTCGTGCGGCGGTGCCGATTCTCGCGACGGCAGCCGCGCTCCTCGCCGTGGTCTTGCTGCTGCCGCCGATTGGCTGGCTGCCTCTGCTCGGTCTGGTGCTGGCGATCGGCGTCGCCATCGCCAGCGTTGCGCCGCTCTGGGGCCGCAATCTGCGCCGCACGCCGCTCTTCACATGGGGCATGGTGATTGCGCACCTTGGCATCGCGGTGAGTCTCGCCGGCATGAGCACCGAACGCGCTTTCATCAAGGAGCGACTGATCGCCGCGCGGATCGGCGATGAGACGACGGTTGGGCCGTACACGATCAAGCTGGCCGGCATCGAACCTGTCGCCGGGCCAAACTGGACTGCGCTCGAGGCCAGCCTTGAGGCACGTCGTGGCAACGGAACGCCATTCACGCTTAAGCCGCAGGCGCGGATGTTCTCCGACCCGCCGACCGAGACGACCGAAGCGGCGATCGCCACGCGGCTCGATGGGCAGCTTTACCTTGTCCTTGGCAAGGGCGACGGGACGGGGCGCTGGCAGCTGCGGCTGTGGTGGAAACCGATGGTGACGTTGATCTGGCTCGGTGGTGCGCTGATCGCACTCGGCGGAGTGCTGTCGTTGATCGGCCGCGCGCGGCGGCAACGGGCTTATCATTACCGGACAGCCTATTCATGAAGCGGCTGGTCATCTGGGCGCCACTTGCCGCGTTCGTGATCTTCTTCGGGGTGGTCGCGCTGCAGCTCTACCGGCCCGACAATCGCGAGCATCCGTCGCAGTTCGTCGGGCATCCGTTTCCGATCGTGCAGCTCCCCGCTGCCGCCTCGTCGCGCCCGACCTTTACTGCGACCGGCGGTCCGCGCCTCGTCAACGTCTTTGCGAGCTGGTGCGTGCCATGCATCGCTGAGGCGCCGGTGCTGGCGAGCATGACCGCACAGGGGGCGGTGATCGACGGGGTCGCACTGCGCGACCGGCGCGAGGATGTCGACGCGTTCCTCGCCCAGAACGGCAATCCGTACCGCACCATCGGCCTCGACGCGAACAGCCGCGTGCAGCTGGCGATCGGCAGTTCGGGTGTGCCGGAAACGTTTATCGTCGATAGCAAAGGCATCATCCGCCATCAGCATATCGGCGCGATTACCGAAGGGGACGTGCCGGACCTGCTCGAGAAGTTGCGGGCGGCGCAGTGAGGCGCCTCGCACCCCTCTTGCTGCTGCTCGCACCGTTGCCCGCGCTGGCGGATTCAACCATGCCCAAGGCAGCGCTCGCGGACACGCAACTGCCCGATGCCAGACAGGAAGCGCAGGCCAAGGCGCTGATGGAATCGGTGCGCTGCCTCGTGTGCCAAGGGCAATCGATTGCCGATAGCGACGCCGAACTCGCCGCGGACATGCGTGCGATGATCCGCGAACGGGTGCAAAAGGGCGAGAAGCCCGAGGACATCCGTAATTGGCTGATCGCTCGCTATGGCGATTGGGTCAGCTACAAGCCAGTGCTCGATACCGCGACGGCGCCGCTTTGGATCGCGCCGCTGATCCTCATCGGCGCGGGAGTATTCCTCGCGCGCGGTCGATTTCGCAGGCGGCGAAGATGAGCGGCTGGCTGATTTTTCTCGCTTTGGCGGCGGTGGTGTTCGCGCTGATGTGGCGGTTCGGCAAGGTGACCGGGTCGTCGCGCGATCTGACGCTGGCGGCGCTGTTCCTCGCCGCGGCAGGCTATGCCTGGCAGGGTAATCCTAGCCTGGCCTCGGCACCGCGCGCGGGTGAGCAAAAGCAGGGCATAGTCGATCCGGGCGATGCGGACCTGCGCCGCTCGCTCAACCAGTCGCAATTCGGCGGTGACGCGCAATGGCTCGATTATTCCGACGCGTTGCTGCGGATGGGCAATCCGCGTCTTGCGGTGATCGCGATCAAGAGCGGGCTCAAGGAACATCCGCGCAGCGCGGATTTGTGGACCGGGCTGGGCAATGCTTTGGTCGCGCAGGGCGAGGGATTGGTCTCGCCCGCCGCGGCCTTCGCCTATGAACATGCGGCGGCACTCGATCCCAACCATCCCGGGCCCCCGTTTTTCTATGGGCTGATGCTCGCGCGCAGCGGCAACACCAAGGCGGCGGGCGACGTGTGGCGCGGATTGCTCGCGCGGGCACCCGATGGCGCAACATGGAAAGCCGATTTGGAACAACGCTTGGCGGCGATCGGAGAACAGCCGGTCGCCCCGGCGGCGGTCACTGCACCCGCCAGTCCCTGAGGCCGCGCTTCGCGAGCATCGTTTGCACTGAATTGCCGCCGGCAAGATGCCCGGCACCGACCGCGACAAACACCGTGCCCGGCTGCTTCATGCGGTTGGCCAGCCATGCCGCCCAGCGCTGGTTGCGCTTGACGAGCAGCGCATCGGCGAGCGGCCCGGATGACTTCAATTCGTCATCGAACGTCGCGGCAATCATCGCCGTATCGCCGGACGCCCAGGCGCGGATCATCTTAGCGAATTCCTTGGTGGCGTTCTGATTATCCTCGAGAACGCCGACAAGAAATTCGCGTTGCGTCGCTTCGGGCAGGGTGTCGAAATAGCCGAGCTGTTCGGCGGGCGTTTCCAGCCCCGCCACCGATTTGCCCGCGTCCGCGAAACTCTTGCGCAGCGTGTCCTCGACCCCATAATCGGTGCTCAGCCCGATATCGCGCAGGCCTGCCGAGGCGAGCGTCAGCGCCACGGCCCAAGTTTCGAATTTGTCGAGTATCTGGAGCGGCACACCAGCCTTCTTCGCCGCCGCCTCGACCAGCTGGCGCTTGTCCGCCGGAACGCGATCGATCACCGGCGGCAGGTCGGGCGACATGCCGATCTGCTGCATCAGGCTGGCCATCGCCGCCGGGTTCTTGTCGAGCACGGTTTCGAGGATCAGGCCTTGGCTCTTGGCGATCGCCGTATTGAGCGCGGGCGTATGCCAGCTCATGTCCTTGGGCAGCAGGTGGATCGACCCGAACAGGTAGATCGTCGTGTCCCGGTCCGCCAGGCGCCACAACGCCGGACGTGCAGGCCGGGCATCGGCGGCGGTCTGCTGACAGGCCGAGAGCAGGACGGCGGCGATGAGAGACAGGCGACGGATCATGCGAGCGGATATAGAGGCACGAAGGTGAACGAACAGCCCTAGACGCTAATCGACCCAGTCGAGCCCGGTTTCGCGGTACACATCGCGATCCTCGCTCCATTTGGGCGCAACCTTGACGTGTAGATAGAGGTGGACGCGGCGGTCGAGGAGGGTGGCGAGCTCGGCGCGCGCCTTTGAGCCGATTTCCTTCAAGCGAGCGCCGCCCTTGCCGAGAACGATAGCGCGCTGGGAATCACGTTCGACCAGGATCTGCTGGTGGATTTCGACCGAGCCGTCGTCGCGCTCGCTATATTTCTCGGTCACGACCGCAGACGACTGCGGCAGTTCCTCATAAAGCTGCAGCGTCAGTTGCTCGCGTGTCGCTTCGGCCGCCATCAGCCGTTCGGGCGCGTCGCTGACCTGGTCTTCGGGGAAGTGCCATGGACCTTCTGGCAGCCGCGCTGCCAGCATAGCCTTGAGGTCCGCAACACCATCACCTGTGGTTGCCGACACCATCAGCGTCTCGTCGAACTTGACGCGTTCGTTGAGGCGCTGGGCGAGTTGGAGCAGCTTGCCCTTGTCGCTGACATCGACCTTGTTGAGGATCAGCAATTTGGGCTCTGTTCGGTTTTCCAGCGCGGTCACGATCGCTTCGAGCTTGGGCCCGCCGCCACGCTTGGCATCGACGACCAAAGCGATGACGTCCGCGTCCTGCGCGCCGCCCCAGGCCGCCTGCACCATCGCCCGGTCGAAGCGGCGCGTGGCATCGAAAATGCCCGGCGTGTCGACCAGCATGATCTGTGCCTCACCCTCGATGGCGATGCCCATCAACCGCGTTCGCGTCGTGCCAGCCTTGGGCGTGACGATCGCCACCTTCTGCCCGACCAGCGCGTTCACTAGCGTCGATTTGCCCGCATTGGGTGCGCCGATGATGGCGACGAGGCCGCAATGCTGGGTCATGGATTGAGCTTTCCGAGAAGGGCCGTGGCGGCGGCGGTTTCGGCCTCTTGCTTGGAGGAACCGGTGCCGTCGGCTTCGCCCGCACTACCGACGCTCGCGCGCACCGTCCAGCGCAGCGCATGATCGGGGCCAGACCGGTCGATGACGGCATAATAAGGCGGCTTGCGCTTGTTCGCCTCGGCCCATTCGTGGAGCAACGATTTGGGATGGCGCGGCACTGCATCGCGGCCGTCGATCCGCCCGGCCCAGGCACGACGGATCAGCGCGCGCGCCGCTTCCAGCCCATGTTCGAGGTAAAGCGCGCCAATCAGCGCCTCCATGACATCGCCAAGGATGTTGTCGCTGTCGGCCGCGCCGTCGTCGCGCGCCTGTTTGCCGAGGCGGACATGTGCCTTCACCCCGAGTTGGCGGGCGACCTCGGCGCAGGTGGCGCCAGATACGAGCGTGACGAACCGTTGCGACAATTGGCCTTCGCGTTCCTTGGGGAATTGTCCGGACAGCCAATCGGCGATCACCAAGCCGAGTACGCGGTCGCCCAGAAATTCGAGCCGCTGGTAATTGTCCGCGCCGTGGCTGGGATGGGTCAGCGCGGTCTGGTACAGCGCCTCGTTCTGCGGCGCGACGCCGAGCGTGTCGGAGAGCCAGCTCAAAACCCTTCTCCGACGCGGTGCCAGCGCGCCGCCGAAAACCACGTCCAGGGGAGCAGGTAATTGGCCGACCCATCGGTCGAAAACACTGTGAATTGCGCGCGCCCGATCAGGTTCCTGATCGGCACGAAGCCGAAGCCGCCCGCTTCCAGCCGGCTGTCGGCGCTATCGTCTCGGTCGTCGCCCATCAGGAAGACGTGACCGGCAGGCACGCGATATTCGCCGGTATCGTCCGCCGGAAAGCGCCCGAAATCGAGCACTTCATAGCTTTTCCCGCCGGGCAGCGTCTCGCGATAGCGCGCGTATTGGCAAGTGGATCCCTTGTCCGCGGCGGGGATGAGGCAGCGGGTGTTCGGGCTAACCGGTACGACGAAATCGGCGATGCGTACCTTTGGCACCGGCGCACCGTTAATGAATAGCTGGCCACCCTTCATGCGGATCGTGTCGCCGGGCAGGCCGATGACGCGTTTGATCACGTCGACCCTGTTTTCGGGCGGTTCCTTGAACACGACGACGTCGCCTCGGTTCGGCAGCGTGGTTAGAATCCGCCCTGGGATCAGCGGCAGCGAGAAGGGCAGGGAGTACCGCGAAAAGCCGTACGGCCACTTGGTGACGATCAGATAATCGCCGACCAGCAGCCGCGGCATCATCGATTCCGACGGGATCGAAAACGGCGCGAAGACGAAGCTGCGGATCAGCACCACGAGGAATATTAGTTTAACCAGGAACAGCGCGAAATCACGCCATTCATTGCGTGTTGCGGCGGTCGGTGCGATTGCGGCGGGCGGCGCGTCGTCCATCACCTGCCCGAATGGGGCGGCGCCGGATGCGGGTCAAGGCGACCAGGTTAGGGAGACGGTAATGATCGGACTGGCGGCGATGGCTCTGGCGGGGGCGACGGTGCCGACGGCGGTGCGCTTTCAATGTGGCCCGACGGTGATCGTCGCGCGCTACAGCCGCGACCGCGTCCGGCTCGATTTCTCGGGGCGCCGGCTGCGACTTGCGCGAACCGTCAGCGCCGATGGCGCACGCTATACCGGGCTCGACCATCGCATCCGCGCCGAATTCTGGACGCGCGGGGATTTGGCGCGGCTGACCGTCGGCCGGCGCACATGGCCCGACTGCCGCGTTGCCGACATGCCGCAAGGCTAAACGTCATGGCTGATTTCGATTATGACCTGTTCGTCATTGGTGCGGGTTCGGGCGGGGTGCGGGCAAGCCGCGTGGCCGCCGCGCACGGCGCCAAGGTGGCGGTGGCCGAGGAATACCGCGTCGGCGGCACCTGCGTCATCCGCGGCTGTGTGCCCAAGAAGCTGTTGATTTACGGCGCGCATTTCGCCGAGGATCTGGCCGACGCGCGGCGTTTCGGCTGGGACGTGCCGAAATGTGATTTCAATTGGCCAACGCTGCGCGACAACGTGCTGGCGGAAGTCGACCGGCTCGAAGGGCTGTATGGCCAGACGCTCGGCAGCCACCATGTCGAAATCATCCGCGAACGCGCGGTGGTCACCGGGCCGCACGGCATCAGGCTGGCGGGCGGGCGCGAGGTCACGGCAAAGGTCATCCTGATCGCGACGGGCGGGCATCCGGTCGTGCCGAGCTTTCCCGGCGCCGAGCATGGCATCACGTCGAACGAGGTATTTCACCTCGGAACCTTGCCCAAGCGGATCATTATCGCAGGTGGCGGCTACATCGCCAACGAATTTGCCGGGATATTCCATCAATTCGGGTCGAAAGTGACCTTGGTGAACCGCGGCGACCAGATTTTGCGCGGCTATGACGAGCAGATTCGCGACCGGTTGCTGCAAATCTCGATGATGAAGGGCATCGATTTCCGCTTCAATGCGCCATTCGAGAAGATCGAGAAGCGCGACGACGGCACGCTCGACGTATTCATGGCCGGCTACGATTGCGCCAATGTCGACATGGTGTTGTTCGCCATCGGGCGCTCGCCCAGCACCCAGGGGCTCGGGTTGGAAGAAGCGGGCGTAAAGCTCAGCGCCAAGGGGGCCGTGGTGGTCGACGAGGACAATCGCTCCTCGGTCAGTTCGATCTACGCCGTGGGCGACGTTACCGACCGCGTGCAATTGACGCCGGTGGCCATTCGCGAAGGTCAGGCGTTCGCCGACACGGTGTTCGGCGATAAGCCGACACGCGTCGATTACGTCAACATCCCAAGCGCGGTGTTCAGCCACCCGCCGATCGCGGGTGTCGGCATGACCGAGGGCGTAGCGAAGAACACGCTCGGCGCGGTCAAGGTCTACACGTCCGACTTCCGGCCGATGAAGAACGTGTTGGCTGGCCGCAACGAACGCGCATTGTATAAGATGATCTGCGATGCCTCGAACGACGTGGTCGTTGGCCTGCATATGATCGGGCCGGATTCGGCGGAAATCCTCCAGGCGGCGGCGATCGCGGTGAAGGCGGGGCTGACCAAGGCGCAGTTCGACGACACCGTGGCATTGCACCCGACAATGGCCGAGGAACTCGTCCTCCTCAAATAAGGCGTGATGCGTGGCGGAAAATCCCGTCTTCTACGATCCTACGGGCAGGCGACGGCGGCGGTCGATCGCGGTGCTGGGTGCGCTGCTCGCGCTGATCCTAACAGCCGCGATCGGCTTTGCGTTGACGGTGCTGGCCGTGCCGGTGGGCGATCCGCTGCACCCGGTGGGCGAACGCGTGCAGGCAAGGCCGCTCAAGGAACATTTGGGAAGGATCGGGCGGCGCATCGGCTGGCTGCCCAGCGGCCGAGCGCACGCGACACCAAGCGACCCGGTGACGGTCGGGTTCTACGTGCCCTGGGATCCGGACAGCGGCGCGTCACTCCAGCGCAACGTCAAGCAGCTCGATTGGGTCGTGCCGGTGCTCGGCAGCATTACTCAAGGCGGCAAGCGTGCCGTATTCACCGCTGACACCCGGTTCGAGCGGATTATCACCGCTGCGACCAGTCACCCTCGCGTTTTGCCGATGGTCCAGAACGCGGCGAACGATCAATGGGACGGTGCGGGCATGGCGGCGATCCTCGCCAGCCCTGCACGGCGTGGCGCAATGCTCAAGGTGCTCACCGCTTTGGTCGAGCGCGAGAAAGGTGGTGGAATCGCGTTCGATTTCGAGGAACTGCCTCGCGCGGCATTACCGGACTACCTGCGCTTCCTCGCTGAGACGCGCGCGGCGTTTGCGAAGCGTGGCTGGCTGGTCACCTTGGCAGTGCCGCTGGGCGATACAGATTGGAATTTGGCTGCCTTTGCGCGCGTGGCCGACCGCCTGTTCCTGATGGATTATGACGAACATTCGCCGGGTTATGCGCCTGGGCCAATCGCATCGCAGCGCTGGTTCGTGCAGCGGCTGCAGGAAGCTCTGCGCCAGGTACCACGGGGCAAAGCAATCGTGGCGGTCGGCAACTATGCCTATGACTGGCACGGCGACGGCAGCGACAATCTGTCGGTCGAGGAAGCATGGCTCGCAGCGTCGGAAAGTGATGCGGTGCCCGGGTTCGACAGAACATCAGGCAATTCGACTTTTTCGTATGAAGAGGGGGGCGTCACGCACACCGTCTGGATCCTCGACGCGGCGAGCGCCTACAACCAATTGCAGGCGGTGCGCCGCGAAGGGGTCGCGGGTGTCGCCTTGTGGCGGCTGGGTAGCGAAGACCCTGGCTTCTGGCCCGCGCTGGCGGCGAGCGTGTCGGGCAAGCGGCCCGATTTGGCGGTGGTCAGCTACCAAGGCAGCGTCGATGTCGAAGGCAGCGGCGAGCTGCTGCGCATCGAGGCGACTCCGCGCAACGGAGCGCGGCAGGTCGGCTTAGACCGCACCGGTCTGATCGGCGACGTCGTCTTTCAACGTCTGCCGAGCCCCTATGTTGTCCGCCGCGGTGGGGACCGGCCGGGGCAGGTCGCGCTGACGTTCGACGACGGACCCGACGCGACCTGGACGCCGCGCGTTCTCGACATCCTCGAAGCCAAGCACGCCCCGGCAACGTTCTTCGTGATCGGCGAAAACGCCATTTCGCATCCTTCGCTGCTCAATCGCATCGTCGCGGGCGGCAGCGAATTGGGCAATCACAGCTACACCCATCCAAATCTGGCCCAAGTCTCGCCGCGCGGCACGCGGCTCGAACTGAACGCGACACAGCGGCTGATCGAGGCTTATACCCGCCATTCGACACGGCTGTTCCGTGCGCCCTATTTCGGCGATGCCGAACCGACGACCAGCGAAGAGTTGCGCCCGGCTTACGAGGCGCAGCAGGCCGGTTATCTGAACGTCGGTCTGCACGTCGATCCGGACGACTGGAAGCGGCCAGGCGTTCAGGCGATCGTGCAAAAGGCGCTGCTGGCAGGGAATAGCGACGACCCGGACCGGTCGACGCGGATCATCCTGCTCCACGACGGCGGTGGCGACCGGGCGCAGACCGTCGCCGCGCTCCCCGCGATCATCGACGGCCTGCGCGCGAAGGGGCTGAAACTGGTCACCGTCAGCGCATTGGCGGGGGTGCCGCCGCAGTCGATCATGCCGCCGGTCGAAGGGTCGGACCTGCTGGCAGTACGCGTCGATGTCGGCGTATTTCTGTTCCTCGCGGCCATCCTGTGGACGCTCAAATGGCTATTCTATGTCGCGATTTCGCTGGGCATCGCGCGCGCGGTCCTCATGGCGGCGCTCGCGGTGCGTGCCCATGCCCGCGAGCCGAAACCCCCCGCCGGCGCGCCCGACGCACTGGTCTCGGTACTGATCCCGGCGTTCAACGAAGCGCGTGTCATCGAAGGCTCGGTTCGCCGCGTACTGGCCAGCGAGGGTGCTCGGGTCGAAGTAATCGTGATTGACGATGGCTCGAAGGACGAAACCAGCGCCATTGTCGCGAAGGCGTTCGCGAACGAGCCGCGCGTGCGCCTGTTGACGCTGGAAAATGGCGGTAAGGCGCGTGCGCTCAACCTCGGGCTCGAACTCGCGAGCTCGGACATCGTCATCGCGCTCGACGCCGATACGCAGTTCGAGCCGACGACAATTGCGCGGCTGGCGCGGTGGTTTGCCGATCCCGGACTCGGCGCGGTGGCGGGCAATGCGAAGGTCGGCAACCGCGTCAACATCGTCACGCGGTGGCAGGCGACCGAATATGTGACGGCGCAAAACCTTGAACGCCGCGCGCTGACACGCTTCGAGGCGATCACGGTCGTGCCCGGGGCGGTCGGCGCGTGGCGGCGCACGGCATTGGACGCGGTCGGCGGCTATCCGGTCGATACGCTGGCGGAGGATCAGGATCTGACGATCGCCATCCAGCGCGCGGCCTGGCGCGTCGCTTACGATATCGATGCCGTCGCGTGGACCGAAGCGCCGGAGACGCTTCGCGCGCTGGGCAAGCAGCGGTTTCGCTGGGCTTACGGCACGCTGCAATGCCTGTGGAAACACCGTGCGGTGATCCGGACGCGCCGGCCACTCGGGCTCGCGCTGGTCGGGCTGCCGCAGGCCTGGCTGTTCCAGATCATCTTCGCGATGATTTCACCGGTGATCGACCTGGCGCTGATTATCAGCGCGGTCGGTACCGCCATCCGCGTGCATCAGCACGGTTGGGCGCAGACGCAATCGGATGTTCTCACAATGGCGATTTTCTGGTTTGTGTTCACCGCGGTCGACCTGCTTAGCGGCTTCATCGCCTACCGGCTCGAACCGCGCGAGCGGCGCTATCCGTTCTGGCGTCTGATCACGCAGCGCATCGTTTACCGCCAGCTGATGTATGGCGTGGTGTTACGGGCGATCGGTGCTGCCCTGTCGGGCCCGCGCGTGGGCTGGGGCAAATTGGAGCGGACCGGGCGAGCGGCAACAGCCTGACATCGAGATGAACCGGGCTTAGTTCTTAGTTCACGCAACAATTCGCCCTCCGGTCCGTTCAAGCAGGGTCGCCAAGGGAGAGATATTGTGAAGAAGCTCATCAATGGCATGGCGATGGCCGCCACCGCCATCACCGGTTTGACTGTCGCGACGGCACCTGCCACCGCCCAGTCGCCAACTTATGCCGAACGTCATTACGGCACACCGCCGTACAATTACGATAGCGCTATGCGCGACTACCGCCGCGAGCTGCGCAACTATCGCCGGTGGAATCGCTATGACTATAACAACCCCGATCCGCGTTACGGCGCCTATTATGCCGACCGTTATTATCGCGACGGGCGTTACTATCGCCAGCGTCAGCTGAGTTACGACGACCGGGTCTATCGGGGTTACGACAACCGTTACTATTGCCGCCGTTCGGACGGCACGACGGGTCTGATTATCGGCGCGGGCGCGGGTGCGCTAGCCGGTGCGGCGCTGAGCAGCGGACGCTCCGAAGTTCTCGGCGTGCTGCTTGGTGCGGCTGTCGGTGGTGCCATCGGTACTTCGGTCGACCGTGACTCCCGCCCCAACTATTACTGCCGCTAAACCGACCGGCATCGAAGTCTAAAAGGGCGGGTACCGCGAGGTACCCGCCCTTTTCTATGTGCGGGTGACACTGCTTTAAGAGCTATCCGCGTAAGGCGGCCAGATGATTGCCGTGCCTCGCCTGTCGCTGTCACCCCACTGGCGCATTGCCGCTGGGCTGGTCATCGTGCTGATCGCGATCCAGCTCGTTCGCAACGCGTTCGATCCGTCGGGCATCGATTTCATTAGCTATTGGGCCGCGGCGAGGCTGTTGCTCGCGGGAACGCCGGCGTTGGCCTATGACATCGCCGCGCATCATGCGGTCGAGTTGCGGGCGGCACCAGTCCATGGCGTAATGTCATTTCCGTATCCGCCGCCATTTTTCATCCTGATCGCGCCATTCGGCCTGATGTCGTTCCCGATAGCCGCGATCGCATGGGCAGGATTTTCGCTAGGCGCTTTTGCCTTGGTCGTGCGGCGCTTCATTCCGGGGGCGGTTGGCCTAGCGCTGGCATTTCCGGCGGTGTTGATCTGCGGCATCATCGGCCAGAACGGATTGCTCAGTGCCGCGCTAATGATCGCCGCGCTCGGCCTCCTCGACCGACGACCATTCCTCGCGGGATTGTTATTCAGCCTGCTCGCGATCAAGCCGCAATTGGCAGCGGCGGTGCCGATTCTGCTGATCGCGTCCCGCAATTGGCGAGCGATCGGCGGCGCGCTTTTAGGTGGCTTCGTGCTTTTTGTGACGACGCTGGTCGTGTTTGGCATGGAGGCCTGGCGCGGGTTTTTCGACATCTTGCCGTTCTACGGGCAAATCGCGACGCAAGGTGGTGTCAGTTGGCATCGCGTTGGGAGCGTCTACGGGTCTCTGCGGTTGCTGGGTGTCCCCGCAGTGGGGGCAGCCCTGCTTCATGCGGGTTGCGCTGCCGCCGCCTTGTGGCTGGTGTGGCGGACCGGCCGAGAGAACGCGCTGGCGCATGCGCGCGGTGCGGCGTTGGTGACGGCGACGATGCTGCTCAGTCCGTATATCTACATGTACGATCAGGTAATGCTGGTCGTTCCGATTGTGTGGGCGCTGCAATGGGTTTGCGGCGAGCGGGTGGCGATGCGTTTCCACTTGGTGTCGCTGCTTGCTTTCGTTCTGATGCTCGCCGCGTTACCGGGCCTCAATCTCATACCTTTGACGCCCTTGGCGCTGCTTTGGCTGCTTTATCGAGAGACGGGGGTGGTACGGCCGATGCGCCGCGCGGATATGGTGCCGGCTGCAGGGATCGAACCCGCGGCCCCCTGATTACAAATCAGGTGCTCTACCATCTGAGCTAAGCCGGCGCGGGAGCGCTTTTGCGTCAGCGGGCGCCGAACGTCCAGCCTTCGGTGTGGCGGACGTCATCGAGGCCTGGCGGGTGCCACAGCGCGTCGTCGGCGTGGACGTTGCGCAGCCACGCGGCGGTGAGGAGTGCATCGCTCGCGTGATCTTCGATCGGCCCGGCGCCCAAAACGGGCGGACTGGCGAGCGCGGCCAATGCCTCGTTGAGGGCTGAATAGTCACGCATCTTGGAGCGCCCCGGTGCCCGGCCGGCAGCGATGGCCGCGATGGTCGTATAGATCTCGACGACGAGCGAGCCCGTCGCCGGTACCGCGTCGAATGGCCAAAGCGGCAATCGACCCTGGAGCCGGTGCAGCACACGCATGCCCGTCAGGCTCGACTTTCCGACTTGCGCTGCGCCGACGAGGTTGAGGTTGCTATAAGGGCGGCAGCCAAGAGCTCGCTGCGCGTCCTCGGTCACCCGGAAGCGCCCTTGCGGTCGGTCGCCAAAGCGGTCACCGCGCCGACCGCCATGGCGGCGAAAATAGCGCGCCGCTTCCACATGATCGACAAAACTGCTCGCGGAAAAGTGTGGATCGGTTGCGCTGTAGCGTTCGACCAGAGCCCATAACCCGCGCGCGTCGGCCGGGCTTTCGTCCCAATCGGGAAAATAGGCGCCAACGTCCGCAAATGGCATCGATCCGCTCAAATCGAGCCCGACCAGCGTATCGTCGGGCATCGCGTTGATCAGCCAGTCGAGAACTTCGCCTCGCGACCAGCGGTGCCCGGGTTGCACGATCATTGGCGGGCCATCGGTGCCGCACGTCGCGATCGCGATACCCTTGTGCCGCTCTCCCGCCGCGCCGGACCAATCGATGGCGGCGAAGTGCGACCAGCTACGCACGTTCAGCGCGCAATTTGTCCCAATAGGCGATGCGTTCGGCGATTTTGGCTTCGAAGCCGCGGTCGACGGGGGAATAGTAGTTCGCCGGGGTCATTTCATCGGGCCAGTAATTGTCGCCCGAAAAGCCGTCCGCCTGATCATGGTCGTACGCATAGCCCTTGCCGTAGCCGAGCTGCTTCATCAGCTTGGTCGGCGCGTTGACGATATTCATCGGCGGCATCAGGCTTCCGGTCTCTCGTGCCGCCTTCCACGCTCCTTTCTGCGCCGCGTAAGCGGCGTTCGATTTGGGAGCGGTCGCGAGGTAGAGGCACGCCTGGACGATCGCTAGTTCGCCTTCGGGGCTGCCGAGAAAGTCATAGGCATCCTTAGCCGCGAGGCACTGCACCAGCGCCTGCGGATCGGCGAGTCCCACATCCTCGCTGGCAAAGCGTACCAGGCGGCGGAGGACGTAGAGCGGCTCCTCACCCGCGACTAGCATCCGCGCAAGCCAATAGAGCGCCGCCTGCGGGTCGCTGCCGCGCAGGCTTTTATGCAGAGCGGAGATGAGGTTGTAATGACCCTCGCGGTCCTTGTCGTACACCGGCATGCGGCGGTGGAGCAGTTCAGCGAGCGCGGGCGGATCGAGTGGCTCGGCGATGGCGATGCTGAACAGCGTCTCGGCTTGGTTGAGCAGGAAGCGGCCGTCGCCATCGGCACTCGCGATCAGTGCGTCGCGCGCTTCGCTGGTGAGAGGGAGTTGTCGCTCTTTCAACGCTTCGGCGCGGTCGAGCAGCTGGCCAAGCGCGGCGTGGTCGAGACGTTGGAGTACCAACACCTGCGCGCGGCTGAGCAGCGCGGCATTGAGTTCGAAGCTGGGGTTTTCGGTGGTCGCGCCGACGAGAGTGATCGTGCCGTCTTCGACGTAGGGCAGGAAGCCGTCCTGCTGCGCACGGTTGAAGCGGTGGATCTCGTCCACGAACAGAAGCGTCCGCTGGCCAAGGGTTGCAGCGTCCTTGGCGGCGGCGAAGACGCGCTTGAGATCGGCGACGCCCGAAAACACCGCGCTGATCGCTTCGAAGCGCAGGCCGACCGCGTCGGCGAGGAGGCGGGCGATGGTTGTCTTGCCGGTGCCCGGTGGGCCCCACAGAATCATCGAGGCGAGCTTGCCCGCAGCGACCATCCGCCCGATCGCACCATCGGGCCCGGTGAGGTGCGCCTGCCCGACAACCTCGTCCAGTGCGTGGGGGCGCAGACGGTCGGCAAGGGGCGCGGGGGGCGGGGGAGCGGCGAAGAGATCGGCCATCGGGCTTAGATAAGAAGTATACGCATGCGGCGCCACTTGAACGAATCAAAGATATATCTCAGATGCGTTTGAGAAGGAGATGTTATGTTTGGATATCATAAACGCGGTTGCGGCCCCCGTGGAATGCATGGCGGGATGCACGCGATGTGGGGGCGGCACGGCCGCCATGCCTGGGCCGAAGCCATGGGTGAGATGGGAGCTGGGGGCGGGCGCCGGCGCCGCATGTTCGACGGCGGCGAGCTGCGGCTGGTGCTGCTGAAGCTGATCGAGGAGCAGGAGCGCCATGGTTACGACCTGATCCGCGCGCTCGAGGAGCGCACTGGAGGTGCCTATGCGCCAAGCCCGGGCGTGGTTTACCCGACGCTGACGCTGCTCGACGATATGGGCCTGATCGAGGCCAAGCAGGCCGAAGGCGCTAAAAAGCTGTTCGGCATCACCGAAGCCGGCATTGCCCACCTCGCCGAGCGCGCTGAGGAAGTCGAAGCAATCTTTGCCCGGCTCGACGCAATCGGTGCGGAGCGGACACGCGGCGATGCCCGGCCGGTGCGCCGCGCAATGGGCAATCTGCGCCAGGTGCTGCAGGACCGGATCATGGGCCGCGAACTGACGCCCGAGCAACTGCACGCAATCGCCGATGCGATCGACGAGGCCGCGCGCAAGATCGAGCGGCTGTAACTAACGCGGTTGGCGGTCGCGGATGACGCGTAGATACGTCTCCGCGACCGCTGAATTGATGCGATCCCATTCGTACTGCGCCGCCTCGGCGATGCCTGCCTGGCCCATGCGTGCGCGAAAGCCCGTATCGGTGGTCAGGCGGGCCAGCGCGTTGGCATAGCTTTCGATCGCGCCGGGGCGGACAAGCAGGCCGGTGACGCCGTCCTGGACGATATCTTCGCTGCCCGCCGCGCGCGCGGCGACGACGGGAACGCCGGTCGCCATCGCCTCCAGCGAAACGTTGCCGAAGGTTTCCGTGACGCTGGGGTTGAGGAATATGTCCATGCTCGCGACTGCGCGGGCCAGGTCCGGCCCCATCTGGAAACCGGTGAACACTGCGCCGGGCAGGCGGCGTTCGAACCATTCGCGGGCCGGGCCTTCGCCAACGACGAGGACGCGGTGTTTCACGCCCTTTTGCCCAAGGCGTTCAACGGCTTCGGCGAACACGTCCAGGCCCTTTTCCATGACGATGCGGCCGAGAAAGCCGATGACCACTTCGTCGTCGGCAATGCCTTGCGCTCGGCGCCATGCGAGATCGCGGCGGCCGGGGTTCCACAATTCATGGTCGAGGCCGCGCGACCAGATGCCGATATCGTAATTCATCCGCTGTTCGCGCAGCACCTGGGCAAAGCTATCCGACGGCGCGACCAGCGCGTCGCAGCGACGGTAGAAGCGGCGGAGGATCGCCAGCAGCACCGGCTCCAAAAACGCAAGGTTGTAGTAGCGCGGGTACGTCTCGAAGCGCGTGTGAACCGAGGCGACGATCGGCAGATGATGCCAGCGCGCCCAGCTGACGGCGCGGTGACCGAGCACGTCGGGAGCCGAGACGTGGACGATGTTCGGCGCGAAGCGTCTGAGATCGCGCTTTGCCGCCATGCCCATCCCGAAGGCAAAGCGATATTCGCCGCGGCCCGGCAGCGGCACCGACGGCACGCCAATGAGATCGCCCGTCGCCGGAAAAGCGGGTGTATCGGTGACCGGCGAATAGACCCGCACGGCCGCGCCCTGACGCAGCAGATAGCCGACCAAGCGGTTGAGCGCTTGGTTCGCGCCATCCTTCACGAAGTTATAATTGCCCGAGAACAGGGCGATCCGCAGCTGCGACAAATCCATCGGCGGCGGCTAGCCGAAATGGGACGGTTTTGCGAGCCGAGCGTGACCGAAGTCGATCCCGCGACAGGAAAGGTTGGCGGGAGGTTCGGGTGTCCCGATGGGACCGGCCCTCCCGCCGGGGACAGTCCCTAGTGGATAACCGGCAGGGTTTCGAACTGGTGATACGGCGGCGGGCTCGACAGGGTCCATTCGAGCGTGGTTGCGCCTTCGCCCCACGGATTGTCCGCAGCCTTCCTGCCCGCGGCCAGCGACCAGATCACGTTCACGAAGAAGAACAGCATGCCGATCGCCATCAGGCTGTAGCCGTAATCCGAGGCAATGTGGTTCCAATAGGCCTGGGCATCGGGATAGTCGGGCATCCGCCGCGCCATGCCCTGCAGCCCCAGGAAGTGCATCGGGAAGAACAGCACGTTCACGCCGATGAAGAACACCCAGAAGTGCAGGTGGCCGAGGAATTCATTGTACATCTTCCCGGTCATTTTCGGGAACCAGTAATAGAAGCCCGCGAACAGCGAGAACACCGCGCCGAGCGACAGCACGTAATGGAAGTGCGCTACGACGTAATATGTGTCCTGCATGTACGTATCGATGCCGCCATTGGCGAGCACGACGCCGGTGACGCCGCCGACGGTGAACATGAAGATGAAGCCGATTGCCCAGACCATCGGGGTCTTGAAGCTGATCGAGCCGCCCCACATCGTTGCGATCCACGAAAAGATCTTGATGCCGGTGGGCACCGCGATGACCATCGTCGCGGCGGTGAAGTACATCTTCACGTTCACGCTGAGGCCGGTGGTGAACATGTGGTGGGCCCACACGATGAAGCCGACCACGCCGATCGCGACCATGGCGTAGGCCATGCCGAGATAGCCGAACACCGGCTTTTTCGAGAAGGTCGCCACGATTTGGCTGACCATGCCGAAGCCCGGCAGGATCATGATGTAGACTTCAGGGTGACCGAAGAACCAGAAGAGATGCTGGTACAGGATCGGATCGCCGCCTCCGCTCGCATCGTAGAAGGTCGTGCCGAAGTTACGATCGGTCAGCAGCATCGTGATCGCTGCGGCGAGCACCGGAAGCGCGAGCAGCAGCAGGAAAGCGGTGACCAGCACCGACCACACGAACAGCGGCATCTTGTGCAGGGTCATGCCCGGCGCGCGCATGTTGAAGATGGTGGTGATGAAATTGATCGCGCCGAGGATCGACGACGCGCCCGCGAGGTGGAGCGAGAGGATCGCCATGTCGACCGACGGCCCGACCGAGCCGGACGTCGACAGCGGCGCGTAGACCGTCCAGCCGGTGCCGGCGCCGAGGCCGCTACCGCCGCTGAAAAAGCTCG
>DATJIN010000054.1:0-9315 GCA_035493275.1 Sphingomonas sp. | reverse complement strand
TCGATAGGACGCGGCCATTGTCCCGAAGTCGAACAGCAGCCCGGCACGCAACCAACGGGTCGCTCGCGCGTCTCTCCCGCAACTCATTCAGGAGAGACGAAAATGCTTCGAACCATCATCAGCGCGCTCGTCGGCCGCGAGATCGATCGCCGTGACGGGCGAGGCGGCGCCAAGGGCGCGTTGCTCGGTATGGCGGCATCGCGCGTCCTTACGCGGATGGGTCCGCTCGGTCTCGCGCTCGGCGGCGCTTATGTCGCGAAGAAGGCGTACGACCGGCGCAAGGACGCGCGCGTCTAAAGCTGCCCCTGCCATATCTTGATCGCCTCGACCGGGTGAACGAGCATCAGCACGTTGAGCGTCAGATTGTCGCGGATGATCGCCAGCGTTAGCAGCTCGAACCCGATTGCGATGGCGACGGTCGTCCACCACGGGATGCGCCGCGCCACCGCAAAACCGAACGCCATCGCCGCAACGTCGCTCATCGAATTGATGACCGTGTCGCCGGTATAGCCCAGGGCAATCGTCGCCTCGCGGTACCGGTCGATGATGATCGGCGAGTTTTCGAGCATTTCCCACGCTGCCTCGATGACGACCGCCAGAGTCAGCCGCACCCCCGGCGACGCACGCCGGAACAGCAGCCAGCCGAAGAAATAGAACAGGAAGCCGTGGATGATGTGGCTGGGCGTGTACCAGTCGAACAAATGCTGGCTGTTCCCGGAATCCAGCGCGGGGTGGAACAGGTCGATATACCCGCACGTGCAGATGGCGTGCCGCCCGAACGCCAGCTCGACCGCGCCCATCACGAGGATGATCGCAGCAACGACGGCCCAGTGCTTCGGTCGGATATCGCGGATTGAAGCTTTGCTCATCGCCCTTTTCATTGACCCCCCGCGCCCGCACGGGCAAGGGCGCGCGCAATGCTCAAGCGCCGCGGGATTCTCTTCGTCATCTCCAGCCCGTCAGGCGCGGGCAAGTCGACGATTGCGCGCATGCTGCTTCAGTCCGATCCCTCGCTCGCCATGTCGGTCTCGGCCACCACGCGTCCGATCCGCCCCGGCGAGGTGGACGGGAAGGATTATCACTTCGTCGATCTCGAGACCTTCCGGCAAATGGTCGCCGACGGCGAGTTCCTCGAATGGGCGCACGTCTTTGGCCATCGCTACGGCACGCCGAAAAAGCCGGTATTCGACAACCTTGCCGCCGGCCGCGACGTCCTGTTCGATATCGATTGGCAGGGCGCGCAGCAGTTGTTCCAGCAGGCTGGTGGCGATGTCGTCCGCACGTTCATCTTCCCACCCTCGATTGAGGAACTTGAGCGACGCCTGCGCACGCGCGGGACCGACAGCGACGAGGTGATCGAAGCGCGCATGGCCCGTGCCGCGTCCGAAATCAGCCACTGGGACGGCTACGACTATGTCCTGGTCAACGAAGTCGCGCAGGAATGTTTCGAGGGCGTGAAGAACATCCTCGACGCCGAACGCCACAAGCGTAGCCGCCAGACCGGGCTGATCGGCTTCGTGCGGAGCATGTCTAAGTCAGGCTGAGGAATCGTGCGGCGCTGAGGAAATCACGCCGCCTCGCCTCGCGGGTTTCGGTCGCGAGATAATCCTCGCCCCACTTCCGCGCCTGCCACAGTTCGTCGAGATGCGTCGTATCGAAGGCCGTCTCGGCTGCGATTTCGCCTTCGAACACTGCGAGCGCGGTGATCAGCGAGCCGCCGATGGTCGCCAGCTGCTGCATGCCGACCAGTTCGAACGGATCGAGCGCCGCCACCGCCTGCGCCAGCCTCGCCACGGTCGCCGCAGGCTGCGCTACATGAATGATCCCGCTGATCACCGCGACCGCCACATCATAGCGCCCGCGCGCCCATTCCAGCAGCGGATCCCACGCCGCCGCTTCTTCCGCCGCAAGATCGGCCTCCTCGGCGCGATAACACAACAAATCGCTCTCGGCATAAGCCGCGACGCTCGCCGCGAGTCCGGCATCCGCCCGATCGATCGCCGCGTTGGCCAGCCCAGTCAGCGGCATCGCCCGCGGGTCGATTTCAGCGTCAACCGCGCGCCATTCGTTGGCCACAGCTTCGGCCAACGCTCCGGGCAAGACCAACGGCGCCCGCGCGGGCGTTCGCACCGGCCGCCCGTCGAGCAACACCCCGCCATCGACAACTGAGACGTCCGTCCAGAACCGCTTCATCGCTTCCAGCGGCGGATCAGCAATGGCGGCAACACGATCACGTCGAAGGCGCCGGCCGCGATCAGCAGATAGCCGATCACATCAGCCGGCTCGATCGACCGTTTGCTGACGATCCACACCCCGAGCAGCGCCAGCGCCAGCCCGCAAAAGCGGATGGCACTTAGCGCGAAGAATCGCCGTTTGGCTTCATCTTCGTTCATGGTTTCGCTCCCCGCGAGCGCCGCTCTCCTTTGCGCGCCTTCCGCGCCGACTTCGCCTTGTTCAGCGCGGCGCGTGCCTTGCCCTCCGCCGTGTCCTTGAACTTGATCTCTTCGATCTCGAGCACGTCGCCGATCACTTCGTCGAAGCCGAGATCGTCCATGCTCTCGGCGAAATGCGGCGGCAGCTTGGCGGTCACATCGAGCATCGTGCCGTCAGGGTGATCGATCCTCAGCCGCCGCGCGTGCAAATGCATCTTGCGGCTGATCGTGCCGCTCAGGAACGCTTCCTTGCCGCCATATTTGCCGTCACCGACGATCGGATGGCCAATCGCCGCCATGTGCACGCGCAACTGGTGTGTGCGGCCGGTGAAGGGCTGCAGCTCGACCCAGGCGGCGCGATTGCCCGCGCGCTCGATCACGCGATAGCGCGTCCGCGCCGGGCTGCCTTCCTTCTCATCGACGTACATTTTCTCGCCGCCGGTGCCGGGCTGCTTGCCGATCGACAGTTCGATCAGGCCGTCATGCACATCGGGCACGCCGATCACCAACGCCCAATAAACTTTCCGCGCGGTACGGCTCGAAAAGCTCTTGGAAAAGAAGGCCGCAGATTTCGCCGACCGCGCAACGAGCAGCACCCCCGAGGTATCCTTGTCGAGCCGGTGGACCAGCTTGGGACGGCCAGCGCCATCATCAAACGCGTCCAGCAGCCGATCGACATGCTCGGTCGTCCCCGATCCGCCCTGCGTCGCCAGGCCCGGCGGCTTGTTGAGCACGATCGCGTCCCGATCCTTGTGGATCACCATGTGCTGCGCGAAGTCCGCCTCGTCGGGCGCCAGTTCGACCTTCGCCCGAACCGGCTTGGCGCGCTCCACGACCTCGGGTTCGATCGGCGGCACGCGTAGCACTTGCCCCGCGGTGATGCGATCCCCCGGCCCGGCGCGTGCGCCATCGACGCGCAACTGCCCCGTCCGGGCCCAGCGCGACACGAGATTGAAGCTCGCTTCGGGCATGTGCCGCTTGAACCAGCGGTCCAGCCGGATGCCGTCGTCGTCCGCCGCGACGGTAAACTGCCGGACGTTGGTGATATCCTTGCTCATGCCGCGCGCACCAGCATCAGCCCGGCGCCCAGCGCGAGGATCGATCCGACCACACTCAGCCCGATATAAGCCAGCGCCAGCGGCCCCTGCCCGCGTTCGAGCAGCAGGACGCTATCAAGGCTGAACGCCGAAAAGGTCGTGAACCCCCCGAGCACGCCCACCGCCAGCAACAGCCTCGCCTGCTCGCCGCCCGTGCTGAGCTTCGCGAGCAAGCCGACGAGCACACCCATCAGTAGGCCACCAATCAAATTGACCGCCAGCGTCCCCCACGGCGCGGCGAAGCGGCCCGCCACAAGATAGCGCGCCCCCGAACCAAATGCGCCGCCGAGCATCACGAGAAGAATATTGGGCATCCCCGCTCCCTAGCGGCAACTGGCGGGACTGTCGAAGAGTGGAGTTGACGCCCACGTCAACCGCCCGCATCCTCACCACCGGGCGGCAAAGGCCGCGAGCGGAGAGGCAATGACCACCACCACCGAACGCGTGCCCGCACGCGTCAAGCTCGCCTACGGCATCGGCGCCATCGCTTACGGGATCAAGGACAACGGCTTCGCCACCTTCCTGCTGCTGTTCTACAATCAGGTCATCGGCCTGCCGCCGGGAACGGTCGGTTTCGTCATCGCCACGGCGCTCGTGTTCGACGCCTTTATCGATCCGCTGCTCGGGCTGATCAGCGACCGTACCAACACCCGCCTCGGGCGCCGGCACCCGTGGCTTTACGCCTCGGCGATCCCGATCGCGATCAGCTGGTTCTTCCTGTGGCATCCGCCCGCCGGCATGTCCGAACCACTGCTCATCGCCTGGCTGCTGGCCACCGCCGTCGCCACCCGCGCCGCGATCTCAAGCAACGAGGTGCCGAGCTACGCGCTCGCCCCCGAAATGACTCGCGATTATCACGAGCGCACTTCGGTATTCGCCTATCGCTATGTGTTCGGCTGGCTCGGCGGGCTGACCTTCCTGATGCTCGCCTTCGGTTATTTCCTCAAACCCCCGCATGGCGCGCAAACCGGGCCGCTGGCGCTCGCTGGCTATGGCCATTACGGCACCTGGGGCGCGATCATCATGGTGGTGACGGTGCTCGTCTCCGCGCTCGGCACCCAGGCCTTCGTGCTGCGTCACAAGGCGCCCCCCGTCCCGCATCACGGAATGCGCGACATGATGCGCGGGATGCGCCAGACACTCGCCAATCGCGGCTTCCTGGTCCTCATGGCAGCGGGGATGATCACCTACACCGCGCAGGGGATCAGCTTCTCGCTGTCCAATTATCTGCTCGGCTTTTTCTGGCAGCTCAAACCCGCGCAATTCCTGATCTATTCGATGATTCTGTTTGCCGGGGTCATCGCCTCTTCGCTGATCGCCGCTCCGCTCAGCCGCCGCCTCGGTAAGCGCGCCGCCGCCGCCTGGTGCGCGCTGCTGGGCTGTTCGCTGCAGACGCTGCCTTACTGGTTTCGCCTCGTGGGCATCTATCCGCCGCCGGGCGATCCGCTGGCGGTGCCGCTGTTTTTCTCGACCGTCTTCTTCAACTCGGCGTTTGGGGTGGCCAGCTTCATCATCGTTGCCTCGATGATGTCCGACGTCGTCGAAGAATCCGAGGAACGCACCGGCCGGCGCGAGGAGGGACTGTTCTTCGCGGGCGCCCTTTTCATGCAGAAATGTTCCGGCGGGCTTGGCATCCTTGGCGCAGGGCTCGTGCTTGCGACCGCGCATTTCCCCGCCAAGGCCGTTCCCGGTCAGGTCGCCGCGCCGGTCATCACCAATCTCGGCCTGTTCTATGCGATCCTCTATCTCAGCCTCGGGGCGATCGCGGCATTCATCCTCACCCGATTCCCCTTTGGTAAGGCGGAACACGAAGCGCGCCTCGCACGGCTTGCCGTAGCGTTACCCGAAAAGGGCTAGGCAGACTCGTTTCCACCCGCCTAAGGCTTGACGCAAACGTAAAGGAGAGGCGCCGTGGATTTCGACCTGACCGAACGGCAGAGTTATTGGCGTGACCGGGTGCGCGATCACATCCAGCGCTACGTCGCCCCGCGCGTTCCCGATTATTACGCGCAGCAGGCCGAGGGCGGCCGCTGGAAAGTCCTGCCCGTTGTCGAGGAGGAAAAGGCGCGCGCCAAACAGGCGGGCATCTGGAACCTATTCATGCCGCCGGGCAGCGCGCTGAAACATGTCGACGAAAGCTTCGAATTCGACGGCCCCGGCCTGACTAACCTCGAATATGCGCTGTGCGCCGAGGAAATGGGCCGCGTCGGCTTCGCGTCGGAAGTGTTCAACTGCTCCGCACCCGATACCGGCAACATGGAAGTGTTCCACCGCTATGGCACGCGCGAACAGAAGGACCGGTGGCTCAAGCCGCTGATGGAAGGCGAGATCCGCTCCGCCTTCTTGATGACCGAGCCCGCCGTCGCCTCGTCCGACGCGACCAACATCGAAACCTCGATCCGCCGCGAAGGTGACGAATACGTCCTCAACGGCACCAAATGGTGGTCGTCGGGCGCCGGCGATCCGCGCTGCAAGATCGCGATCGTCATGGGCAAGACCGACTTCGAAGCGGTCCGCCACGCGCAGCAATCAATGGTCCTGATGGAACTCGACGCGCCGGGCGTGACGATCAAGCGTCACTTGCCCGTGTTCGGCTATGACGACGCCCCGCACGGCCATATGGAAATCGAGCTCAAGGATGTCCGCATTCCCGCCGCGAACATGCTGCTCGGCGAAGGCCGCGGCTTCGAGATCGCGCAGGGCCGCCTCGGTCCGGGCCGGATCCATCACTGCATGCGGACCATCGGCACGGCGGAGGTCGCGCTCGAGAAAATGGCCAAGCGCCTCCTCTCGCGCGTCGCCTTCGGCAAGACCATCGCTTCGCACAGCGTGTGGGAACAGCGCATCGCTGCCGCGCGCATCGACATCGAAATGACCCGCCTGCTCTGCCTCAAGGCGGCGGACATGATGGACAAGGTCGGCAACAAGGCCGCAGCCGCCGAAATCGCGATGATCAAGGTCCAGGCCCCGAACATGGCGCTGCGCATCATCGACGACGCGATCCAGGCTTATGGCGCGGCGGGCGTGTCTGAAGATGCCGGCCTCGCCAACATGTGGGCGCATCAGCGCACACTGCGCCTCGCCGACGGCCCGGACGAAGTTCATGCCCGTGCCATCGCCCGCCTCGAATTCGGCAAATATGGCGGTGTGCCGCGCCCCGGCAACTCCAACGAACGGGGGCCTTCAAGCGGCGATATGGGGGCATCGCGGTGAAGGCAGCGGTTCTTCACAAGGCCAAAGAACCCCTGACCGTCGAGGACGTTCGCGTTGCCGATCCCGGGCCGCATGAAGTCCTCATCCGCACCGCGGCCTGCGGCGTTTGCCGCAGCGACCTGCACTTCGTCGACGGCGCTTACCCACATGCCATGCCCTGCATTCCGGGGCATGAAGCGGCGGGGATCGTCGAAGCCGTCGGCAGCGAAGTCCGCTCGGTGAAGGTCGGTGACGCCGTCGTTACCTGCCTCTCCGCCTTTTGCGGCCATTGCGAATTCTGCGTCACCGGCCGCATGTCGCTGTGCCTCGGCGCGGAGACGCGGCGCGGGGCAAAGGAAGCACCGCGCCTGACCTTCGAAAGCTCGGGCGAACTGGTCAACCAGATGCTCAACCTGAGCGCGTACGCCGAAATAATGCTCGTCCACGAGCATGCCTGCGTCGCAATCAACCCCGACATGCCGCTGGATCGCGCCGCGATCCTCGGCTGCGCGGTGGTGACGGGCGCGGGTGCCGTATGGAACGGCGCGGGCGTGCGCCCCGGCGAAACTGTCTGCGTTGTCGGCTGCGGCGGTGTTGGCCTCGCGGCGGTCAACGCGGCCAAGATCGCCGGCGCCGGCCGCATCATCGCCTGCGACCCCGTCGCGGAAAAGCGCGAACTCGCCCAGAAACTCGGCGCCACCGACACCGTCGATGCCGGCGCCGAACTCGCCGCCGAAAAAGTGGTCGAACTGACCAAAGGCGGCGTCGATCACGCGATCGAAGCCGTCGGCCGTCCCGCCTCCGGTGAACTGGCAGTTCGCTCGCTGCGCCGCGGCGGCACCGCCACGATCCTCGGCATGATGCCGCTCAACCATCAGGTCGGCCTCAGCGCGATGGATTTGCTCAGTGGCAAGCGCTTGCAAGGCGCGCTGATGGGCGGCAACCGTTTCCCCGTCGATATCCCGCGCCTCGTCGACCACTATCTCCGCGGCCAGCTCGACCTCGACACGATCATCGCCGAACGCATGCCGCTGAACCGCATCAACGACGCGTTCGACAAACTCCGCGAAGGCGACAGCGTGCGCACGGTGATGGTGTTCGATCAGTGAACGCCGAAGAGGATTTTGTCGGCACCACCGCACCCGAAGGTGCCGACATCCTCGATGCCACGCGGCTGGCCGCGTGGATGGAGGCCAATGTGGCGGACTTTCGCGGCCCGCTGACCATTTCCAAATTCAAGGGCGGCCAGTCCAACCCGACCTACAAGCTCGAAAGTCCGTCCGGAAAATACGTCCTCCGGCGCAAGCCCTTCGGCGAGCTGCTCCCCTCGGCGCATGCCGTCGACCGCGAGTTCTTCATCATCGACCACCTCCACCGCGCCGGCTTCGCCACCCCGCGCGCCTATGGCCTGTGCGAGGACGACAGCGTCCTCGGCAGCTGGTTCTACGTCATGGCGATGGTCGAGGGCCGCACGATCTGGGACGCAGCGATGGAAGGGTCGACGCCCGCCGAACGCCGCGCCGTCAATCTTGAGATGGTCGATACCCTCGCCCGGCTGCACAACATCGATTGCGAACGCGCTGGCGTCGGTAGCTACGGCAAGCCGGGCAATTATTTCGAGCGGCAAGTGGCGCGCTGGACCAAGCAATATCGTGCGTCCGAGACCGAGCACATGGAGCCGATGGAACGGCTGATCGAATACCTGCCGCGCACCATCCCCGAACAGACGCGCACGTCGGTCGTTCATGGGGATTACCGCATCGACAATTTGATCTTCGCGAACGACCGCGCCGAAATCCTCGCGGTGCTCGATTGGGAATTGTCGACGCTGGGCGATCCGCTCGCCGATTTCACCTATTTCTGCATGGCCTGGGTCACCGAAAATGGCGGCCGCTCGGGCGTCGCCGACCTCGATCGCGCCGCACTAGGCATCCCGGAGTTGGACGAGGTCGTCGCGCGTTACTGCGCCGCGACGGGCCGCGACGGCATCCCTGATCTCAACTGGTACCAGGCGTACAACCACTTCCGCCTTGCGGGGATTTTGCAGGGCATCAAGAAGCGCGTGCAGGTCGGCACCGCCTCCTCGGCACACGCCAAAGAAATGAGCGCGCGGGTCGAGCCGCTGGCCCAGCGGGCTTGGGAATTTGCAAGAAAGGCAGGCGCATGAGCCAGTTGTTCGACTTGACCGGGAAGGTGGCGATCGTCACCGGCTCCTCGCGCGGGATCGGTGAGGCCATCGCCCACGCCCTCGCCGATCACGGCGCCAAGGTGACGATCACCAGCCGCAATCTGGAGCCGTGTCAGGAGGTCGCCGACGCGATCAACGCCAAGCATCCCGGCGCGGCCATTGCCGTCACGTCCAGCCTGTCGTCGAAAGACTCGCTTCAAGCGATGGTCGATGCGACGGTCGAAGCCTTCGGCCCGGTCGACGTGCTCATCTGTAACGCCGCCTCGAACCCGCATTACGGGCCGATGGCGACGATCACCGACGAACAGTTCCGCAAGACGCTGGATAATAACATCGTCGCACAGCACTGGCTGATCCAGATGTGCGTGCCGTCGATGATCGAGCGCAAAGCCGGTTCGGTCGTCAT
>DATJIN010000053.1:0-41983 GCA_035493275.1 Sphingomonas sp. | reverse complement strand
GGCCTGCGGGGTTGAACGCGGAGCAGCGCCGAGGCCTGCTGGCGCTCGGGCGCGTGGTCATTTCGCTGATCACGTCGCGGCGCAAGGCCAAGTCGCGTGACGAAGTGCTGGCAACATCGCTCGAACGTGGCGCGGCCCTGCGCGAACTGCGTGCGCGAACCGAATCGGCGCAGGAGGCGGGGCGGATCGGAACATTTGATTACAACCTGACGACCAACATGATCCGCGTATCGCCCGAAACCTGCCGGATCTTCGGTCTCGGTACGCGCGAATTATGCACGGCGGCGGAATTAGAAGCGCTAATTTTTCCCGAGGATCTGCAGGCGCTGCAAACGGAGCGGGCGCGCCGCGATTCGGTCACCCAGGACGCCCATTTCCGCATCGTCCGGCCAGACACCGCCGCGGTGCGCTGGATTTCGCGGCGCGGATCGTATGATTTCCACGCCGACGGCCGCGCGCGATCGATGGTTGGAACGATCGAGGACGTGACCGACCGCGTCGACAGCGACGACCGGCAAACGATCATCAATCAGGAAATCAGCCACCGGCTCAAGAATGCGTTGTCGATCGCGCAAGCGATTGCGACGCAAACCCTGCGTCCCTTGGTCGATCAATCGGTGATCGCACAGCTCGAACGGCGGCTCGCTGCGCTGGGTGCGGGGCACGACGTGCTGATGCAGGGCAATTGGCAAGAAGCGCAGATCGGCACGGTCATCGATACGGTCGTTTCCGGCGCCGGGCAGGATGCGCGTGTGGCCCGCAACGGCCCGGCAATCAAAATCGGCTCGCGCACCGTTCTGTCGCTATCGCTGCTGACCCACGAATTACTGACCAATGCGGTGAAGCATGGTTCGTTGCAGGCGGATGGCGGGCGCGTATCGATCAGCTGGCGCGAGGTCTCTGGCAGGGTGCCGGTGCTGGTGCTCAACTGGAGCGAAACCGGTGGGCCGCCAGCGACCAAGCCGGAGGTGCGCGGCTTCGGCTCCCGGTTGATAAATCTTGGGCTGGCAGGGAATGGCGGCGCGACGCTGCATTACGACAAGAGCGGCTTCTCGGCCGAATTTCAGGTCGATCTGGCGATCGCGCAGCGCCCGTGAGTGCTGAACCGATTGGGAACGTGACCGTTATGATAGCGTTGAAATGACAAGGGCCGACGCCCGAATGGAGAGAATGCTGGCCGATTCCGTATCCCCGTCGCGCCGTCTGGTGCTGATCGTCGATGACGAGCCGCTCGTGCGCAAGTCGGCGGCAATGATGGTCGATGAGGCGGGTTACGAGTCGCTTCAGGCGGGCAGCGCCGACGAGGCGATCGACTTGTTGGCCGCGCGCGACGACATTTTCGTGGTGTTCACCGATGTGGAAATGCCGGGCCGGTTCGACGGCTCGAAGCTCGCGGCTTATGCCGCCGGGCTCTGGCCGCCGGTGCACGTGGTGATCACGTCGGGTCGTGTCGCGGCCGAGGCCGTGCCGATGGCCAACAAGGTGAGCTTCCTGTCCAAGCCCTACCGAGTCGAGGATTTGGCCGAACGCTTCGGCGCGCTGGCGATCTAGGCCGTCACGAAACTGTCGAGCACACGCTTGCGGCCGGCCTGTTCGAAATCGATTTCGAGCTTGTTGCCTTCGATCTCGGCGACCACGCCATAGCCGAATTTCTGGTGAAACACGCGCTGGCCGACGGCGATGTCGCCGCGCCCCTTGTTGCCGAGGCTGACCGCGCTCTGGCGCGGCTCGACATAGCGTTGCGGCGTGGTGGTGAAATTGCCGCTCGCGGCGCGTGACCAGCCGGGGCCGCGTCCTTCGCCGCGGCCGACATGCGCGAAGGGATCGGAGCGTTCGGACCAATTGGCGCGCCACAGGCTTTCGCCGCCGGCCATGCTAGTTTCGTTGTCGATGTTGGCGGCGGGCAATTCGGCGACGAACCGGCTGGGGATCGAGCTGGTCCACTGACCGTAAATCCGGCGATTGGCAGCGTGGAGGATCGTCGCCTCGGCGCGCGCGCGGGTGATTGCCACATAGGCGAGGCGGCGCTCTTCCTCGAGCGACGCGGTGCCGCCTTCATCGAGCGAACGCTGCGACGGAAAGACGCCCTCTTCCCAGCCCGCGAGGAAGACCTTGTCGAATTCAAGGCCTTTCGCCGCGTGGATGGTCATGATCGTGACCTTGGGCTCCTCGGCCCGTGCGTCATTGTCCATGACGAGCGAGACGTGCTCCAGGAACGCCTGGAGGGTTTCATACTCCTCCATCGCGCGGGCAAGTTCGGCGAGGTTTTCGAGGCGGCCGGCGGCTTCGGCCGATTTGTCCGCCTGAAGCATCGCGGTGTAACCGCTTTCGTCGAGGATGATGCGGGTGAGGTCGGCGTGGCTACGCTTGTCGCCTGAGGCAGCTTCGCCCTCGGGCGCCGTGCTCGCCGCCATATCCCGCCAGCGCGCCAGATCGCCGATGAAATTGCCGAGCGAGCGCCGCGCCTGGGGAGTCAGTTCGTCGGTGTCGAGAATGCGCGCGGCGGCATGAACCAGCGGCAGGCCCCCAGCGCGCGCCAGTACCGCGATCTTGGCGAGCGCCTTGTCACCCAGCCCGCGCTTGGGCGTGTTGACGATGCGTTCGAAGGCGAGATCGTCCGCCGGCTGATTGACCAGGCGGAGATAGGCCAACGCGTCGCGGATTTCGGCGCGTTCGTAAAAACGGAAGCCGCCGACGATGCGGTACGGCATGCCGATGGCGATGAAGCGGTCTTCGAATTCGCGTGTCTGATATTGCGCGCGGATGAGGATGGCGGTGCCGTCGAGACTGCCGCCTTTCCGTTGCCAGGCCTCGATTTCATCGCCGACGCGGCGGGCTTCCTCCGGCCCGTCCCACACGCCGATGACCTTGACCTTCTCACCCTCGGCCTTGTCGGTGAACAGGGTTTTGCCAAGCCGTCCGGCATTGTTGGCGATGACGCCTGATGCGGCGGCGAGGATGTGCGGCGTCGAACGGTAATTCTGTTCGAGGCGGATGACCTTCGCGCCGGGAAAATCCTTCTCGAATTTGAGGATGTTCTCGACCTGTGCGCCGCGCCACGAATAGATCGACTGGTCGTCATCGCCGACGCAGCACAGGTTTTTGCGCGCCTGGACGAGCAGCCGCAGCCAGAGATACTGGACCGCGTTGGTATCCTGATACTCGTCGACCATGATGTAGCGGAAGCGCTGTTGGTACATCTCCAGCACGTCGCGGTGCTCCTTGAGGATCACCAGCATGTGCAGCAGCAGATCGCCGAAATCGCACGCGTTAAGCGCCTTCAGCCGTCCCTGATATTGGGTGTAAAGTTCGCCGCCACGACCGTTGGCGAAGCGCTCGCCTTCGCCGGCGTCGATATCCTTTGGCGTCAGGCCGCGATTCTTCCAGTCGTCGATGACGGCGGCGAGGCTGCGCGCCGACCAGCGTTTTTCATCGAGATCGGCAGCGACGATCAGCTGCTTCATCACGCGGATCTGATCGTCGGTGTCGAGAATGGTGAAGTTGGATTGCAGCCCCGCTAATTCGGCATGGCGGCGCAGCATTTTGGCGCCAATCGCGTGGAACGTGCCGAGCCACGGCATCCCCTCCACCGCATCGCCGATCAGCCCGCGTACGCGCTCACGCATTTCGCGTGCCGCCTTGTTGGTGAAGGTGACGCTGAGGATTTCGGACGGCCACGCCTTGCGCGTGAAAATCAGGTGGGCGAGCCGGGCGGTGAGTGCCGCGGTTTTCCCCGTGCCTGCGCCTGCCAACACCAGCACCGGCCCGTCGGTCGTGAGCACAGCATCGCGCTGCGGCGGGTTCAGGCCGCGTAGATAGGGGGCGTCGGCAGCGAGTTCGGCGATGTCGGTCACCGGAAACAGTTAGGGAACGCTCAGGGCGCGCGCAACAGCGTCAGCTTGGCTTTGCCGTGATTGCGTTCGGTGTCGGCGGTGAGGCCGGCGACCTCAACACTCTCGTTCTTGGCGGTTTCGACGCTGACCAGCGCGCCGGGAGCGAGCCAGCCGAGGCGTTGCAGCCGGTCGAGCGCAACGCTGCCCGCACCGGTGGCATAAGGCGGATCGAGCAGGAGCAGGTCATAGGGCTCGCGTGCGACTGGCAGGGTCATGACCGAACCGGCGCGGACTTCGGCGGTTTTGGCGCCAAGCTTGGCGATGTTGGCACGAAGGGCGTCGAGCGCGGCTCCATCCTGTTCGACGAAGGTGCAGTGCGCCGCACCGCGGCTCAGCGCTTCGAGGCCGAGGGCGCCAGAGCCCGCAAACAGGTCGGCCACGCGCAGGCCTTCGAACGTCCCAAGGCGGCTAGCGAGCATCGAGAACAACGCCTCCCGGACCCGGTCGGCGGTGGGGCGGGTCGTTTCGCCCTTGGGCGCGATCAGCGGACGGCCGCGCCAGTCGCCGGCGATAATCCTCATGGGCGGGGTTTGGGCCGCGCCGCGGGTTTGGCCGCAGGCTTCGACTTGACCCGCCAATTGGCCTTCTGGTGCTGGCGGATCGACTGGTCGCTGCCGAGCGCCGGCTTTGCCGCTTTCGGGCTCGGGACAGGCTTCAGGGTCGCCCTGAATTTCGCCAAGGCGTTGCCATCGACTTCGGCGACCGAACCGACCGCACTGCCACCAAGCGTGAAGGGGCCATAGGCCGTGCGGATCAGGCGGTTCACGCTGAGCCCCAAATGCTCGAGGACGCGGCGGACTTCGCGGTTCTTGCCCTCGGTCAGCGTCATTTCGATCCAGGTGTTCGCGCCGGTGCGGCGTTCGAGATTGGCGTCGATCTGTCCGTAGCGGACACCCTCGATCTCGATGCCCTCGATCAAATCTTCGAGTTGCTGCTGGCTGACCGACCCCATGGCGCGGGCGCGATAGGTACGCGGGATGCCCGATGACGGCAGTTCGAGCTGCCGCTTCAGCCCGCCGTCGGTGGTGAGGAGCAGCAGGCCTTCGGTGTTCAAGTCGAGGCGTCCCACTGGCACAACGCGCGGCAAATCTTTGGGCAGCACGTCGTAGATCGTCTTGCGACCCGAGAAATCACGTTCAGCGGTGAGGACGCCTGCGGGCTTGTGGAACAGGAACAGCTGCGCTGCCTTGGGCGCGCTGACCGCTTTGCCATCGACCGTAACGCCTTTGAGGCTAGTCAGGATTGTCGCAGGGGTATCCAGAACCTTGCCGTCGAGCGCGATGCGGCCATCGGCGATCATCCGCTCGATCTCGCGGCGGCTGGCGATCCCGGCGCGGGCGAGGAGTTTGGCGATGCGTGAGGGTTCGGCCATCAGGCCGCGATAGCCGCCTCGACGCTGTCGTGAAAGGCGCGCAGTCCGGCTTCGAGCGTGCCGAGCGTCAGGCGGTCGACCGCACCCGAGGCGAGTCCCTGATGGCCGAGCGCGACAGCGCTGAAATCTTCGGAGCCGAACACATCGCCGTCGAGCAGATCCCAGCTGCGCTGCCAGTGATCGCGCGCCTTGTCGGTCTGCGGTGCTTCGGGGATCAGCATGAAATCCTCGACCAAAGTGCGGCCTTTGGTCTGCGGCATCATCACCATGATGTTCACGTAATCCGGGCTGACGACGACGGTCGTCGCGGGGAATAATTGATACGCGAAGGTCACGCGGCGGCGCAGCGCAGCGAGGTCGGCCAGATCGATCTCCGCCAGATCTTCGGCTCGGGCGACAGCGCTGCGGCGGTGCGGGCCGATCATGTCGCCGGCCGTGACGCCGTCCTTGAAGAACGGGCCGATGGTGGCGCTGTGCAGCCGCGTGACATGATAGCTTTCGAGAAACGCGTCGACGATCAGCTTCCAATTGCCCGCGACATCGTGCGTGCGGCGATTGAAAAGGTGCATGCCCGCGAAATCGAATGCGTCGAAATCGGTGGCGAGGGCATCGGCATGGCTGAAGTCAGCGTCGTCGCCCGGCGCGAACCAGATCAGCCCGCCGGCTTCATGGCTCGGCAGTTCCTTGAGGTGGTGGTCGGCCTTGTCGAGTCCGGGGAAGGTCTCGGGCCGGGGCAGCGCGGCCAGCGCGCCGTCGAGCTTGTAGCTCCACGCGTGATACGGGCAGACCAGCAGATTGGCGCACACCGCCTCGCTGCCCTCGATCAGCCGCGTGCCGCGATGCTGGCAGACGTTGAAGAAGACGTGCGCCACGCCCTGCTTGTCGCGCGTCAGGAGCAGCGGCTTACCAAACCCGTCATGCGGCACCGCCATGCCCGGCTGGAGCAATACGGACGGGGCGATGACTTGCGGCAGGCGATCGAACAGCCGCGCCTTTTCCGCCGCGAACCGATCTGGCGCGATGTAGGCGGTGGCAGGGATATATTGCACTTCGGTAGCGCGCGCAGTCCGTCCGTCGACGATCGCTTGCGCCAGCGCCTGCTGCCCCGGCGTCGTCACGCGGCCCGCGCTCAGCATCCCTCTCGCGACGTCCATGCCTCCGATAGCACGCCTCGCCGCCCGCTAAGTCAAGCGCCAATTGACGTTAACGTAAACCAGCCATAGGCAGGCTGGTGAGAGGAGACACCGCCCATGAGCGATCTTGAGTCGTTCCGTCAGGAGACGCGAGCCTGGCTGGAAGCCAACTGCCCCCCCGAGATGCGCGAGCCTGTCCGCGACGAGGGCGACATTTATTGGGGCGGGCGCAACGCCAAGTTTAAGAATGAGGCGCAGCAGAAATGGTTCGAAGCCATGGCTGCGCGTGGCTGGACCGTGGCCGACTGGCCCAAGGAGTATGGCGGCGGCGGCCTGAGCGCGCCCGAGGCGAAGATCCTTCGCGAGGAAATGGCGCGGATCAAGGCGCGCGCGCCGCTCAATTCGTTCGGCATCTGGATGCTCGGGCCGGCGCTGCTGAAGTTCGGCACAGAGGAGCAGAAGAAGACGCTCCTGCCCGAGATCGCGCAAGGCAAGATCCGCTGGTGCCAGGGTTATTCGGAACCTGGGTCGGGGTCGGACCTCGTGTCACTGCAGACGTTTGGCGAGGACAAGGGCGATCACTGGGTCGTCAACGGCCAGAAAATCTGGACCAGCTATGCCGACAAGGCCGACTGGATTTTCTGCCTGGTCCGTACCGACAAGGCGAACAAATATCAGGGCATCAGCTTTTTGCTGTTCGACATGGCGTCGCCGGGGGTCTCGACCAAGCCAATCCTGCTGATCAGCGGCAACAGCCCGTTCTGCGAGACCTTCTTCGACAATGTCAAAGTGCCGAAGAACCAGATCGTCGGTGAGGTGAACCGCGGTTGGGACGTCGCCAAATATCTGCTGGGCCACGAGCGCGAGATGATCTCGGGCGGCGGGCTCGGCACCGGCATGATGTCGATCGGCAAGCAGTTTTCCACCGTCGCGGCCGAAGAACCGGTGCTCCGCGCCGACTTCGCCGACTTCGACGTCGAAGTGATGGCGTTCCGCGCAATGAGCGAAAAGTTCATGGACGAGATGAAGGCGGGCAAGGGCCATCCTGCGCAACCGAACATGATGAAGTACGTCGGCACCGAGCTGAACAAGCGCCGCCACGAGCTGATTATGTCGGCGGGGGGCTCCGCTGCGCTCGAGTGGGACAGCGAGGAATCGGGCGGCGGCGGCAAGGCGCGCACCTGGCTGCGGACCAAGGCCAATTCGATCGAAGGCGGTACGAGCGAAGTGATGCTCGGCGTTGTCGCCAAACGTATTCTCGACCTGCCCGGAGCCTGAGCGAATGCCGCTTTATTACAACGAAGACCAGGCGATGCTGCTCGACACGGTCAAGCCGTTCATCGCCGAAGCCGCGCCGATCAAGCACCTCAGCCAGCTGCGCGACAGCAAGGACGCGACAGGGTTCAGCCGCGACCTGTGGAAGCAGTTCGCCGAGATGGGCTTTACCGGCATCATGGTGCCGGAGGATCAGGGCGGGCTCGGGCTCGGCCATGTCGAGGCGGGCGTCGTGCTCGAGGAGATCGGGCGCAACCTGACGCCATCACCGATGCTGACCACGGCGGTCGCGGCGGTCGAGGCTCTGAAGGCGTCGGGCAAATTGTCGGGCGAATGGTTGCCCAAGATCGCATCTGGAGAAGCGATCGTCGCGCTGGCGATTGACGAGAGCGACAAGCATCATCCTGAGAATACCGCGATGAAGGCCGAGCGTTCGGGCAACGGCTTCAAGCTCAGCGGCAGCAAGGCATTCGTCCTCAACGGCCATGTCGCCGACATGATGATCGTTGCGGCGCGCACCGCCGGGGCGGCGGGCGAGACCGACGGCCTGACGCTGTTCGCAGTGCCGAAGGACGCGGGCCAGACGGCAGATCCGCGCCGGCTGGTCGACACGTCCCTGGCGAGCCACGTCAAGTTCGACGGCGTCGAAGTCGATGCCGACGCGGTGATCGGCGAGGTCGATGGCGGCTGGGCGGTGCTGACGAAGCTGCTCGACTCGGGCCGTGTCGGCGCCGCCGCCGAGCTGATCGGCGTCGGCGCGGGGGCGATGGACATGACCATCGATTACCTCAAGCAGCGCAAGCAGTTCGGCAAGCTTATCGGTGAGTTCCAGGCGCTGCAGCATCGCGCCGCACACCTGTACGGCGAGATGGAAGTGGCGCGCGCGACCGTTCTTAAGGCGCAGCAGCTGCTCGATGCGGGCGATCCACGCGCCGAGATGGCGGTGGCAGTGGCCAAGGCCAAGACGGGCAAGGCGGTCCGCCTGTCGGTGCAGGAGGGCGTGCAGATGCACGGCGGCATCGGCATGACCGACGAATATGACATCGGCCTGTACATGAAGCGTGACCGCGCGCTCGAAGAGTTTTTCGGGGACTCGCGGTTCCATGCCGAGCGGGTGGCACGGCTGAACGGCTACTAAGGGGCAGACATGGACATCCAAAAACTCTTCAGTCTCGAAGGCCGCGTCGCGCTGGTCACCGGCGGCAGCCGTAACATCGGCGCATGGATCGCCGAGACGTTCATCGCCGCAGGGGCAAAAGTCTATATTTCGAGCCGCAAGGCCGATCAGTGTTTTGCGATGGCCGAACAACTCGGACCGAATTGTATCGCGCTGCCGCAGGATGTCTCGACGGTCGCGGGCTGCCGCGCGCTGGCGGCGCAGTTCGCCGAGCATGAAAGCAAGCTGGACATCCTGGTCAACAATGCTGGGGCTGCCTGGGGGGCGCCGCTCGACGAGTTTCCCGAAAGCGGCTGGGACAAGGTGATGGACCTCAACGTCAAATCGCCCTTCTTCCTCGTCCAGGCGCTGCACGGCGCGCTCAAGGCGGCGGCGTCTGCCGAACGACCGGCCAAGGTCATCAACATCAGTTCGATCGACGGCCAGCGGCTGAACCCGTGGGAGCATTATAGCTATCAGGCGTCCAAGGCGGCGGTGATCATGCTGACCAAGAAGCTCGCCGCGCATCTGGTCCGCGAACACATCTACGTGACCTCGATCGGACCCGGGGCATTCCCGTCCGAGATGAACAAGGCGGCGCGCGATCATAGCGATGCCGTGGCCAAGGGCATCCCAGCCAGGCGGGTCGGCCGTCCGGAGGACATGGGCGCGGCGGCGCTCTACCTCGCCAGCGCGGCGGGCGATTACGTCATCGGCCACACGCTCAACGTCGATGGCGGGCTGGTCAGCGCGGAATTCGGCGGCTCGATCGACGCCTGACGCATCCTTTTGACACCCTGCCGCGTTGTCCTCTGGGACAACGACGGAAAGGGGCACGGGATGCGACGGGCCGGGTATTTGTGCGCGGTGGCGATTGCCGCATTGGCGCTGTCCAGTTGCGGCGGCGGGGATAGCGGGTCGTCCGCGCCTCCGACGGGCGGACCACCGGCTCCTGCGCCGCCTCCGAGCCCGCCTTCGCCGCCGCCGAACCCGCCACCGCCGACGAAAGGCGTGACGGCGACGACCGTCGCAACGCTGACCAATCCCTGGGCGATGGTGTTCCTGCCTGACGGAAGAATGCTTGTCAGCGAACGGACCGGAAGTCTTCGTGTAGTGACGCAAGCGGGCGATGTCGGCGCTCCCCTTACCGGGGTGCCGGCGGTCGATTCATCGGGGCAAGGCGGGCTGCTCGATGTCGCCCTCGATCCCGATTTCGCGACCAACAACCGCGTTTATATCAGCTATTCTGAACCGGGCAGCGGCGGGACTGCGGGCACCGCGGTTGCGCGTGGCACGCTGAGTGTGAACGCCAGCGGAGTGGGCAGCCTCGCGGGCCTGACCGTCATTTGGCGGCAGACACCCAAGGTCGTCGATAGCCGGCATTATGGCGCGCGGATGGCGTTCGGGCCTGATGGCAAGCTCTACATCACCGCCGGCGAACGGCATCAGGGCGCGCCGGCGCAGGATTTAACGGTAACACTCGGCAAAATTGTGCGGATTAACTCGGACGGGACGATCCCCGCCGACAATCCGTTTGTCGGGACTGTCGGGGCGCAGACGGAAATTTGGTCATTGGGCCACCGTAATCCCTATGGTCTGGTATTTGGCACCGATGGACGCCTGTTCGAAAGCGAAATGGGGCCGGACGCGGGCGACGAGTTCAATATCATTACCAAAGGCGCCAACTATGGCTGGCGAGTCGTAGCGGAAGGCAGCGATGGCGGGGTGCCGCTGCCGCCGCATTCAACACACCCGGAGTTTGCTGCCCCTGCCGAATTCTGGAACCCCAACATCGCGCCTGCGGGGATGATCCAATATACCGGTAGCCGCTTTGTCGATTGGGGCGGCGACTTCGTGCTGGCGGGGCTGGTGTCGCAAGGGTTGGTCCAGGTCCATGTCGCCGGGACGACCGCAACCGAGGTGCGGCGCATTGCGCTGGGTCAGCGGATCCGCGAGGTCGAGCAGGGGCCGGATGGCGCGATCTGGATCTTGGAGGATGGAGCCGCCGGCCGCCTCCGCAAGCTCGTCCCGTCGGGTTAACGTTCGATCAGGAACTTCAAATTGGCGGCGGCGACAGGTTTGCTCTCGTCGTCCTGCCATGCCGCGACGCTGACATTGGCGATGCGCCGACCGAGGCGGACGATGGTGGCACGGGCATGAAGCGGTTCCGGTTTGCCGCCGCGCATGAAATCGGTCGAAATGCTGATCGGCTTGATCGTCGCACCGTCTTCCAGGGCGTCAAATAACGTTACCCAGGCGGTGAAATCGAGCAGCCCGGCCATCGCCCCGCCATGCAGGAAGCCCGGACGGCCCATCACCCCGTCGCTTGGCGGCATGGTGACGATCAGGCCGTCCTCGCGCGACGTGGTGAAGCCCATCGTCCGGGCGTACGGCGAGCCAAACTCACTCATCGTTTTCAGGCATCGGTGAAGATGTACGTGCCGCTGGCGTGGGCGAGTGGGCGCGAAGGATCGCCGTCGTGCGCCTCGCCCCGAATGAAGGCGATCGACTTGCCGAGCTTGTAGCATTCGCCGCGGCCGGTGATTGTCTTGCCAGGTTCGGCGGGGCGGAGATAATCGACGCGCAGGTCGAGCGTCGCCTGCGGGCGGAATTTGCCCGATTTGAGCCAGATCGAGATCGACGTGGCCATGTCCATCAGCGTGATCACCGGTCCCGACGCCATGACACCCGTTGCCGGATCTCCGATCAGATCCTCGCTGTAAGGCAGTTCGAGTTCAACCCAATCATTGCCATGCGCGCGATAGGTCATGCCCATCAGGCCGTTATGCCCGCTTCGCGCCATGCCGTTGATGAAGCGGCCGGGATCGAAAGCGCTGCCCAGCGGTATTCCCGACTCTTTTGGCTCTTGTGACACGCGCGCTCCTCGCTACCGTCACAAGCGGAAAACAGGCGGCGCGGCAAGCGTCCCGGTAGGAGACGAGGATGCATCCGTTTCGCCACGCGCAGGCGACGCCCGATAAGGCGGCGGTGATCGTTGCCGAGAGTGGCGCGGTGGTGACCTTTGCCGAGCTCGATCGCGCGTCGAACCGCGCGGCGCATTTGTTCCGCTCCTATAGCTTGCGACCGGGCGACCGGGTGGCGCTGCTGATGGAGAACACGCACGACTATTTCGCGCTGGTATGGGGCGCGCAGCGCAGCGGGCTGTTGTTCGTCGCCATTTCGACCAAACTCACCGCGCCCGAGGTCGATTATATTCTGGAAGATTCGGGGGCGAAGTTGCTGATCTTTTCCGCCGGGCTGGCAGGCGGTCAGGCGGATATCCCCATCCTGGTTCACGGCGCGGACGAGGGCGAGATCGAGCGGGTCGAGGCGGCGTTGGCGATTCAGCCGACGACGCCGATCGTCGACGAACAGGCGGGCTATGCCATGCTTTATTCGAGCGGAACGACAGGACGGCCCAAGGGCGTAAAGCTGCCCCCGCCGCTTGACCCGGCGATCGATGCGCCGACCGCGCTGGCGATGCTTGCGGCGGGATTTTTCGGGCTGGGGGCGGACAGCATCTACCTCTCCACCGCGCCGCTCTATCACGCCGCACCGCTGGCCTGGACGATGACGGTGCAGAAGCTGGGCGGCACCGTCGTCCTGATGCGCAAGTTCGATCCCGAGGCCGCACTGGCAGCGATCGAAAAGTATCGCTGCAATGCCGGGCAGTTCGTCCCGACGCACTTCGTGCGGATGCTCAAGCTGCCCGAGGCCGCGCGCGCGGCGCACGACGTTTCCTCGATGAAATGCGCGATTCATGCTGCGGCGCCGTGCCCGGTCCCGGTCAAGCGTGCGATGATCGAATGGTGGGGGCCGGTGCTCGAGGAATATTATGCCGGTACAGAGGGCAATGGTTTTACCGCGATCAAATCCGCGCAATGGCTGGAGCATCAAGGCTCGGTCGGGACGGCGATCGGCGAGGCCAAGCTGCATATCTGCGGCGAGGACGGCAACGACCTGCCGCCGCGAGCTGAGGGCATGGTGTTCTTCGAAAGCCCGCGGCAGTTCGAATATCACAATGACCCGGAGAAAACCGCCGAGAGCCGCAACGTCCACGGTTTCACGACACTGGGCGATGTCGGCTGGGTCGACGAGGAGGGCTATCTGTACCTCACCGACCGCAAGAGCTTCATGATCATTTCGGGGGGCGTGAACATCTATCCGCAGGAGATCGAAAACCATCTCGTGACGCACCCCGCAGTGGCCGATGTCGCGGTAGTCGGGGCGCCCGATGACGAGATGGGCGAGGCAGTCGTCGCTGTAGTCCAGCCCGCCGATCCGACCGAGGCCGATGACGAACTCAAGGCTGAGCTGATCACGTACTGCCGCACCGCGCTTTCGGGGATCAAAACCCCCAAGCGCATCGAATTCATGGAGCAGCTGCCGCGCCACGATACCGGCAAGCTCTACAAGCGGCTGATCCGCGACAAATTCTGGGGCAAGGAGAGCCGTATTGTCTGACCGCGTTACGATTCAGGTTCAGGACCAGGTGGCCGACGTCCGCTTCAACCGCGCAGACAAGATGAACGCGCTTGACCCCGAACAGTTTGCCGCGATCGGCGCGGCGATCGACGATCTCCACACGCGCGACGATGTCCGCTGCGTTGTCCTGTCGGGCGAAGGGAAGGCCTTCTGCGCGGGGCTCGACATGGCGAGCATGGCGGCGGGGGGCTCGGGCACCGGGCGGGAGCGCAACGATCAGGGTTCGATCCTGCCACAGCATGTAAGCTGGGGCTGGCGCCAGCTGCCGATGCCGGTGATAGCCGCAGTACATGGCGTGGCGTTCGGCGGGGGTTTTCAGATCATGAGCGGCGCGGACATCCGCATCGCCAAGCCCGACACGCGCTTTGCCATCCGCGAAACCTATTGGGGGCTGGTGCCCGACATGGCGGGCTTCCCGTTGTGGCGGACGATGGTGCGCGACGATGTGCTGCGCGAACTGGTCTATACTGCGCGCGAGTTCGATGCGGTCGAGGCAGCATCGTACGGCTTCGTCACCCGGCTGGCCGAAGACCCGCACGCGGCCGCTATGGAACTGGCGCGTTCGATCGCGTCGCGCAGCCCGCACGCCATTCGCGGGGCGAAGCGGCTGCTCGGCGCAGCGCACGATCTCGACCCGCGCGCCATGCTCGAAATGGAGACCGACGAACAGGTCAAGCTGATCGGCAAGGCCAATATGATGGAAGCCGTCGCCGCCAATATGGGCCGACGGACGGCGAATTTTTACGACTAGGATTGGCGGATAAGATTGGCTTCGAATTTGGCGCGGAAGGTTTTCGGAAAAGCCGCAGCGCCGGTTTCGTCGGTAAACACCAGCGTCGTGTCGCAGGTCGCGACGCATTCGCCCTGCTGAAACGCGGCGGACATGATCGTCCAGCTCTTGGTCCCGATCTGGCCGATGCCGCTGGCAATCGTCACGTCATGCGGGTGGTGCGCCTCGGCGAGGTAATTGATCGCCACCGCCGCGATCAGCCAGCGCGTCGTCTTGCGGTCGCGGGGCAATTCGAGCGAGCGGTTGAACCGCCCGCGCCCTTCCTCGAACAGCCCGGCCATCGACACATTGTTGATATGGCCGAGCATGTCCAAATCCGCCCAGCGCGTCGGAATCGCGACCTTGAATGGGTAAGCGGCGAGATCGCGCCGCCACGCCTCGGGCTTCGCCATTAACGCGGGGCCATCCGGATCGCACCGTCGAGGCGGACATCCTCGCCGTTGAAATAGCTGTTTTCGATCATCGTCAGCGCGAGATGGGCATATTCCTCGGGCTTGCCGAGGCGCTTGGGGAAGGGGACCGACGCGGCGAGCGCATCCTTCACGTTTTGCGGCGCGCCGAGCATCAGCGGGGTTTCGAAGATGCCGGGCAGGATGGTGTTCACGCGGATACCCTCGGACATCAGGTCGCGCGCGATCGGCAGGGTCATGCCGATGACCCCGGCCTTCGATGCGGCATAGGCAACCTGGCCCATCTGGCCATCCTCGCCAGCAACCGACGCGGTGTTGACGATCGCCCCGCGTTCGCCGTCTTCATTCTGCGGATCGAGCGTCATCATGCCCGCCGCCGACAAGGCGACGCAGCGGAAAGTGCCGACGAGGTTGATCTGGATGAGCCAGTTGAACGCATCCGCCGGGTAATGCTTGATGCTGCCATCCTGCTTCGAGCGGCTGGCGGTCTTCATTGCCGAGCCGGTACCGGCGCAGCAGACGAGGATGCGTTCCTGGCCGTGTGCCGCGCGCGCCTTTTCAAAGCCGGCGATGACGCTTTCGTCGGATGTCACGTTCACTTCGCAGAATGTGCCGCCGATTTCAGCGGCGACGGCTTCGCCCTTGTCCTTTTGCAGGTCGAAGATCGCGACTTTCACGCCCTTGGCCGCCAACGCGCGCGCGGTTGCGGCGCCGAGGCCCGAGGCACCGCCGGTGATGACGGCGGAAACGGTGTTGTCGAGCTTCATGTTAGAGCCTCTCTACAATGGTCACGTTGGCCAGCCCGCCGCCTTCGCACATGGTCTGCAGACCATAGCGGCCGCCGCGCTTGTGCAGCGCGTGGACGAGCGTCGCCATCAGCTTGGTACCTGAAGCGCCGAGCGGGTGGCCCAGCGCGATCGCGCCGCCATTGACGTTGAGTTTGGCGTGATCGCCGCCGGTGTGTTTGAGCCAAGCGAGCGGCACGGGGGCGAAGGCTTCGTTGACCTCGTACAGATCGATATCGTCGATCTTCATCCCTGCACGCTTGAGGGCGCGGTCGGTCGCGAACAGCGGTTCTTCGAGCATCACGACCGGATCGCCTCCGGTAACGGTCAAATTGTGAATGCGCGCGAGCGGTTTGAGGCCGTGTTCCTTGAGCGCCTTTTCGCTGACGACCAGCACCGCTGACGAGCCGTCGCAAATCTGGCTGGCATTGGCGGCGGAAATAGCGCCGCCTTCTTGAAGCAGCTTGACTGAGTGAATACCCTCGAAAGTCGCGTCGAAGCGGATGCCTTCATCGACTGTGTGGCAAATTTCGCCTTCGGGGGTCTCGACCATCAGACCGACAATTTCGTCCTTGAAGTCGCCGCGTTCGGTCGCCGCCGCCGCACGGCGGTGACTTTCGAGCGCATATCGATCGAGATCGTCACGCGAAAAGCCGTATTTGTTGACGAGCATTTGCGCGCCCATGAACTGGCTGAACTGGATGCCGGGATAGCGTTCCTCCTGGCGCGGCGACTTGGCCTTGCCGAGCCCGGCCTGTGCATGGAGCATTCCGGTCGACCCCATCGGTACGCGCGTCATCGATTCAACGCCGGCGGCGATGACCACGTCCTGTGTGCCCGATAGCACGGCCTGCGCCGCGAACTGGATCGCCTGCTGCGAGCTGCCGCACTGGCGGTCGATCGACACGGCGGGGACGCTCTCGGGAAGCTTGGAGGCGAGCACGGCACCGCGACCGATCTGGAACGATTGTTCGCCGCCCTGGCTGACGCAGCCCATGATGACGTCTTCGATTGATGCCGGATCGATGCCGCTGCGATCGACCACCGCGTTGAGCACCTCGCCGGCCATGTCCGCCGGGTGCCAGCCCGCCAGCTTGCCGCCGCGCTTGCCGCCAGCGGTGCGTACCGCCTCGACGATATAGGCCTCGGGCATCGACTCACCTTTCCGTTTACGTAAACCGTTCCGACTGCCATTGCTCATGCGGGTTATGGGCGCAAGGGAGTAAGCGATGCGGGTCAGCGAAGCAGTCGCGGCAAGGCGTTCGGTGCGCGGGTTCACGGACCGACCGGTCGATGCGGCGCTCGTCGAGCGATTGCTGGTTACCGCGTCGCGCGCGCCTTCAGGCGGCAATCTCCAGCCTTGGCACGTCGACGTGATGACGGGCGACACTCTTGCGGCCTTCAAGGAGCAGATGAAGCGGAAATTGATGGCGGGCGAGGTCGAGCAGCCTGAATATCCGATCTATCCGCCCGAACTTGACATGCCTTACAAGGACCGGCGTTTCGCAGTCGGCGAGGCGATGTATGGACATATTGGCATTCCGCGCGAGGATAAGGCCGCCCGGCGCCTGTGGTTCGCACGCAATTTCGCCTTTTTCGGCGCGCCGCTGGCGCTGTTCGTGAGCGTCGGACGCGGCATGGGACCACCACAATGGTCCGATTTGGGTATGTTTCTCCAGAATTTCATGCTGCTCGTGGTGGAAGAAGGACTGGCGACCTGTGCGCAGGAATGCTGGGCAATGTACCCACAAACCGTCGGCGCAGCACTCAATCTCCCTCGGGAACGCATGCTCTTCTGTGGAATGGCGGTGGGTTACGAAGACATTAACGAACCCGCCAATCGTTTGCGGTCCGAACGCGCCGCATCAACTGAGTGGTTAAGTATTCATAAGTAATTGATCGACGCGGTGACCGGGATTTAACTATCTTCGGACAGAACCCTTCTTGGCGCAGCGGTGCGCCGAAGGGGTTGGATCATGTTCGACGAAAGCGTTGCGCCCGAAGCGCCTGCGCCTGAACACATTGTTTCGGAAACTTCGACGCGGTTGCGTCCGGAAGTTCTGGTTTCGACTCTGGCCCTCGCGGCCTGTGGCGGGGGCGGCGGCAGCGGAAGCTCGGCGACCTCTTCGGCCGTTTCGCCGACGGCCGCTGCACCACCCCCGCCGCCGACCGATGTGCAGGCGTCGCGCTTCCTCGCCCAGGCGGCGATGGGGTCGAGCCGCGCCGACATTACCGAAGTCCAGTCGCTGGGCTATGCCGGCTGGATCGACGCGCAGATCGCGAAACCGCGGGGACAAAGCCTGTGGGACTATCTCGTTGCTCAGGGTTATAACGTCCCGGCGAACATCTTCGCCGAAGCAGGGTTCGACAATGCTATGTGGCGGGCGCTGCTCGCCGAGCCGGATCAGCTACGCCAGCGCGTGGCGATGGCCCTGCTTCAGACCACCGTCGTCGGCATGTCGGGCATCAACACCGCGTGGGACCAGTTCGCGATGGCCGCCTATGTCGACCTGATGTTCGACAACGCGTTCGGCAATTACCGCACGCTGCTCGAAAAGATTTCGACCAACGCCGCGATGGGCAGCTTCCTCAGCTTCAACGGGAGCCGCAAGGCCAATCCCAAGACCGGTTCGCAACCTGACGAAAACTACGCCCGCGAGATCATGCAGCTGTTCTCGATCGGGCTGCGCATGCTCAACATGGATGGGACCGAAAAGGTGCCGGCGCAGGACACCTATGTTCAAGCCGATGTGATCGGGCTGGCGCGCGTGTTCACGGGCATGACCTATGACACGACCGACACCTCGACGCCCGATCGCAACCGGCGCCCGCTGGTGTTCAACGCGAGCTGGCATGAAACGGGCGAATCGACGTTCCTCGGCGCGACGGTGCCCGCCGGTACCGACGGACCGGGCGCGCTCAAGATCGCGCTCGACACGATCTTTGCCCATCCCAACGTGCCGCCGTTTGTTTCGAAGCAGCTGATCCAGCGGCTCGTGACCAGCAATCCGAGCCCAGCCTATGTCGCGCGCGTCGCGGCGGTGTTCGCCGACAACGGCAAGAGCGAGCGCGGTGATCTCAAAGCGGTCGTCCGCGCGATCCTGCTCGACACCGAGGCGCGCACCGTGCCGACGGACGCCAATGCCGGCAAGCTACGCGAACCCGTGATGCGGCTCACGGGCTGGGCCCGCGCATTCGGTGCAACCAGCCCGTCCAATGCCTGGCCGATCGGCGATACCAGCAGCTCGACGTCACGGCTCGCGCAGTCGATGGGCCGCAGCCCGTCAGTCTTCAATTTCTGGCGTCCGGGCTATGTGCCGCCGGCGACGACCATTGCCGCGGCCGGAAAGGTTGCGCCTGAATTTCAGGTGACCAACGAAACGTCCGTTGTCGCTTACGTCAATTTCATGAACACGCTCGTCCCGAGTGGGATCGGTGATTTCAAAGCGGATTACACCGCGTTGACGGCCAAGGCCGCGGACAGCGCCGCGCTGGTCGATGAAGTCAACGTCGTGCTCGCCGCAGGGCAGCTGAGCGCGTCTACCGTCGCGACCATCCGCGGCGCGGTCGATTCGATCGCCGCGACGAGCACCGCCAACCGCATTTCGACGGCCATCCTGCTGACGATGGCCTCTCCCGACTATCTGCTGCTGAGGTAATCATGCTGTATCGTGGAAACCAATCCCGCCGTGCGTTCCTGAAGCGGTCAGGCGCGCTGAGCGTCGCCGGTGCGGCAGCGCCCTTCGTCACCAATCTCGCCGCAATCGGCGAAGCTGCGGCGGCAACCGCCGCGGACTACAAGGCGATCGTCTGCATCTTCCTGGCGGGGGGCAATGACTATGCGAACACGCTGACCACCTACGACCAGGCGAGCTGGGACCTCTACAATGGGCAGCGCAGCAACATTGCGCTTCAGCGCGATGCGCTCGCCGCAACGGCGCTGACGCCGACGGTCGCCTTACCCGGTGGCCGGCAATACGCGCTGGCCCCCGCGCTGGCGCCGCTGCTACCGATCTGGGCTGCAGGCGATCTGGCGCCGGTGCTCAATGTCGGCACTCTCGTCCGCCCCACCACCAAGGCACAATATCAGGCGGGAAGCATCGCGCTGCCGCCCAAACTGTTCAGCCACAACGATCAGCAAAGCTATTGGCAATCGTCGATGGCCGAAGGTGCGCCTTCGGGATGGGGCGGCCGCATCGGTGATATATTCCAGGCGGGCAACTCGACGGCGGCGACGACTTGCGTCAGCGTTTCGGGCAATGCCGTGTTCCTGTCCGGCAAAACCACGGTCCAATATTCGATCGGCTCCGGCGGGCCGGTCGGCTTGTCCGGCCGTACGGCGATCTTCGGGTCGAGTGTCGCGGCTACGGCGCTGAAATCGCTGATGAGTACGGGCGGCACCACGTTCAACTTCGCCAACGAGCATGCGGCGGTGTCGAAACGCTCGCTCGATCTGTTCGACACGATCAACACGGCGCTGGCCGGGGCGCCCGCCGCCAATTTCACCGGCTATCCGACCGGCAACCCGCTGGCCGACCAGCTCAAGATGGTCGCACGGATGATCGCGACCAGCCAGGCGACCGGGACCAAGCGGCAAGTGTTCTTCGTTCAGCTTGGCGGTTTCGACACCCATTCCAACCTGACGCTCAAGCATCCGCAGCTGATGCAACAGCTGGGTGAGGCGATGGCGGCGTTCTACAATTCGACCGTCCAGCTCGGCGTTGCCAACCAGGTCACGACCTTCACCGCATCCGATTTCGGGCGGACGCTGACGTCGAACGACGACGGGTCGGATCACGGTTGGGGGAGCCACCATTTCGTAATGGGCGGCGCGGTCAAGGGCGGGCGGTTCTACGGAACTGCGCCGGCTGTCGGCATCAACACGCCGGACGACGTCGGCCAGGGCCGGCTGCTGCCGAGCACGTCGGTCGATCAATATGCCGCGACATTGGCGAGCTGGTTCGGGGTGAGTGCGAGCGATTTGCCGACCGTGCTGCCGAACATCGGCAATTTCGGATCGGCGAACCTCGGCTTCGTTTAGGAGTGACGACGGCGTAGCTTGCTCCACACAAGCAACGCCAGCAGGACCAAGGCAATTCCGACGATCGCCACTTCCGCGCTGCGGAATGCTTCGTGGATTCGCGGATCGGTGTTCCAGGCGCGGCCGAGCCGTTCGCCGATCATCGCCAGGGCCGTGCACCAGATCGCCGAACCGATCGTCGTGAAGACGTGGAACTTGACGCGGTTCATCCGCGCCAATCCGGCCGGCAGCGCGACGAAGGCGCGCACTATCGGCAACACGCGTCCGATCAGCACCGCGGCGCTGCCGAAGCGGGTGAAGAACCGCTCGGCCAGGTCGAGATGATGCATATCGAGCAGGAGCCAGCGACCGTAACTGGCGACGAACGCGCGGCCGCCACGCTGTCCCATCTGATACGCGATCGCCGCGCCGATATTCTCACCAATCACCGCGGCGATGACGACGCCCGGCAAGGAGAAATGGCCGAGCGAGACGAGGTAGCCGGCGAAGGGCAGGATCGCTTCGCTGGGGAGCGGAATGCATGCGCTGGCGATCGCCATCAGGAGCGTGATGCCCGGCAATCCGAGGGCAACCACGACGGTTGTCGCCCAGCCGGCGACGACGGCGATGATATGATCGAGCAAACCCATGGCGCGTGGCCCCTAACGGTCAGGCGCTGCGGCGCAAGGTCCGGCGGTACGTCAGTGCGACCAGTGCGGCGAACAGGAGCGCGCCGGCGAAGATCGCGGGCGTCGCGAAACTCTCACCCACCAGCGCCAGCGGCGTGCCGCTGCCCGTCGCGACGATCAGCCCGGCCAAGGCAACGCCGAACAACCCGTCCCCGACGATAAACCCCGAGGCGAGCAGCACGCCACGGCGGCGGGTTTCCTCATCCCGCGCGGCACGATCAAACCAGTCGCCGATCAGCGCGCCGATCACCACCGGGAGTGTGGCGCCCATCGGCAGATAGATGCCGAGGCCGACGGCGAGTGGCGGGCAGCCGTAGCGGTTCTGGCGCTTGAGGATGATGTCGAGCACGATCAGCGCAGCCCCGACCAGCGCGCCGCTGCCGATCAGCGCCCAGTTGAGGCCGGTACCCAGCACGCCTTTGGCGAGGCTGGAAATGAGGATCGCCTGGGGGGCCGCGAGCGCGTCGGCGGGCGGCGTGCCTTCGAGCGGGGCGAAGCCATAGGCCTTGTTGAGCAGATCGAGCACGCCGGGGATCACCGCCGAGCCGGCGAGCACGCCGATGACCAAAGCGACCTGCTGTTTCCACGGCGTCGCGCCGACCAACTGCCCGGTCTTTAGATCCTGCAGATTGTCGTTGGCGATCGTCGCGACCGAAAAGACGATCGCCGTGGCGAAGATCGCGAAGGCGACGAGGTGCGCGTTGGCACTGGGCGCGAACCATGGCTTGACGAGCAGCAACAGGCTTGCCGCCGCGACGATACCGAGGATGCCCAGTCCCGAAACCGGCGAGTTGGACGAGCCGATCAGTCCGGCCATGTACCCGCACACCGCCGCGACGACCGCGCCGATGACGAGAACATAAGCGAGGCCGCCCAGCGTCAGCGGCAGCGCAGCGGGGGCGAGCGGGCCAGCCTTGGCGAACAGCCACAGGATCGCCGCCGTCGGAACGAGGAGCGCGACACTGCCCAGCGCCAGGGTGCGGATGCTCAAATCCTGTTCCTCGACCGCTAGCACTTCGCCCGCGCTGCGCGCCCGCGATGCCGCGAGCGACTGGCGCAAACCCGACAGGACCGGACCGAGCAGGCGCCCGAGCGTCCACAGCGCGGCAATACCGATCACGCCTGCGCCGAAGAAGCGAACCTGTTTGGCCCAGACCAGCTCCGCTGCGCCCGGCGTACCCTGCAGCCAAGTGAGCAAAGGTGTCGCGATGCCGAAGCAGATGATCAGTCCGAAGCCGATCGCGAGACCCACGGCGCGCCCGACGAGATGGCCCGCCCCAACCAGCGCCAGCTGCATCCCGAAATCGAGGCCCGTTCCGACCGGCCCGACGCGGAACCATTTGGTGATCGAACTCGCCGCCAGGCCCATCGCCGCGACGAGGGAATAGCCGGCGGCGGCGAGAGTCCCCATGACGATCGTGTGCAGGCCCGCGCGGTTCTCAGCATCGGCCGCGCCGCCCGCGCTGCCGACTTTCAGCACTTCGGCGGCAGCGACGCCTTCGGGGTAGGGCAGGTCCGATCCGGTGACGAGCGCGCGGCGCAGCGGCACACTGAACAGCACGCCGAACAGCCCGCCCGTCGCGCAGACCCAGAAGCTCGTCCAAAACGGAAAGCCGGTCCACCAGCCGGTCATGATCAACCCGGGCAGGACGAAGCCGATCGAGGCGATCGTGCCCGCGGCGGACGCCACCGTCTGAACGATATTGTTTTCGAGGATGTTGGCGTCCTTGAACGCGCGAAGCAGCGCCATCGAAACGACCGCGGCGGGGATCGAGGTGGCGAAGGTCAGCCCGACCTTCAGCCCGAGATAGAGGTTCGCGGCGGTGAACAGGAAGGTCAGCAGGATGCCGAGCAGAACACCTCGGACGGTGATTTCGGGAAGGCTGCGATCCGGCGTCATCGAGCGCGATTCACACGATTCACAAGTGCCAATGTCATTCGTTTCGCGCCCTTATTCCCGCTGCAGCGACAGTGGCATAAGCCTGGACGTGTAGGACAGCAAAAAGCGGCGGATACCAATCGTCCTCATTCGAGGCCCGGTGCCGAGATCCAGTCCAGCAGCGCGTCGATGCGGGCGATCACCCGTGCGCGTTCGGTCGCGTAATTGTCGTTGAACGAGTCGATATCGCGCCAATCCTGCAGCCTGTGGGTCGACAATCCGGGCGGGAGCGGGTCGAACGTGACGGTGACGTCCGCCAGGCTGAGGTCGCCGGACGAAAGTTGCTTGAGGCCGTCGCGTGCGGGATCGATCCCTTCGGCGAGCAATTGGCGCTGCAACGCGGGCGCAAGATGCTGTCTGGGCGTGATGCCACGGGAAAAGGCGATGACGGCAATGCCACGCTCGCGCGCCCGCTGCCGGAACAGCTCGCGGGTGATGGCGCTTTTCACAGTGCCGAACTGGCAGATGAAGAGAACGACTGGCTGCTCGCGCGCGGCGAACGCCGGGTCTGGCAGGGCGAACGATGCAGCGATCGCGGCGCCTAGTCCAAGACAATCGCGACGGTTAGGCCGACCAGCGTAGGGCAAGAAAACCATGGGCACCCTCCTGAAGAGTTGCGCACGGATTTGGGCGGTTCGCCTGACCGGGGATCCGTTTTGCCCCGCAACCTGACGATAGTGTGATCGGCTGCCGCGCGCAAAACAGCGCCCGTTAGGCCAGCCGCGCCTGCACCAGTTTCAGGTCGTCGACGAAGCGGGCATATTCGTCCGCCTGCTGCGCCAGATCGACGCGGAGGAGGAAGCTGGGATGGACGGTGATCCACGCCTCGCCGCCGGCGGGGAGTTCGAGCGGGCGGCCGCGGTTGGCGTTGATCGTCATCGCTTTGCCAAACAGGCTGCGCGCGGCGGTGGCGCCCAGAGCCACCGTGACCTGCGGCGTGAGGATCGCGCGTTCCTGATCGATCCACCAGCGGCAGGATTCGATCTCGCCCGCGCCCGGTTTGGAGTGAATGCGCCGCTTACCGCGCTGTTCGAATTTGAAGTGTTTGACCGCGTTGGTGACGTAGGCGCGAGCGCGGTCGATGCCGGCTTCGGCCAAGGCCTCGTCGAGTTTTTGCCCGGCAGGCCCGACGAACGGATGCCCGGCCAGATCCTCCTGATCTCCCGGCTGTTCGCCGACGAGGAGCAGCGGGGCGTCGACCGGACCCTCGCCGAACACCGTCTGCGTGGCGCATTTGTAGAGGTCGCAGCGGGTGCAGTGCATCGCTTCTTCGCGCAGCCGTTCCCACGCGACCTGCGCGTTGCCGCCGACGCTGGTTCGTGATTTTTCCACCATCGCCGTCTCCCGCGCCTGCGCCGCTGCGAGGAGTTCGGGGACCAGCGCGGTTTCGGGCATGTTCTTCCAATATTTTTTGGGCATTTCCTTGAGCATGGCGCCCACCTTGACGCGTGCCGGGTTGAAGATGTTGGCGTAATAGGTCTTCCACACCTCCTCGACCGGATCGCCATCGGGGGCATCCGCCTTGGTCGCGGGCGGTCCTTCGGTCAGCGTTTCGCCGTCCCAATTCACCGAGACTTCGGGCGTCAGGATCGACCATTGCATGGTGGCAAAGCGGCGGATGAAGAAGCCGGCATTGTGCCGGACGATGTGATGTTCGGGTTCGAACCATGCGACATATCGGCCGTCGAGTTCACGAAAGCGTAGGAACGCGCGCATCTTGTGGATGTCGCGGCGGACGGACTTGGCCATGTCTTCGAGGCGTTCGATTAATGGATCGGCATGGTCGTCGATCAGCGCGCGGTCGGTCTGCAGGCGCCACAGCAGTGTATAGAGCAAAGCGAACCGTTCACGGTCGATATGCAGAATTGCGGTCTGCGCAAGAGTGAGGAACGGTTTCGGGACTGTGAGATGGCCGACCAGCCCCGCGCTGGAAGGCGGCGGCGCGGCGAACAGATCGTCGCTTTCACCAACGCTCCACACCACCGCTTCGGGTGGCACGCTGGCCAGCAACAGGCCGCGCGCCGCATCACGCCACGCGTCGAAATCGTCGGGCGCGGGCAGGGCGACGGCGTAGGTTTGACGCGCGTGCGCTGCGCTCAATCCTCTTTTTCCTCCTTGGCCTTGGCGACCGGGTCGGTCTCTTCGGCCTTTTCGATTTCTTCGGGCTTCCGTTCGTTGAACACCTGCGCGAGCATGACCTCGTCCTTGTCATCGATACGTTCCGCCGCTTCGGGGAACATCTCTTCCTCTTCCTCGGTGATGTGGTGATCATATTCGGTGCGGAGTTCGGCAAACCCCTTGCGCCATGCCTCACCATCGACCTTCACTTCGTAGAGGTGGAGGATCATGTCCTCGATCTCCTTGTGCTCGGAGACCGAGTGGCGGCCGTCCTCCTGCAATTCGGGATCGGCGAGCATCGCGGCGTAGAGCGTCTGCTCTTCCGCAGCGGCATGCGCGGAGACTTCGATGCGAAACGCTTCGAGCAGCTTCTTGCGCTTTGCGGCGTCGCCCGCGGAGTCCGCGATCTCAGCAAGCATCGCGCGATGCTTTTCGTGATCCTGCTTCAGGCGCTCGAAGATCGTGATTTCGGCCATGTCCGCTTCCCCATGAATGTTACGCGGAGAGAACGGCGGGCACAGCGATTGGCTCCGACTCAACCGAGCCGCGTCTCCAGCAGCCGCGCGATCGCTTCGCAGCCGGTGCGGTCCTGTTCGTCGAATCGTGCCGGGATGGGCGCGTCGATATCGAGCACGCCGATCAGTCGCCCATGGGCGACCAACGGCACGACGATCTCGCTTTCCGACGCCGCGTCGCAGGCGATGTGGCCGGGGAAGGCGTGGACGTCCATGACCAGCTGGGTCTCGCGCGTCGCGGCGGCGGTGCCGCACACGCCCTTGCCGAGCTCAATACGAATGCACGCGGCCTTGCCCTGGAACGGCCCGAGGACAAGTTCCCCGTCGACCAGGCGGTAGAATCCTGCCCAGTTCACGTCGGGCAGCCAGTCGAACAGCAGCGCCGCGGCATTGGCCATGTTGGCGATGGCATCGCGCTCGCCCGTCGTCACCGCATCGATCGCCGACAGCAGGTCGCGGTACAGTTCGACCTTGTCACCAGCCGAAGGTTTGAAATCGAAACTCATTCCATAGTCACCTTGCCGCGCCCGCGCTTGACGTCCGATCGCACCGCCTTTCCCACCAGGCGCTTCTCCTTGGCGGACTTGCTGGGCTTCGTCTTGACCCGTCGCACCGGCCTGACATGGGCCCGCGCGACCATATCCGCCAGCCGCGCGCGCGCTTCCTCGCGATTGGCCTCACGCGAACGATGCTCCCGCGCGGTGATCACGATCTCGCCGTCGTTGGTCCAGCGGCTCCCCGCGAGCGTCCGCAGCCGCGCATAGACATCGGGGTGCAGCCGCAGGGCAAACACATCGAGCCGCATCTGCACTGCGGTCGCGACCTTGTTGACGTTCTGCCCGCCCGGTCCGGTTCCGGCGAGGAAGCGTTCCTCCAGCGCGTCTTCGGGCAGCGGTTCCGCCTCAGGCGACGACATCGTGCGCCCAATCAGGGAAGTGGGGGGGCAGGGGCGCGGAGGCTTCGACCGGCACCTTATCGCCGCGCGGGACGGAAAGGTTCGCCGCGTGCAGCAGCATGTGATCGCCGTTGATGCCATAGATTGGATCACCCGCAATCGGCGCGCCAAGCCCGCTGGCTGCATGGACCCGCAGCTGGTGCGTGCGGCCGGTCGTGGGTTCGAACCGCACCAGCGACTGCCCGTCTCTCGCTGCCAATTTGGTCCAGCGCGTCACGGCAGGCTTACCCTTCTTCGCCGGGATCATCCGCCAGCCGGCTTCCTTCGAGCTGATTTTACTCAACGCGAGTTCGATCACGCCCTCGTCACCGACCAGGCCATCAAGGACCGCGAGATAAGTCTTGCTCACTTCGCCATTCTCAAAGGCCTGCTGGAAACGGCGGTGCGACCGTTCGTTGCGGGCGAGGAGCAGGCAGCCGCTGGTGTCGCGGTCGAGCCGGTGGACGATCGAGGGGCGCCGCTTGAACGAGAATTTGAGCGATTCGAGATGGCTCTCGACGCTCAAACTGCCATCGCGCGGCGCTTCGACGGGGAGGCCGGCGGGCTTGTCGACCACGAGCGCGTCCGCGTCGATGGTCAGGATGCGGTCGGCGAGGAGCATGGCTCCCCGCCTAGCGCGTGTTGGCTCAACCGAACAGCTTGGTCGCGACTTCGGCGATGCGGCGGCCCTGATAGCGAGCGCCGCCCAGGTCGATCTCGCTCGGCTGGCGGCTGCCGTCGCCGTCGGCAATGGTCGTTGCGCCATAGGGCGTGCCGCCGTGGACTTCCTTCACGCCCATCTGGCCCTGATAGCCATAATCGAGCCCCACAATGGTCAGGCCGAAGTGCATCAAATTGGTGATGATCGAGAAGAGCGTCTGTTCCTGCCCGCCGTGCTGGGAGGCGGTCGAGGTGAAGGCGCCGCCGACCTTGCCGTTAAGCGCGCCCTTCATCCACAGCCCGCCCGCGGTGTCCCAGAACGCCGCCATTTGGCTCGACATGCGGCCGAAGCGCGTCGGGGCGCCGACGATGATCGCGTCGTAGTTGGCGAGCTCGTCCGGGCTACCCAGCGTCGGATGGGCCGTGTCGGTCTTGAAGTGCGCCGCTTCGACGACCGCCTGGGGCGCGGTTTCGGGGACCCGGCGGATATCCACCTGAGCGCCCGCCTCACGCGCGCCCTCGGCGACCGCATCCGCCATCTGCTCGAGGTGACCGTAAGACGAGTAATAAAGCACCAGAACCTTGGCCATATTCAGTCTCCTTATTCAGCGTCGACGAGAACGATTTCGCTCTCTTCGACCGCCTTGATGGTGTGATTGCCGGCATAGAGCGCGACGCCATCACGGGCGTCGACGGCGACGCCATCGACTTCGATTTTTCCCGTGGCGGGGACGAGATAGGCGTGACGACCTGCGCCGACCGAATGTTCGACCGACTGGCCAGCCTCGAGGGTTGCGGCGAGGACGCGCGCGTCGGTCTGGATGGTCAGTGCGCCTTCGTCGCCGAACCCGCTGGCTAGAATTTCGAGCTTGCCGCTGCGGTCGCTCTTGGGGAACTGCTTGGCGCCCCAGCCGGGCTTGGCGCCCTTGTTGCGCGCCTCGATCCAGATCTGGAACAATGTGGTCGGCTCGTCCTCCAGGTTGAATTCGGAGTGGGTGACGCCGGTACCTGCGCTCATCACTTGGACGTCGCCCGCGGCCGTGCGGCCTTCATTGCCCATCGAATCCTTGTGGCTGATCGCGCCGCTGCGGACATACGTGATAATTTCCATGTCGCGGTGGGGGTGCGGCGGGAAGCCGCTGTGCGGGGCGATGGTGTCGTCGTTCCACACACGAATCGCGCCCCAGCCCATGCGCTTGGGATCGTGGTAGCTGGAAAACGAGAAGTGATGGCGGGCATCGAGCCAGCCAAGATCGGCGTGGCCGAGGGTGTCGAATTTGCGGATGTCCATGATCGGTCTCCTTGTTGACGCTGGACATAGGCGCTCGACTCAGTCACAAAAATAGCAACATTGGAAAAGGATCGTTTCCAAAATGAGCCTTCCTGACTTTGAAGGCTGGGCGGTGTTCGCGAGTGTCGCCGATGCCGGATCGTTCAGCGGCGCGGCGCAGGAATTGGGACTGTCCAAGGCGACGGTGTCCAAGGCGATCGCGCGGCTAGAGGCCCAACTCGGCGTCAGCCTGTTCCACCGCACCTCGCGCCGTCTTGCGCTGACCGGCAGCGGGGAGGGGCTCATCGAACAGGCGCGGGCGTTGCTGAGCAGCGGACGGCAGGTCGAGGAATGCGGGCGTGAGGGGGCAATCGCACCCGCCGGGACCGTCCGGCTGGCGGCGCCGATGAGTTTCGGGCTGAGCCGTCTCGGTGAGCCGCTCGCGCGTTTTCTGGCGGCCAATCCGCTGATCAATGTCGAAGTGTGTCTTTCGGACGCGCGCGTCGATCTCGTGGCGGATGGCTTCGACGTTGCGCTCCGAATCGGCCGGCTCGCCGACTCCTCGCTGATCGCGCGCAAGCTTTGCGATTTTGAATTGCTGTTCGTGGCCGGGCCGCCCTGGCTCGCCGCGCATGGTGTGCCGAAGCATCCCGGCGACATCGCGCCGGAACACATGTTCTTCTACGACAACGGACGCGATCAGGGGTTGCTGCGGTTGAACAAGGGGCGCGAAGAGGTGACGCTGCGTGCCGAAGGCCGGCTTCGGGCGAACAATGCCGACGTTACACTGGCCAGCGTCGCGGCGGGGATCGGCGTCGCGATCCTTCCCGATTTTATCGCGAAGCCGGCGCTAAATGCCGGAAAACTGACTCAAATTCTGGATGGCTGGCAGACGCCGCCGATCGCGCTCTATCTGCTGACGCCGCCCGGGCGCCTGCGCCCGCGCCGCGTCACTGCGCTGCTGGAATTTCTTACGAAAACTTTCACTGTTCGAACGGTTTAGGATCATGTTAACCATTTTGCGCGAAAAGGTTACCTGGTTAACGGGGCTTCACTGAGCCGGGTGGCTGTCGCCATGAACATAGGGGTTGCAGATGCGCGTTTTGCTGATCGAGGATGAGCCGACCACGGCCAAGGCCATTGAGTTGATGCTCTCCAACGAAGGCTTTAATTGCTACACCACCGATCTCGGCGAAGAGGGTTTGGACCTCGGCAAGCTGTATGATTACGACATCATCCTGCTCGACCTGAACCTGCCCGACATGACCGGGTTCGACGTCCTCAAGAAGCTGCGCGTCGCCCGCGTGACGACGCCGGTGATGGTGCTTTCGGGCATCGGCGAAATGGATTCGAAGGTGCGCTCGTTCGGTTTCGGCGCCGACGACTACGTCACCAAGCCGTTCCACCGCGACGAACTGGTCGCCCGCATCCATGCGGTCGTGCGCCGTTCGAAGGGTCATTCGCAGTCGGTCATCCGCACCGGCAAGCTTGCGGTCAATCTCGATGCCAAGACGGTCGAAGTCGATGGTGCCCGCGTGCACCTGACCGGCAAGGAATATGCGATGCTTGAGCTGCTGTCGCTGCGCAAGGGCACGACGCTGACCAAGGAAATGTTCCTCAATCACTTGTACGGCGGGATGGACGAGCCGGAACTCAAGATCATCGACGTGTTCATCTGCAAGCTGCGCAAGAAGCTGAGCCTCGCGTGCGGCGGCGAAAACTATATCGAAACCGTCTGGGGCCGCGGCTATGTGCTGCGCGATCCGGAAGAAGCCACCCAGCCGGTGCTGGCCGTCGCCTGAAAGGGGGACGCCTTGCCTGAAGACGCGTAAGCGTCGAGACAGGCGGCGATGGTTGGACGCAGAGAATTTATCGCAGGCGGCGGTGCAATGGCACTTGCCGCCTGTTCTCGTTCTGGAGCGGCGCAACACGGGCATGTCGTCGCTGGGGGGCAGCCGGCGGCGATCCTGATCTGGGCGGTGGCGCGCGAGAAGCTGGCCGGATGGCCGCGTATGCCTGCGCCCAACGTGCTGACGATGCTGGGGGCAGGGAGCGCTCTGCCCGAAACCGGCGCGCTGTCGCAATCGGGCGGACGCGCCGCGAACCTCGAGGCGATCGCTGCGCTCAAGCCCGAAATCATTATCGATTATGGCGATGTGACGCCGCAATTCCAGGAAATCGCCGCGCGCAACGAGTCGAAACTCGGCGTACCCTATCGCCTGATCGACGGCCGGTTGGCGGCAACGCCTCAAGCTTTCGAGGAGGCGTCACGCCTGATCGGCGCGCCGCGCGGGCTGGAGCTGGCCGAGGCGAGCCGTGCGCTGCTCCGGCAATGGCGCGCGCTGCCCGCGGGACCAAGCTTCTATTATGCGCGCGACGCCGACGGGCTCGAAACGGGCTTTGCCGGGTCGCTGGCGACGGGCGTGCTCGACGGCGCGAACTGGGCCAATGTGGCGACGGGGGGCGAGAACCTGAAGCGTGTGCAGCGCGAAGCGGTGGCGGCGTGGGATCCCGAAGTTATCGTGACGCTCGACCGCAAGTTCGCCGAAGGTGCAGCGGCCGATCCCCTGTGGCGGCAGCGGCGCGGTGGCGGCAAACGCCGGCTGCTGCTCTTGCCCGATTTGCCCTTTGGCTGGATCGACCGGCCGCCATCGGTCAACCGGCTGGTCGGTTGTGCTTGGCTTGTCGGGGGCGATGAACGCGCCTTGTCGACGGCGCAGGTTCTGTATGGATCGCATGTTAGGCTCGGCACGGCCAAGGCGCAGTGGATCGCGTAAAGCCCATCGCGGTCGTGACGCTTGCAGCGCTCGCCGCGCTGGCGATCGCGCTGTGGCGGCTGACGCACGGGCCACTCGCGGTTGGCGTCGCGGAGCTGCTCGGGAACAGTCAGGCGGCGCATCTGGCGCTCGGGTTGCGCCTGCCTCGCTTGATCACCGCCCTGGCAACGGGCGCGGCCCTGGCGGGGGCAGGGGCAGCGCTGCAGACTTTGTTTCGCAATCCGCTCGTGGCGCCCGACCTTCTCGGAGTCAGCTCGGGCGCGGCACTGGGCGCGGCAGGCGCGCTGCTGCTCGGTCTCGGGGCGCTGGGTACGCAGGTGACCGCCTTTGCCGGCGGGGTCACCGCCGCGGTCATTGCCTTGGCCTGTGCGCGGATGGCGCAGAGCCATGAGCCTCGGCTTGCGCTGGTTCTATGCGGCATCGTCACCGGCGCACTGATGAGCGCGGGACTGTCCGCAATGCTGTTTTTGGCGGATCCGTACAGCCAATTGCCGGCAATCACCTTCTGGCTGCTCGGGTCGTTCGGGCGGGTGACATTGACCGAGGCGGGAATTGCCGCGTCACTCGCGGCGGTCGGGCTATTGGCGCTGCTCTGCCTCGGCTTCCGCCTCGACGTGCTGTCGCTCGGCGACGATCAGGCGCGTTCGTTGGGGCTGAAGCCGCGCCCTTTGCGGCTGGCCGCCATCGGCGCGGCGACTCTCGCCACCTCGGCCATGGTCGCGGTGGCAGGGATCGTCGGCTGGGTCGGCCTGATCGCCCCGCACATCGCGCGGCTCGTTGTCGGCGAGCGGATCGGCGCCTTGCTTCCGGCTGCCATCGCCATCGGCGCGCTGTCCGGCGTGCTGCTCGACGCGGCGGCGACCGGTTTCGGGCCGGTCGAATTGCCGGTCGGGCTGCTCGCCGCGGCGATCGGCGCACCCACCTTCCTGGCGCTGTTCGTCTTGCGCGGACGCGCGGCGTGATCCTGTCCGCAAAGCATCTCGTCATCGGTCGCGGTCGCTTTCGCGCGGGCCCCTTCGACCTGGCGCTCGCGCCCGGCACGATCACAGCGGCGATCGGCCCGAACGGCACCGGTAAATCGACGCTGCTGCAGACGCTCGCCGGTCTCATCCCGCCGCTCGCCGGCGTCCTCCAATCGCCGGGTGACATCGCCTATCTGCCGCCGCCCGGCAGCGTCATTTTACCTTTCGCCGCCGATTATGTCGTCGTGATGGGCCGCGCAGCGCATCGGGGGCTCAATCCGGGCTTTTCGCCGCAGGACTGGACGGCGGCGCGGCAGGCGCTGGAACGGGTTGGCGCCGCAGATCTCGCATCACGCCGCTTCGACCAATTGTCGAGCGGCCAACAGGCACGCGTCATGCTCGCGCGAACGATCGCGCAGGGCGCGCGGCTTTGCCTGCTCGACGAACCAATGGCGATGCTCGATCCGCGCGGCGTCAGCGAACTGGCCGAGACGCTGCGGCTGATGGCGGCGGATGGCTGCGCGCTGGTCGTCGCGACGCACGATCTCGACGTGGCGCGGCAGGCGGATCAGGTGATCGCCTTGGGATCGGAGATTGCCGCCGGAACGCCCGCCGCGATGCTGACCGCCGAGCGCCTCAGTGCGCTTTACGCGGCGTCAATGACAGTTTGCCACACCTGCGGCCATGTCTCGACCGTGGCCACTTCCGCCTCGCCGCCGACCAGCGCCTCGACCTGAGCGACCAGCTTCTCGCGCACGACCAACACCGCCGTGCCATGGTCGCGCGCAAGCACGGCATCGAGCCCGCTGCGCAATCCTTCGCCGCGCATTTCGAGCGGACCGACCTCATCGACCACGATAATTTTTGCGCGACTTCGCACTGCGGTCTTGAGCTTGCCATTGGCCCAGTCGAACGCTGCCGCGCGGAAATGGTACGGGCCGATCTCGACCGACGGCTCACTGTCGTCGTGGATCTGGAAGCGTTCGAACTCGCCCGATTTCAGGTCCTCGAGAATCCGTCCATAATGGAGATCAGGCGCAAGCAAGCCGGCGACACCAGGCTGACGCACAGTCGCTGACAGCGCGCCGGTCTTGCCGCTATGCGTCGGCCCAGTGAGGAGGATGACGCGTTGCATTTCGTTTCATACCTGACACGAAACGCTTAACCGCGCCATAAGCTGGTGCGCGAAAAGTCAGCTGATGTAGCGCGCCGTCGTCTTCGCCGCGACGTCGTCCGCACTGACCCCCGGCGCTGTTTCGAGCAGGCTGAACGGGCTGGCATGATCGTCACGGCGGAAAACCGCCAAATCGGTGACGATCATGTCGACGACATTTTTGCCGGTCAGCGGCAGCGTGCAGGCGGGGATGAACTTCGGGCTGCCGTCCTTCGCATTATGCTCCATCACGACGATGATCTTCTTGACGCCGGCGACGAGGTCCATGGCCCCGCCCATGCCCTTGATCATCTTGCCGGGGATCATCCAGTTCGCGATGTCGCCGCCCTCGGAGACTTCCATCGCGCCGAGCACGGTCAGATCGATGTGCCCCCCGCGAATCATCGCGAAAGATTGTTCGGAGCCGAAATAGGAGGACGAAGGCAGCGCCGAGATGGTCTGCTTGCCCGCGTTGATCAGGTCGGCGTCGACCTCGTCGTCGTAGGGGAACGGACCGATTCCGAGCATGCCGTTTTCGCTTTGCAGCGTCACCGTCATCCCCGCAGGCACGTGGTTTGCAACCAGTGTCGGAATGCCAATGCCGAGATTGACGTAATAGCCGTCCTGCAATTCCCGCGCGGCACGCGCCGCCATTTCGTCACGCGTCCAAGGCATTATTTGCCGGCTCCATCGTCGTTCCAGCGCTTGTCGAGCGGGAAGGCGTCGTCGAGCCCGCCCTGCAGCGCACTGCCGTAAACCGCGTTGGGCAGGACGAACCAGCCCTTGCCCCACAGACCCGCGGCGCGGCTGTGCACCGCCGTCGCGCGGCGATCGGCGGGCGATTTGAATTCGGTAAAGCGATCGGAGAAGTCGATCAGCTGGTCCCCGGCCATCGCGATCACGCAATATTTGGCGGCGATCGCCAGGCGGCGGCCATCCTTGCCGGTCTTGCCGTCGACATCGCCCTGCAGGAACAGCGTTTCGTTGTGCACCGCGGGTCCGAGCTTGAGCGCGTCGAGCATGGCCGCCGTCTGCACGGCATATTGGTTGCTGCGGTTGGTGTTGAAGATCACCGTCACACCCAGCTTGCGCAAATCCTCAACCGCATGGCCAGCGCCGGGCATGGCATCCACCGCGCCCTTGTTATCCGCCATCCACCGGTTCCAGCGCGCTGTATCGAACGCCTCGCCCCGCGCGGCGCGAGCTTCGATGCCCAGATTGCGGACCATCGTTTCATCGACGTCGAAGACGACCGCGAACGGCTTGTCGCCGCAAGGGATGAAATCGCCCTTCACCAGCGGTGCGCCTGCGGCGAGAACAACACTATCCTTTGGCCGCTTGTCGACGCGCGTTTTGGCGAACGCGATGAGGGCGTGGAACGCCTGTTGGGAAAGAGCGCCAGCTTCGGCCGAGCCATAGAATTGGAAGTTGGCCGGAATCGCGCCGGCGGGCGGCGCATTATTCGCGCTCATCGGCACGGGTGTCTGCGAACAGGCGGCGAGCGCGGCCAGCGGCAGGACGCCAAACCGCCGCAGCGTCGATGTGTCGATCGTCTTGGTCATTGCGTTTTCCCCATGGCGTCTGCGGGCAGAACAAACCAGCCCGCATTCCAATAGCTCTCCAGCGCCGCGGCGAAAATCGGGTCACGCAGGAAGCTGTAGAGTTCATAGACGTCGCTGCGTTTCGCCCCCGCAACGGCAACGACACAGAACGCCCGCGTCGCTTCGCGGCGGACCAGTTCCTTGCGCTCAGCTCCGGCGCCGGTGACCAGGATCGGCGCATCGCCGTTGGTCCAGGCGCCGCTGCGCTTGAGCTCGGCGCGCAGTGGATCGACCTCTGCAGGGTCGGCGATCCACAGCACTTCGACACTGAACGCGCGCAGGCGGCGCAGCGCCTCGGTGAGGCGCGGAGCGGAGGCCAGCCCGGCGTCGATCGCTACCGCGAGTGGCTGACCGGAGTCGCATAGAATGAACTCGACCTTTTCGAGCGTCGATTGCGGCGACAGCACCATGGAATGGGCCGGCAGCTTGCCCGTCGCGGCGACCATCAGGGCGTGATTGACGAATTGCATTGTCGGATCGCCGGTCGTGGCGCCCGTCGGCGGGGGCAGGGCCTTGAGCGTGGTGAGCGTTCCCACAGTGCCCATGGCGGCCTTGGCTCCGGGCGTGGCGATCCCGCGCCCGGCTACGGCATGACGCTTAATCTTACCGCGGGAACGGACGATGCTCGATGCGGCGATTGCCGGGATCACTGCCGCGACGCAGCCTTGCAGCAACAGCGTGGTGGCGACCAGCGAGAGCGCGCCGGCGGTGCGCCCGCGCATGGGGTCAGGCCGCTTCGCGTTGGCGCACAGTGCGGAATTCGATCTGCTTGTCGTACGGCCCGCCCATGATCAGCCGGTTCACGTAGATACCCGGCAGATGGATGCAGTCGGGATCGATCGTGCCGACGGCGACGATTTCCTCGACTTCGGCAACGCAGACCTTGCCCGCGGTCGCGGCCGGCTGGTTGAAATTGCGTGCGGTCTTGCGGAACTGGAGGTTGCCGGACTCGTCGGCGCGCCAGCCCTTGATGATCGACAGGTCGGCGCGGATGCCGCGTTCAAGGATGTAGTCCTCGCCGTCGAAGTTTTTCACTTCCTTGCCCTCAGCCACAAGCGTGCCGACGCCAGTCTTGGTGTAGAAGCCGGGAATGCCCGCGCCACCTGCGCGCATGCGTTCGGCGAGCGTGCCCTGCGGGCAGAATTCGACCTCAAGTTCGCCCGCCAGATACTGCCGTTCGAATTCCTTGTTCTCGCCGACATAGGACGAGATCATCTTCTTGACCTGGCGGGTCCGCAGCAGCTTGCCCAGACCCTGGCCGTCGATCCCGGCATTGTTGCTGGCGATGGTCAGGTCCTTGACCCCCGAAGCAACGATCGCGTCGATCAGCCGCTCCGGAATGCCGCACAGGCCAAACCCGCCGGCGCAGATCGTGAGGCCATCGTGGAGCAGGCCGTCGAGCGCGGCAGCGGCGTCAGGATAGAGCTTGTGCATCTGTCCGCCCTAGCCAGCGGCGCTCGCCGTCGCAATGCACCCCGCTTGGCGTTTGTGCTGCACCGCATTATGGCCATAGCATGACTCACGAACCTATCGTCATCACCGGTTTTGCGCGGACGCCCATGGGCGGCATGCAAGGCGCGCTGGCCTCCGTTCCCGCGACCAAGCTGGGCAGCATCGCCATCAAGGCGGCGGTCGAGCGATCGAAGGTCGATCCGGCAGATGTCGATCAGGTGATCATGGGCTGCGTTCTGCCGGGCGCACTGGGCCAGGCGCCGGCGCGGCAGGCCTCGATCGGCGCCGGGCTGCCGATCTCGACCGGCGCAACCACCGTCAACAAAGTGTGCGGCTCGGGAATGAAGGCGACGATGATGGCAGCCGAGGCGATCCGCGCCGGCACGTCGGACATCGTCGTCGCGGGCGGTATGGAATCGATGACCAACGCCCCGTACATGCTCACCAAGCACCGCTCGGGCGCGCGCTTGGGCCATGACAGCATCAAGGACTCGATGTTCCTCGATGGCCTCGAGGATGCCTATGAGAGCGGGCGGGCGATGGGCAGCTTTGCCGAGGAAACCTGCAAGGAATATCAGTTCACGCGTGAAGCGCAGGACGAATTTGCGATCCGCTCGCTGAGTCGAGCCAATGACGCGATCGCGACCGGCAAGTTCGCCGCTGAGATCACGCCCGTCGAAGTGGTCGACCGCAAGGGCACGACGGTCGTCGACAAGGACGAGCAGCCGGGCAAGGCCAATCCGGACAAAATCCCGGGTCTGCGCGCGGCGTTTGCCAAGGACGGCACGATCACCGCGGCCAATGCCAGCTCAATCTCGGACGGCGCTGCCGCGCTTGTCGTCGCCAAGGAAAGTGTCGCCAAGGCCAAGGGCCTGCCGATCGCGGCGAAGATCGTCGCCTGGGCGACGCACAGTCAGGAGCCGGCCAAATTCACCTCCGCGCCGGTCCCGGCGATCAAATCGGTGCTGGATCAGGCGGGCTGGACCGTCGAGACCACTGACCTGTTCGAGATCAACGAGGCCTTTGCGATGGTGCCGATGATCGCCATGCAGGAACTGGGCATCCCGGCAGAAAAACTCAACGTGAATGGCGGCGCCACCGCTCTGGGCCATCCGATCGGCGCGTCGGGCGCGCGCATCATCGCGACCCTGGTTGCGGCGTTGCAGGCGCGCGGGCTGAAACGCGGCGTCGCGGCCTTGTGCATCGGCGGCGGCGAAGGCACCGCCATGGCGGTGGAGATCGCCTGAGTACCGACGTCGCCTCGCTTGAACGGGCTGCGCTTTCCGCCGCGCTTGCGCGCGTCGCGGATGGCGACCGCGCCGCGTTGCAGGAGGTGTATCGACGCACCTCGGCGAAACTATATGGCGTTTGCCTGCGTATCTTCCCCGAACCGGAAGATGCCCAGGACGTGTTACAGGACGCCTATATCAATGTCTGGCAGCGCGCGGGCAGCTTTGATCCGGCGCGCGCGAGCCCGATCACCTGGCTAGTCACGTTGACGCGCAACCGCGCGATCGACCGGCTGCGCCAGCGTGGCAAGCGTATCATGACGCCGATCGAGGATGTGCATGAGATTGCCGACGACCGGCCCGATGCCGAAGCCTGCCTGATCGCCGCCGATGGCGATGCGCGAATTCACGGCTGTGTCGAGGCGCTCGCCAAGGGCGATGCCAGCCTGATCCGCACCGCCTTTTTTGACGGGGCGACTTACGCCGACATTGCCGATCGCGCGGGTATCCCGCTGGGGACGATCAAGAGTCGCATACGCCGCGCGTTGATGAAACTGCGGGATTGCCTGCAGTGAGGGACGACGACGATCTGCTTGCGGCCGAATTCGCGATCGGTCTGCTCGACCCGCAGGAAGCTGCGGCCGTGCAGGCGCGTGCGCGACTCGATGCGCCGCTGTCGCTCCGAATCGCTTGGTGGCGGGACCAGCTAAGCCCGCTCGCCGACCGTGGCGCGGTCGAGCCGCCGCAGTATATCTGGCGCGGCATCGAGCGGCGGCTCGCCGCGAACGATGACGCGTCCGGGCGGGTGACGCGCTGGCGCAATACCGCCATCGGCGCGATGTCGATCGCCGCGGCGCTCGTTGCCTATATCGGCCTCGCGCCCCCGCCGCAGCCCGTGTACGTGACGAAAACGGTCGCCGCACCCGCGCCGATGATCGCCATGCTCACGGGGCAGGGCGGATCGCAGGTCGCGCTGGTCGTTGACGATCAAGGTCATTTCCGCACGGCGCCGGGCCATCTCGAGCCGGGCAAGCGCTATCCCGAATTGTGGGTCATCCCGGCGGACGGCAAGCCGCGCTCGCTGGGTGTGTTCGATGCTCATGGCCGCTCGGCACACAGTGTCACACCGGCGATGCGCAAGCTGATGGCGGAGGGCATGACCTTCGCCGTCTCGCTGGAACCCGCGGGCGGCTCGCCGACCGGCCTGCCGACCGGGCCGGTGGTCGCAACCGGAAAATTAATCCGAACCTGACGCATCCGCTTCGTGCCGGCATCCGTATCTTCTTCGAAGCACGAGCTTCGAGGAGGAGAAATTCATGACGAAGTTTGCCGTTGTAGCCGCGCTGACGTTCGCATTCACTGCGCCCGCCTTGGCGGCCAATCCCATGGTCGGCGGCGCCGCCATGTACCCCACCAAAACGATCGTCGACAATGCCGTCAATTCGAAGGATCACACGACGCTTGTCGCCGCGGTCCAAGCGGCGGGGCTGGTCGATACGTTGAAAGGGCCCGGCCCGTTCACGGTCTTCGCTCCGACCAACGCCGCTTTCGCCAAGCTGCCTGCCGGCACGGTTGAAACTCTGGTCAAGCCCGAGAACAAGGCGACCCTGACCACCATCCTGACCTATCATGTCGTCGCCGGGCGCATGACGTCGAAGGACATTGCCGCGGCGATCAAGGCGGGCGGCGGCAAGGCCACGCTGACCACAGTTCAAGGTGAGCCGCTGACCGCGACGATGGCCGGCAAGACGCTGATGCTGACGGATGCCAAGGGCGGGATGAGCCATGTGACGATTGGCGACGTGATGCAGTCCAACGGCGTCATCCACGTCGTTGACACGGTGTTGATGCCTTAGAAAATCGGCTGGATTGGACCCTCGGCCGATCGGGGCAGGCGCTTTCCCACCTCGCGCCTGCCCCTTATTTCTTGGGCCAAGCCTTTCAGGCGGCGTCGGAAATGCCCAGTTCGGCGAGCTTGCGGTAGAGCGTCGAGCGGCCGATCCCGAGGCGGCGCGCGACTTCAGTCATGCGGCCGTGATAATGATTGACTGCCGCGCGAATGACGTCGGCTTCGATTTCTTCCAGCGGGCGGAAATGGCCGTCCCCACCCAGCAGCGCCATACCGCCTTCCTGCGCCACCACCGGCGCGGCGGCGTGCGATGTCGGGCGTTCGCCGGCAATATGCGGAAAATCTTCGACGTCGAGCCGGTCACCTTCGCAGAACACCGCAGCGCGGAAGAGGGCGTTGTAGAGCTGGCGTGAATTGCCCGGCCAGCCATAGCTGCTCAGCAGCGCAACCGCATTGTCGCTGATCGTCAGAGCCCGCAGGCCCGGTTCGCGCGCTATGCGGGTGAGCATATGGATGACGAGCGCGGGCAAATCGGCCAAACGTTCGCGCAGCGGCGGCAGGGTCAGCTGGACCTTGGCGAGCCGGTAGAACAGGTCCTCGCGGAACTTCCCCTGCTGCACGTCGGCGGTCAGCGGGCAATTGGCGAGGGCGACGATCCGCACGTCGATCGGGATCGGGCGCCCGCCGATCGGCACGACCTCACCATGATCGATCAAGTGCAGCAGCTTGGCCTGCGCATCGTTGGGCAGCTTGCACGCCTCGTCGAGCACCAGCGTGCCGCCGTTCGCGTCGCAGATCTTGCCGATATTCCTGGTGAACGCGCCCGGGAATGCCCCCATTTCGTGGCCGAACAGCAGTGATTCGACGCCGTTGGCCGGGACTGCGGCGCAATCAACCGTCACCAGTGGCCCCTCCGCGCGCGGGGAGGCATGGTGGATCGCGTCGGCGACCGTAGCCTTGCCGACGCCGGGTTCACCCTCGATCAGCACCGGCACGTCGGCGCTGGCCGCCTTGGCCGCAATTTCGAGCGCGGCGCGGAATTTTGGCGCGTTGCCGACGATCTGGCCAAACGCCAGCGGCATCGAGAATTTTTCGGTCAGCGGGCGCAGTTCGCCGCCATGCACGCCGCTTTCGACCGCCGCGGCCAGCGCCGCCAACAGACGATCCGGCGCGACCGGCTTGACGAGGAAGTCGCTTGCGCCAGCGCGCATCGCCGCGACGGCGGTTTCGACCGAGCTATTCGCGGTCAGTGCGACGATCGGCAGATCGGGCCGTTTCGCCCGCATCGCCGCGATCAGGGGTGTAACGTCGCCGACGCTGTGATCGATCAGCACCGCGTCGAGCTGTTGCCCGTCGCGCGAGGCCAGACGCGCGAGCGCCATGTCCTCGCCCGCCGCCGACACCGTGCGCCAGCCGCCACGCTGCGCCAACGCCGACACCAGACGCAGCTGCGCCGGGTCGCCGTCTACCAGCATTAGCATCTGGGCACCGTTCGGTGTCATCGGCCTCCGATCAAGCTGCTTAACGAGTCACCTCGATTGTCCAGATACGGGACACTGGTTTATTTGGATTTAACTGCGGAGCGAAAACATCGGTTCCCTTGAGGCTGACGCGGACCCTCGCTAGACCCGGTGTCGAACAAATTTAAGGCGAGCATATGTCAAGCGATCATATTACCACCGGGGCCGAGGATTTTCCGGCGCACGTCGACGGGTACAGCCGGTTCCTGTTCTGGCTGAAGACCGGGACGATCGCGTCGGTAATCGCAGCCGCAGTCGTCATCTTCCTCATCACCCGGTGAAGATCGCCGTCCTCAGAGAAACCGCTCCAGGCGAACGCCGCGTCGCGGCCACGCCCGAAACGGTCAAGAAACTGATCGCGCTCGGTGCGAATGTCGCGGTTGAACGTGGCGCGGGCGGCTTAGCCAATATCGCCGACCAGGCGTTTGCCGATTCGGGAGCGTCGTTGGGAGACCGCGCGGCGACGCTCAACGACGCCGATCTGCTGTTCGGTGTCCAGGGCCCCGATCCGGCAAGCCTTCAGGGCGTGAAGCCGGGCGCGTGGCTCGCCGCGGGGCTCAACCCTTTCGGAGAGCGCGCGCGAGTCGATGCTTATGCCGGTCTCGGCGTCGAAGCGCTGGCCATGGAATTCATGCCGCGCATCACGCGCGCGCAGTCGATGGACATTCTCTCGTCCCAGTCGAACCTGGCGGGGTACAAGGCGGTGCTCGATGCTGCCGCCGAATATGGTCGTGCCTTCCCGATGATGATGACCGCCGCGGGCACCGTCAGCGCGGCGAAGGTGTTTGTGATGGGCGTCGGCGTCGCGGGGTTGCAGGCGATTGCGACCGCCCGCCGCCTCGGCGCGCAGGTCTCGGCGACCGACGTGCGGCCTGAGGTCAAGGAACAGATCGAAAGCTTGGGCGCGAAAGCCGTTTTTTCCGACCAGCTGACCGCGTCCGGGACGGGCGGCTACGCCGCCGAACTGACCGACGAGCAGAAAGCCGCGCAGGCCGA